>DATBMU010000092.1:0-12791 GCA_036554665.1 Actinomycetota bacterium | reverse complement strand
GCGGCCTTCGGGTTGGCCGACCCGAACCGCAGGTCCTGGTCGTAGCGGCCGGGGATCTGGTCGTTGAGGTCGATGTGGAAGAGCTTGCCCATGGCCCAGGCCTGCGCGACGTGGTGCGTGAAGTTCAGGCCGGCCATGTGCTCGTGCGCGACCTCGGGGTTCACGCCGACCATCTCGGAGTGCTCCAGCATCTCGATGAAGGCGAGCATGGCGCCGGTCGTCGACAGGTAGATGTCGCCGCGCGGCTCGTTCGGCTTCGACTCGAGCGCGAACCGCAGCTCGAAGCCCTGGTCCTTCACGTACGCGCAGAGGAAGTCCATCGACTCCCGGTACCGCTCGAGCGCCGTGAGCGGGTCCTTCGACGAGTCGGTCTCGACGCCCTCGCGCCCGCCCCAGAACACGTACGTGGTCGCGCCGAGCTCCACCCCGAGGTCGATCGCGCGCATCGTCTTGCGGATCGCGAACGCGCGCACCCGCGGGTCGTTGGCCGTGAACGCGCCGTCGCGGAAGATCGGGTCGCGGAACAGGTTCGTCGTCGCCATCGGCACGACGAGCCCGGTTGCGTCGAGCGCCTTCTTGAAGTCCGAGACGATCTGGTCGCGCTCGTGCGCGGTCGCGTCGATCGGGACCAGGTCGTTGTCGTGCAGGTTCACCCCCCACGCGCCGACGTCGCCCAGCAGCTCCACGAGCTGCACCGGCGACAGCGCCTCGCGCACCGGCTCCCCGAAGGGGTCGATGCCGATGTTCCCGACGGTCCACAGACCGAACGAGAAGCGGTGCTCGGCCTTCGGCTCGTACGTCATCGCACGATCACCTCCGTTCCTCGGCTCTGTTGTTTCGTCTCGCGAACCTGGGATCCCGCGATCATCGCATCGCCTCCTATCCGATCATCGTCATGACGCGTTCCGGGCAGAGCAGGAACGGCGGCAGCCACGCCGGGATGTTGGAGAACGGCAGCACGTCGGGGTGCAGCTCGATCCCGAGGGCGCCGTCCATGAAGTCCCGCCGGGCGCGGATCCGCTCCCACGCAGCCGGGTACGCCGCCGCGAGGTCCTTCCGCAGCGACTCGTCGGCCAGCGCGATGCCGTCCTCGATGTTCGTCGTGAAGTACTCGGTGCCCGTCGCCGGGATGACGTCCACCTGCATGGCCATGCCCGAGCGCAGCTCGACGGTCGAGCCCGGCGCCACCGGGGAGTTCACCCACTCGTCGAGATGGATCTGGTGCCCGGGGTTCAGGAAGATCCCGAAGAACGGGTCCCCCAGCCGCCGGTCGACGATCTCGTGCAGCGCGCCGCCGGTCTGGCCGACGCGCAGCGCGCCGTACCACTCGGCGATGGCCTCGAAGTACGGTCCGACGAGCCGTTCCACGTAGTCGCGGATGTCCGGCGGCAGCTCCTCGGCGTCCTCGACGACGAACCCCGCCCGGCAGTTGAGCGCACCCCAGATGCCGAACGCCACGGTGAAGCGGTCGCCGCGCTCGATCCGCCGATCGCCCGGGCTGAGCAGCCCGAGCGATGCGCGGGGCCCGCTCGTCAGCATCAGGTGGCAGGACAGCGGCGTCCCGTTCCACCCGAGCAGCTCGACGGCGTCGCGCTCGCGCATCCCCGGCCGGAGCCCGAACAGCAGCTCGCGGACGCCTTTCGAGGTCCAGCAGGCGGCGTGCTCGAACGCCGCCAGCTGCTCGACCTCGTTGATCGCCCGCAGGCCGTCCGCGGCGCCGATCAGCAGGTCGCCGGCGTTCTCGACCACCCCGGCGGGCGTCATCCGTCGCAGCTCGTCGACGAGGAACGCGGGAGCCTCGATCGTGGACCGGTCCCCGTAGACCTTCCAGGCGACGACCCCGACCCGGCTCGTCCTGCCGACGCCCTCGTCGGACAGGATCTCGGCGAGCGGCCGTGAGCGATCGCGCGGCTGTCCCGAGAGGCTGAGGTCCTGGAAGAGGTGGCGTCGCATCGGCAGCGGTGCCGCTCCCGCCATCCCGAAGCACTCGTTCCCGACCAGGATCGCGGGATCCTCCGACGGGCCGACCACCAGCACCGCTTCCTCGAACCGCGGGTCGAACCCGGTGAGGTACGCGAGGTTCGCGCTGTGCTCCCGGTCCGCGTACACGACCAGCCGGTCGTAGCCGTGCTCGTCCATCCGCTCCCGGAGCCGGTCCAGGCGGGCGCGGTAGGTCGCGGCGGGGATCTCGGGGGCCTCCTCCGGCACACCGAAGTCCGGGAGCGGGATCTCGGCGAGCCGCGCGGTGGCCATGACCGTCCTCCCTCAACCCTCGGGCGCCCATGGCTGGGGTTGCGTCGCGCCGCGTTCGATCGTGGCGAACCCGTTGGCCTCGAGGTCCAGCCACGGGCCGGCGGCGCCGTCGGGCCACCGCACCCGGAGCTCGACGGCGTCGGCATCGCCGAGCCCGACGTGGATCCATCCGAGCTGTCCGCCGGCGTGGCCGCCGCCGATCGTGACCTCTCGCTCGACCGTCCGATCGCCGATCCTGACCTCGATCCACGACCCGATCGCATCGCGGTTGGGGCCCGGCTGCAGGAGCCGGACCGCGATCCAGTTCCCCATCGGCGCCGGTCGCGAGGCCTGCCCCCAGCCCACGTTCCGCCACAGGCTCACGTTCTCGCGCCGATTCACCTGGACGAGGTCGAGCATGCCGTCGAGGTTGAGGTCAACGAGCGCCGCGCCGCGCCCCCGGACGTAGCTCAGGATGCCGGCCTCCCGGCCGCGCTCGACGAACGTCCCGTCGGGCTGGCCGAGCAGCAGGTTGCTCGGGTCCCTCGCCGCGTACTCGGCCATCGCCTCGACGTTCCCCTTCGAGACGAACAGGTCGATGTAGCCGTCGTTGTTCACGTCCTGGAACTCGGGATGCCAGGCCGTGGACGGAAGGGGGTCGCCCCCCGCGTAGGGGCGGGCGGCGGTGACGCCCATCTCGAACGCGATGTCCCGGTAGTTCGGCTGCCCAGGTCCCTCGGCCAGGGTCTGGAGCTTGTTGTCGGCCTGGCTCGTGAGGAACACCTCGGGGAAGCCGTCGCCCGTCAGGTCGAAGGAGGCGATGCCCATCCCCCAGATCACGAGCTGCTGCCACCCGTCCTCCTGCGTGTATTGGCGCGGGGGCTCGCCGTCGGCGACGCGCCACAGCTGCTCCTGCCCGTCGACGTAGTAGTGGCGGTCGTTGGTCATCCTCAGGTCGCCGCGGCCCGATCGGTCCCAGTCGCTGAACAGGATCGACAAGGTGCACCACCCGGGAGCCAGGGTCGTCGGCGGCGCGTAGCGCTCCCCGTCCGCCTCGGGACGGACGAGCGCGTTGTCGGCGCACGTCGTCCGATCGGGGCTCGCCGCCAGATCGAGGTAGTTCCCGAACGCCAGCGTCGGCAGGGCCGCGGAGCCCTCCCACTTCGCGCTGAACCCCGCGGTCCAGGCGTCGCCGCCATCGAATCCCCAGGCCTCGTTGCCGCGCTCGAACCGGCAGTCGCCGAGGCCCCGGAGCAGCACGTTCTCCCCGAGGCGCAGCACCGCGAGATCGAGGCGACCGTCCCCGTCGACGTCGATCGGGTAGGCGCCGACCACGTCCGTCAGATCGGTCACGGGGTCGGCGACGTGAGCGAAGCGGAGCTCGCCGCCGATGGAGCTCTCGTTGCGGTACAGCCCCGCGGGGTTCGAGCCGCCGGCGAAGTACAGATCGGACATCCCGTCGTCGTCGCAGTCGAAGGCGGCCACCCCGCCCCCCACGAAGTAGGTGAACTCGCCGTCGTAGGCGTGCTGCACGCCGGCCGCCTGGGCCTCCTCGACGAACCGGGGTGCGGGCATGGCCGTCGCGGGGTCGGCGTCCAGGACCTCGTTCATCCCGAGCACCAGACCGAGCGCGACGAGCGATCCGGCCGCCACCCCCGCGACGAGCCATCCGACCGGCGCGCGTCCCCGTCCCGACCGATCGAGCGTGGGCGCCTCCCGATCGTGGACGGTCGTCACCGCCGTCGCCCCCCGACGGTTCCCACGCGGCCCTTCACGCGCCGACCGTCGACGCGCGCCGGGTCGGCGATCACGCGCGACATGACGAGCTCCGCGGCCCCGATGAGCGGCGCGTCGGACCCGAGGCCGCTGCGCGCGATCGACGCCATCGCCGCCGGCGCCTCGAGCGCTCGCATCCGCGCGCCCTCCAGGACCGACGGCTCGAGGAGCGTGAACAGCCGCTGATACAGCCCGCCGAGGACCACGAGGTCGGGGTTGAAGAGGTTGATGAGGTTGCCGATGCCGAGGCCGAGCCACCGGCCGACCTCCTCGATCGCTCGGAGCGTGGTCGCGTCGCCGGCCGCGGCGCGTTCGACGACCTCGTCGAGCCGCGCGGTGCCCTCGCCCACGCCGGCGCGACGCAGCAGCGCGGCCTCGCCCGCCTCGGTCTCCCAGCATCCGATCGCGCCGCACCCGCACGGCCGGCCGTCCGGATCGACCAGGGTGTGGCCGGCCTCCCCGGCGTACCCCGCCGATCCGAGCAACGGCTTGCCGTCCACGATCACGCCCGCCCCGATCCCGACCTCCCCGGAGACGTAGACGAGGTTCGAGGTGCCCGCGTGCACCCCGCGGCGGTGCTCGGCGAGCGCCCCGAGGTCCGCCTCGTTCGCCGCTGCGACCGGCGCGCCGAGATCGAGCTCGGCGGCGAGCATCTCGGCGATCGGGACGTCGTGCCATCCGAGGTTCGGCGCGAGGTGCACGAAGCCGTCCGAACGTCGCGTGATGCCGGCGACCGCGACGCCGACGCCGACGAGCACGTGCTCGCCCGGGAGCGAGTCGATCTGGGGTCCGGCCAGCTTGGCCACGTCGTGGACGGTCTCCTCGGGGGAGAACCGCCCACGGGGCCTCGCCACCCGGACCTGGTTGTACACGTGAGCCCCCAGGCCGACGGTCGCGACCGCGACGGAGTCCACGGCGAGCTCGATCGCGAGCACCGTTGCGCGTTCGGGCCGCAGGTGGACCACGGGCGAGGGACGCCCCGGCCCGGCGCCGGTCGCCCCGGGCCGCTCGGCGACGAGCCCGAGGCCGGTGAGCTCCCCGAGTAGGTCCGCGATCGTCGAGCGGTTGAGGCCGGTGAACCGGGTCAGGTCGGAGCGGGAGAGCGGTCCGGAAAGATGGAGCCGCTCGAGGACCGCGCCGAGGTTGTGACGGCGCACCTCATCGGTGGCGACCCCCTGCCGCGATCCGCGCGTGGGGGCGCCGGCCGCCGGACCGGCGTCGGCCGGGGCTTTTGTTGGGGTCTCCGATGAATCCACCGTTGCCGCCACCCGGGATCGCGATCCTCGGTCGGACCCTCGTGACCCGAGCGAGGCTCCTGCCCTCCGGCCGTAGGCTAGCGACCGGGCCCGACGCACGCAAGACGGCCGCACGTGGCACGCTCCGCGCCAGGACGAGCGTGGTCCCGGATTTGTTGGACCTCACGACTTTGCGTTGGAACAGCGGGTATGAGATGCTCCGGCCGGTCTCCGATCCGACCGATCGTCGGGACGCGTATACGTCTTTGGAATCGTTGGGCGGATCGACGTGCCGACGGCACCTCGATCCACGAGAGGGGAACAGCGGTGGTGCGACCGAGGGTCCGCCATCCGGAAGGGGGGAGCTAGTGGCACGACGCAAGCTGTGGGCGCTCCTCGCCCTGTCCGTGCTTGTCTTCGCCGCGTGTGGCGACGACGACGGCGACGGAGATGGCGGAGGAGGCACGACCGGGACGACCGCCGAGGGCGACATCACCGTCGGCGTCTCCTGGAACAACTACAACGAAGAGCGCTGGGCGCTGTGGGACGAGCCCGCGATCCAGGCGGCGCTCGACGCGGGCGGCGCGGAGTACATCTCGACGGACGCCGGGTCGTCGGCCGAGCAGCAGCTGGCGGACGTCGAGAACCTGATCTCGCAGGGCGCCGACGCGCTCATCATCCTCGCGCAGGACGGCGAGGCCATCCTGCCCGCCGTGGCGAGCGCGCTGGAGCAGGGCATCCCGGTCGTCGCGTACGACCGCCTGATCGAGGACCCGGGCGCCCTGTACATCACGTTCGACAACGTCGAGGTCGGACGCCTGCAGGCGGCCGCCGTGTTCGAGCAGGTGCCCTCGGGCAACTACGTCTTCATCAAGGGGAACTCGGCGGACGCGAACGCGGACTTCGTGCACTCGGGCCAGCTGGAGGTCCTCCAGGAGGCGATCGACGCCGGTGACGTCGTGAACGTCGGCGAGTCCTACACGGACAACTGGGACCCCGCCGTCGCGCAGACCAACATGGAGCAGTTCCTGACCGAGAACAACAACGAGGTCGACGCGGTCGTCGCGTCCAACGACGGGATGGCCGGCGGCGTCGTCGCGGCGCTCGAGGCTCAGGGCCTCGCCGGTCAGGTGGCCGTCTCCGGTCAGGACGGCGACCAGGCGGCGCTGAACCGTGTGGCGCTCGGCACGCAGACGGTCTCGGTGTGGAAGGACGCCCGCGAGCTCGGCACCGCGGCCGGTGAGGCCGCCGTCCTGCTCGCGCAGGGCACGCCGCTCGAGGAGATCCCCGAGACGCTCATCTTCGACTCGCCGGGCGGCAACCAGATGACGTCGATCCTCCTGACGCCGATCGCGGTCACCCAGGACAACCTGGACGTCGTGCTCGATGCGGGCTGGATCGACGAGGCAGCGCTGTGCCAGGGCGTCGAGTCCGGCAGCGTGGCGGTCTGCCCGTAGGCGCTCGATCGGGCACGAACGGCTCGTGGATCCGGCAGCCGGGCCCCACCCCTCGGGTGGGGCCCGGCTTGCACCAGGTCGGCATAGGATGCACACACGGTGACTGAGACCGAGGTCTCCGCGGCGGGGCGGGCAGAGGAGGCGCCGGGGCCGGTGGAGGCGCCGGAGGCGCCCGAACCTGCTTCTTGGCGAGCCACGCTTCGATCGGCGGAGATCGACGCCCGGCTCGCCGGGATGCTGATCGCGCTCGCGATCATCTGGATCGTCTTCCACATCATCACGCCGGGGAACACGTTCCTCACCCCGAGGAACCTGTGGAACCTCTCCGTGCAGACCTCGGTCGTCGCGATCATGGCGACCGGCATGGTCCTGATCATCGTGACGCGGAACATCGATCTGTCGGTCGGGGCCGTGATGGCGGTCGTCGGGATGACCATGGGCGCCATCCAGCACGACTTCCTCCCGGACGTCCTGAACCGCTTCGATCACCCCGCCACGTGGGTCATTGCGCTGGCGGTCGGCCTCGTGCTCGGAGCGGCCATCGGCGCGTTCCAGGGCGCGATCGTCGCCTTCGTCGGCGTGCCATCCTTCATCGTGACGCTGGGCGGGCTCCTCGTGTGGCGAGGGATCGCGTGGCGCGTGGCGAGCGGGCAGACGATCGCGCCGATGGACTCGAACTTCCGGCTGCTCGGAGGCGGTTCCGAGGGCTCGATCGGCGGGACCTGGAGCTGGGTAGTCGGGATCGCAGCCTGCGTCGGCATCGTGCTGTTGCAGCTGATGAAGCGCCGGCAGCGGGCCCGTTTCGGGTTCGCCTTGCGGCCCGTGTGGGCCGAGATCGCGGTCGGCGTGGTCGGGTGTGGCGCCGTCCTTGCGGCGATCTGGTTCCTCAACCGCTACTACCTGCCCGCCGGCATCGTGGAGGCGCGGGGGCTGCCGCCCGGCACGAACGTCTCGCAGGGCCTCGCGATCCCAGTGCTGGTCGCACTCAGCGTCGCCGTCGTGATGACGTTCATCGCCACGCGCCGCCGGTTCGGACGCTACGTCTACGGCATCGGCGGCAACCCCGAGGCCGCCGAGCTCGCCGGCATCAAGACGAAGCGGACGATCGTGAAGACCTTCGCGCTCATGGGACTCCTGGTCGGCCTGGCGGCGGCGGTGCAGATCGCCCGCCTCAACGCGGCCGTGAGTAGCCTCGGGACGACCATGGAGCTCAGCGTCATCGCGGCGGCCGTGATCGGCGGCACGTCGTTCACGGGCGGCATCGGCACGATCGCCGGGGCGGTGCTCGGAGCGCTCGTCATGCAATCCCTGGTCTCCGGCATGGTGCTGATGGGCGTGGAGGCGCCGCTTCAGGACGTCGTCGTCGGCATCGTCCTGGTTCTCGCGGTCACGTTGGACACGATCGTGCGACGCAGGGCGGCGGCGTGACCGACGTCGCGAAGCCGCCGCTCGTCGAGCTGCGCGACATCCGCGTCGCGTTCGGCGGCGTGCACGCCGTGGACGGCGTCACGGTCGACCTGCAGCCGGGCGAGGTCGTGGGTCTGGTCGGCGGCAACGGCGCCGGGAAGACCACGCTGATCAGGACGCTCTCGGGCGCGCACAGAGCGGACTCAGGAGACATCCTCATCGACGGCGAGTCCGTGACGATCAACGACCCGCGGGACGCCAAGACCCTCGGGATCGAGACGATCTACCAGACCCTCGCGCTCGCGGACAACATCGATGCGCCCGGGAACGTTTTCCTGGGCCGCGAGATCACCACCCGGTTCGGCAACCTCGACTACAGCGCCATGGAGGACGCGACGCGGAAGCTGATGAACCGGCTGAACCCGAAGTTCAAGAACTTCGTGACGCCGGTCCAGTCGTTGTCGGGAGGACAGCGGCAGTCGGTCGCGATCGCCCGGGCCGTGCACTTCAACGCGCGCATCCTGATCATGGACGAGCCGACCGCCGCGCTCGGGCCGGCCGAGACGAACCAGGTGCGCGGGCTGATCCGCCAGCTCAAGGAGGAGGGGCTGGGGATCTTCCTGATCAGCCACGACATCCACGACGTGTTCGACCTGTCCGACCGCATCAGCGTGATGCTCCAGGGGCGGCTCGTCGGCACCGTGAACAAGGACGACGTGACCACGGACGAGGTCCTGGCCATGATCATCCTCGGCAAGCTCCCCGGCGAGGTGACCCAGAAGGACCTCGCCGAGCTCCACTGACCGTTCGGTCGGACGCTCCACGCACCGCCGCGCTCACGGCACGAACGGATCGCTCCCCTGCACGATGCGGTCGACCTCGTCGCGGAAGAACGCGGTGATCGCGGCGCAGGCGGCAGGGTCGACGGGACCCCCCTCGTCGGCCGGCAGGTCCGGGTAGGGACTGCCGAGCACGAACAGGTTCTCGTCGTTGAAGTCGTTCGCCGGGCCCGTGTAGTTGAAGCTCCCGGCTACCACGACGGCGTCGTCGATCACCATCAACTTGTGATGGAGCTTGCGGAACCCCGGAGCCGGCCGCGGGACGAACAGCTCGACGCCCTCGTCGTGCAGCCACCGGCCCGCCGCCCACGCCTGACCCGCCTGCATCGGGTCGAGCGCGCCCCGGACGGCCAGGCCGGCCCGCCGCAGCATGATCATCGCGTCGTCGATCCCCGAGGAGCCCGAGAACGTGAAGATCGCGAAGTCGACCCGCTGCGTGCCCTTCAGCAGCTGCTTCATGATCTCGAGCTCGGGCGTGTGATCCGGAGCGAACAGGATCTTCACCGGAACGCCGTTCAGGCTGTAGGCCCGCGGCACGTCCCCGTGCTCGCCGCGACCGAACCGTCCCTCGCGGATCTGCTCGAACTCGGCCCGGTACTGGGCGCAGATGCGCCAGTCCTTGAAGACCACCACGTGGTTGAGGTTCGTGTGGCCGTCGGTGTGCGTGAAGTTCGCCGAGCCCGACAGCAGCGCCGAGGTCGGCAGGGTGGTGCCCTGGTAGTCGCGGATCACGAACTTCTGATGGAAGATCGCGCCGTTGTAGTCGGCGCGCACGTCGATGTCCGAGCGTAGGAGCGCCGAGAGGATCTCCCGGTTGGCGTCGAGGTCCCGCGGCGGATCCTGCTGCCACTGCGCCCGCCATCGCGCCAGCTCCGGGCTCTCCCCCGGCTCGGGAGCGACCGGCGGGAGCGACTCGTCCTGCAGGTAGTCCTGCTC
The DNA here is from genome assembly GCA_036554665.1 of Actinomycetota bacterium. GTDB lineage: Bacteria > Actinomycetota > UBA4738 > UBA4738 > HRBIN12 > CALGFI01. Next base: position 2,909 of record DATBMU010000092.1, on the reverse strand, counting down.
GAGGACGACGCGGATCCGGACCCCGCGCCAGCGCGCGTCGAGCAGGGCCTGCGCGATCGGCAACGAGTCGAGCTCCTGCACGGCAACGTCCAGCGTCTGCGTGGCGTCGCCGATGAAGTCGACGATCACCTGCTCGAGGTCGTCGCTCGCCCCGAGCTCGGTCGGTCCGACGAACGCCTCGATCTTCCCGCCGGCGAACACCGCCATGTCGACCTCCCTCCGCCCGCGGCGGCCTCAGCCGTCCTCGAGCCGCAGCGTCTCGATCCTGGCCGGCGCGAGCTCGACCTTCCGGCCGCCGATGCTCCCCCGCGCCGGGTGGTCCTTCCACGGGTTCCACAGCCGAACCTCGACCCGCCCCTGCACCCTCCGGACGCTCGAGAGCTCGGCGTCGCCCGAGACCTCGAGCAGGGTGCCGGTGCCCGGCAACGTCCCGCCGCCCGGGGCCGGCACCGTGCGCAGCGGGAGCGCGAACCGCTCCCGGTCCCGGAGGAGACCGTCGGCGGTCGCCGCCGGTCGGAGCGCGACCGCGAACGACGCCGCGCCGAGCATCTGCGCCTGGGGGGTGGCGACGTCGGGGCCGGCGGGCCACGGCCGCGTCGACAGCGACGGCCGGCTGATCGTGCCCACGCAGCGCAGCAGGGTGATCGCGAGCTCGTTCGGCGACACCTCGTACTCGAAGACGCCCTCGTGGAACGCCGCCACGCCGCCGGCGAGCACCAGGTGACGGGCCGGCCACGTCGGCGAGGGCGCCTCGAGGTCGCCGCCCTCCGACACGAGCCCACGCTCGACGAGCTCGAAGGGTGACCCCGCGAGCGACCCCGACGCCTCGTCCGCGAGCCGGATGTGCAGCCGGAGCCGGTGGTCGGGGCGCTCGTTGCGGACCTCGCCCTCCAGGCGCACGAAGGGCTCCCCCGCGCGGCGCGACATCCGCAGGGCGAGCTCGAGCCCGTCCCAGGCCGCGAGCACCCATGCGCCGTCCGCCTCGAGCCGCCGCGGAGGCGATGGAGCCTGGGCCGGATCGGCCGGGCAGAAGTTGTAGAGGTCGCCGACGTCCGGCTCGTCGAGCAGCCGGAACGCGATCCCGTCCGCCTCGACCCATCCCTCCGCGACCGTCGGCCGGACCGGCTCCTCGCGGGTCGGCGGGAGCGACGGCTCGACGCGCCACCCGAGGCCGGGCACGCCCTCCCGCTCGAACGGCGACGGGTTGAACCGCAGCACCCCGGCGGTCTCCACGTTCGTCGCGAGCGACGCGAGCGCCTCGGCGACGACGGCCTCGCCGAGGTCGCGCACCTCCGCGTTCCGCTCGTCGACGTCCGCGGCGACCCGGTCGTGCGAGCAGCCGCAGACCGAGTCGTGCGCGCCGTTCCACAGGAGGAGGGTCCACGCGCGCTCCAGCCGGTCGGCGGGCCACGCGAAGCCCGGGACGAGCGCCGCCAGCGGCTCCGCGTACCGTTCGATCAGGGTCTCGGCCCGACCCCGCTCGCGCTTCTGGCTCGCCCGCGCGGAGTACACGTTCGGGAGCAGGTGCGCGCGAGCCGAGGACCGGAGCTCGCCGCGCCAGACCGGGAGGGCCGGTGGGTCGGGCGCGTCCACGTGCTCTTGGAGCGACGCGATGCCGACGGAGGCATCCGGCAGGAGCGGCTCGGCGGCCGCCAGGCGGTCCGGCAGCGCGGCGTCGGGGCCCGCGTGATCTGCGCCGACCATGATCAGCGCCCGATCGGCGGCGAGGAACGGCCGGACCTCCTCGAGCTTGGACCGGATCGCGTTCGCGAGGGCCGCCGGATCCTCGAAGCGGCCGATGTCGTGGCCCAGGAAGTACCCGAACGCCAGGTACTCCGCGACGACGGGGCTGCCGTCGGGCGCCTCCCATCGGAACGCGGTCCGGTCGATGCTCCGCGGCACGCCGCGCCAGACGACCGCACGCTCGATCCCGGCTTCCCGGAGGATCTGCGGCATCTGCCCGACGTGGCCGAACTGATCCGGGAGGTACCCGATCTCGGTGGCCACCGCGAGCTCCCGCGCGCGGGCGAGGCCCATCTCGAGGTTGCGGATGTGCGTCTCCCCCGACGTGAGGAACTCGTCGACCTGCGTGACCCAGGGACCGAGCGAGAGCCTGCCGTCGGCGGCGAGCCGCCGGAGGTCGGGCTCCCGCTCGGGGCGCGCGTCGAGGTAGTCGTCCACCATCGCCGTCTGCCCGTCCAGGTGGAAGTGCGGGAACCCGCTCGCCCCCAGGTCCAGGAGCGTGTCCATCATCGCGATCAGCCGCTCGCGGAAGACGTCGAACGGCTCGTACCACTCGCGGTCCCAGTGGGTATGGGGAACGAGCGTCACCCGGATCCGCGCCACCTGGGGAATCTAGCCCGCGCCGGACACGGGTGGGGCGGCCCGAAGGCCGCCCCCTTGTCGAACCCGGCCGACAGTGTCGCCCGGCGGCGATCGCTCGTCGTCCTGCACCTGCGGGAACGTGGGTACGGCGAACGGACCTCGTCAGGCACGACCGCGACGGTCCCCGGGGGCGCCGGTGGCGCGGAGCCCGCCGGAGGTCGCGGCGCGTAGGCTTGCCGGTGACACGCACCACGATCGGAAGGAGCGACCGATGATCGGCTGGGTCGGCGACATCGAGCGGGCCACGCTCGACAACGCCACGTTCCGCACCGTGCTGTTCACGGGAGAGCACGCGCAGCTCACGGTGATGCGCCTCGGTCCCGGCGAGGACATCGGCCGCGAGTCGCACCCGCACCTCGACCAGTTCATCCGGATCGAGCAGGGCCGCGGCCGCGTGGAGTTCGGCACGAACGAGGACCGGGTCGACGAGACGCACGAGGTCGAGGACGACTGGGCCATCGTGATCCCCGCCGGCGTCTGGCACAACGTCGTGAACACGGGGGACGGTGAACTGAAGCTCTACT
>DATBMU010000028.1:0-4959 GCA_036554665.1 Actinomycetota bacterium | reverse complement strand
CAACGGCTCGCCCGCGTCCAGCAGCTCGATCATCCGTTTGTGGGCCGCGTCGCGGGCCGCGTACACGACGCCGGAGACGAGCACGACGTCGCCCGCGTGGAGCTCGCGGACGTCCGCGTCCGACAGCGGCGCGCGGATCCGCTTGCGGCCGTCGTCGAGGAGCTCGAGGGCCATCTCAGATCACCCGCACGCCCGTGCGGTGCGCGTGGCACTCGATGTTGACGGCGACCGGGAGCGACGCGATGTGGGTCGGCATCGTCTCGACGTGGACGGCGAGCACCGTCTGCGTCCCTCCCATCGACTGCGGGCCGATCCCGAGCGCGTTGCACTTCTCGAACAGGTCGGCCTCGAGCTCGGCGACGCGCGGATCGGGGTGCGGCTGGCCCACCTTCCGCAGCAGCGCGCGCTTGGCCAGGATCGCCGACCACTCGAAGTTGCCGCCGATCCCGACGCCGATGATCCCGGGCGGGCAGGCGTCGGGGCCGGCGTCGGAGACCGCGCCGAGGACGAAGTCCACGACGCCGGCCAGGCCGTCGGAGGGCTTGAGCATCGCGTGCCGGCTCTTGTTCTCCGATCCCCCGCCCTTCGCGTCGACCTGGATCCGCACCTGGTCGCCGGGGACGATCCGCGTGTGGACGAACGCCGGGGTGTTGTCGCCGGTGTTGGCGCGCTCGAACACGGGGTCGCGGACGATCGAGCCGCGCAGGTACCCCTCGCGGTACCCCTGCCGGACGCCCTCGTCGATCGCCTCTGCGAGGTCCGCGCCGGTCACGTGCACGTCCTGGCCGAGATCGACGAAGACCACCGCGTAGCCCGTGTCCTGGCAGTACGGGTACTCGCCCTGCGCCGCGAGGTCCTGGTTGCGGATCAGCAGGTCGAGGATCTGCCGGGCGACCGGCGAGCCCTCGTGCTCCCGCGCCCGCTCGACGGCCGCCCGCAGGTCGTCGCCGACGACGTAGTTGACGTCGATGCAGAGCTCCCGAACCGCCCGGGTGATCTCCGCCGAGTCGACGTCGCGCACACCCGCCATGGCCCGGCCATGCTATCGCCGCCTCCGCGACGACGGCCCGGCCGTTCGCCCCCCGCCGAGGCTTCCGACCGTCCCGCGCCGGTGAGAGGATGCCGGGATGTCGCGCGAGGCGCTCTCGACCGCCCGCCCGTCCGCGCTCCGCGTCGGCGGGTTCGTGTGCGTGGCGGTGGGGTCGGTCCTCGCCGGGATCGGCGCGACGCGGGAATGGGTCGCGATCGGCTTCCCGGCCGACGAGCTCGGCGCTGCGGACGTCTCGGTCCGCGGCACCGACGTCTGGGAGGGCAAGGCGATCCTCCTCGGCGCGGCGGTCGCGCTCGTGTCGATCCTCGCGATGCGCCTGGCCACGTCGCGATCCACCCGCCGGGCGCTCGCGCTCCTGATCCTCGCGATCGGGATCGTGAGCACGCTGCTGTCGGTGCTCGCCGGTCTCCGCCCCGAGGACCGCTTCGGGGGCCGGTCCGGCGAGGATCGCTACGTCGAGTGGCTCGCCGCGGAGTCGGGGCTGCCCGAGGACGTCGTCCGCGACACGTTCCGCGAGCAGTTCGAGCTGGCGCTCCGCGTGGACGTCGGCCCGGGTGTGTGGGTGACGGCGGTCGGCGGGCTGCTGCTGATCGTCGGTGGAACGTTGAGCCTGCGCTGGGTGGGGAGGGAAGCGTCCGGTTCCGCGGCGATGCCGACCGGCTCCCAGGGCCCGCCAGGCGTGGCCTAGAGCCCGGCGTGGCCTAGAGCCCGGCGAGATCCGCGCACTTCTCGCGGATCCCGTCGGCGGCGGTCCGCAGCGCCCGGAGCTCGCCCTCGTTCAGATCCAGCTCGACGATCTCCCGGACGCCGGCGCTCGACAGGAGCGCCGGCACCCCGACGTAGACCCCGTCGATACCGTACTGCCCCGTGCACCACGCGCAGACCGGCAACGGCTCGTCCGAGCCGCGCGCCATCGCGTCGATCATCTTCGCGACGGAGGCCGAGGGCGCGTAGTACGCGCTCCCCTTCTTCAGGAGCGCCACGATCTCGGCGCCGGCGTCGCGCGTGCGCGCGTACAGCCGCTCGAGCGTCTCCTCGTCGACCAGGTCCGTGAGCGGCCGGCCGTCGACCTTGGCCTGCCTCGGAAGCGGCACCATCGACTCGCCGTGCGATCCGAGGGTCATCGCCTCGACCACGAGCGGCGAAACGCCGAGCTCCTGCGCGATGAACGAGCGGAGCCGGCCCGAGTCCAGCACGCCGGCCATGCCCATCACGCGCTCCTTCGGGAAGCCCGAGGCGTCGGCCGCGAGGTAGGTCATCTCGTCGAGCGGGTTCGTGACCATCACGATGATCGCGTCCGGGGAGCCCGGGACGACCTGTTCGACCACGCCGCGGACGATACCGGCGTTCTTCCCGAGCAGGTCCATCCGGCTCATCCCCGGTTGCCGCGGGAACCCGGCCGTGATCACCACGACGTCGGAGCCGGCCGTGTCGTCGTAGTCGTTCGTCCCGACGATCGTCGGCTCGAACCCGACGATCGGGGCCGACTGGCGGATGTCGAGCGCGAGCGCCTGCGGCAGCCCCTCGATGATGTCGATCAGGATCACGTCGCCGATAGCGCCCTGCACCAACCGCATCGCCGTGCTCTGCCCGACGAACCCGCTTCCGACGACCGTCACGCGCATCCGGGAGCCCTCCTCGGTGGGTCGGCGGCCACATCCTAGCCGGGCTCGACCGGCCGGCCGGTCTCAGGCGGCGAGCCGCTCGATCACCGCGTCGGCGACCTCCGAGGTGCCGGCGGCCGTCGGGTCGTCCCGCGACGGCTTCAGGTCGAACGTCACCGTACGACCCTCGGCGATCACGCCCGCCACCGCGGCCTCGAGCCGGTCGCCCGCCCCCACCTCGCCGACGTGGCGGAGGAGCATCGCGCCCGAGAGCATCAGCGCCATCGGGTTGGCGCGGTCCGTGCCGCGGTACCGCGCCGCGCTCCCGTGCGTGGCCTCGAACACCGCGCAGGACGGTCCGAGGTTCGCGCCCGGCGCCACCCCCAGCCCACCGACGAGCCCGGCGGCCAGGTCGGACACGATGTCCCCGTACAGGTTGGGCAGGACGAGCACGTCGTAGTCGTCGGGCCGCTGCACGAGCTGCATCGCGAGGTTGTCGATGATGCGATCGTCGAACGGGACGTCCGGGTTCTCCGCCGCCACACGCCGCGCGGTCTCGAGGAAGAGCCCGTCGGAGAACTTCATGATGTTCGCCTTGTGCCCGGCCGTGACCTTCCGCCGGCCGGACGCGCGCACGTGGTCGAACGCGAACCGCACGATGCGCTCGCTCGCGCCCTCGCTGATCGCCTTGATGCTGAGGCCGGAGTCCTCGCGGACCCGACGGCCGGACGTCCGCTCGATGAACGCGATCATCTCGGCGGTCGTTGGCTCGCCCCGCTCGAACTCCACCCCCGTGTAAGCGCCCTCGGTGTTCTCGCGGATCACCACGAGGTCGATGCCCTCGTAGCGGGAGCGCACGCCCGGGTACGAGCGGCATGGCCGCACGCACGCGAAGAGGTCGAGCGCGACGCGGAGCGCGACGTTCACGCTGCGGTAGCCCGCCTCGACCGGCGTGGCGAGCGGCCCCTTCAGTGCCACCCCGGTTCCGCGGATCGAGGCGAGGACGCGCTCGGGCAACGGCGTGCCCTCGCGCGCGGCCACCTCCGCCCCGGCCTCCTGGATGTCCCACTCGATCGCGACGCCCGTACCCTCGATCGCTCGCCGTGCGGCCTCCACCAGCTCGGGACCGGCGCCGTCACCGGGGATCAACGTGACGCGATGCGCTCCCAGGCGATGCCTCCCGCGATCGAGCGGCGCCGACCGCCGCCGTCGTCGCCGGTCCGCGGTAGGCTCGGTCCCGCAAGGATAGAGCCCACGACGGCGTGAACCGGACCCGGGTGGAGCCGACCCAGCGAGGGACCGAGGAGCAGCGGTGGTCGAGAAGGGGATGCGGGACATCGTCGCGGCGCAGACGCGCGTTTCCGACATCGACGGCGTCCACGGGCGGCTGTGGTACGTCGGGTACCCGATCGAAGAGCTCGCCGAGCACTGCTCCTACGAGGAGGTGGTCCACCTGCTGCAACGGCTCCGGCTGCCGTCGCAGGCGGAGCTGGACGAGCTCACCGAGTTCATGGTCGAGCAGCGCGACCCGTCGCAGTTCCTCAGCGACCTCATGCCGACCCTCGCCCAGCAGACGTCGCCGATGTCGATGCTGCGGACGAGCGTCTCGGCGGCATCGGCGTACGACCCCGACGGGTGGGACAACACGCCCGAGGCCAACGAGCGCAAGGCGATCCGGCTGATCTCGCGGACGCCGACCTTCCTCGCGATGTACCACCGGCTGCGGACCGGCCAGGAGGTCGTTCCCCCCAACCCCAAGCTCCCGCACGCCGCGAACTTCCTCTACATGCTGACGGGCGTCGAGCCGTCGCCCGAGGATGCGGACGTCCTCGACACGACGTTCGTCCTGTACGCGGATCACACGATGAACGCCTCCACGTTCACGGCGCGGATCATCGCCTCCACCCTCGCCGACATGCACTCGGCCGTCACCGGCGCGATCGCGGCCCTGAAGGGGCCGCTGCACGGCGGCGCGAACGAAGAGGCGATGAAGATGCTGGAGGAGATCGGCGCGCCGGAGCGGGCGGAGGCCTACGTGCTGGACCGCCTGGCCCGGAAGGAGAAGATCATGGGGTTCGGGCACGCCGTCTACCGGACGATGGACCCCCGAGCCCGGATCCTCAAGCTCCTGTCTCGCGAGACGGGGGCGCGCCACGGGGACCTGCGCTGGTACGAGACCTCCGAGGCGATCGAACGAGCCGTGTTCGAGGCGAAGGGCCTGAACCCCAACGTCGACTTCTACGCCGCGAGCGTGTACCACATGCTCGGGATCCCGACGGACCTCATGACCCCGATCTTCGCCGT
>DATBMU010000018.1:0-12732 GCA_036554665.1 Actinomycetota bacterium | reverse complement strand
CTCGGCGAGCGAGCGCTCCCAGTGCGCGTCGAACGCGTCCCGGTCGCGTGCAGGGAACCTCGCCATCCGGGTCGCTTCGGGGTCCCGCTGGTGCTCGAAGAAGATCGGCAGGTCGCCCGGTTCGACGTCGCGCAACGAGATATCGGAGCTCACGGTGCCTGCCTCCGGCGTCGAGGGAAGAGGTGCGGCAGCCTACCGCGCGCCCGCCGGCCGCCCGTCGACCTCAACCCCGCTCGGCCGGGCGCCGAGGGAACCTCATGACGCGACGCACGGCCGTCCGGGTGCTCGTCGGGATGTTCCTCGTCCTCGTCCCGCTCCTGCTCCTGATCGAGGGCCGGCGGGCCGCGCGCGAGGTCCTGGCGATCGGGCTGATCGTCGGCGTCTTCCTCGTCCTGGGGGCGCTCCGCCGGCGGCCGCGCCGCGACGCGCTGCGGGCCGAGGCGAAGCGGCTGGGGCTCCGGTTCTCGGCGACGGACCCGTTCGCGATCCTGGCCGAGCCGTTCGAGCTGGTCCGCGGGACGCGCTCGTCGGACGCCGCGCTCGACCACGTCCTGTGGGGGACGGGGAACGACCTCCCGTGCCGGCTGTTCGACTACGCCTACACCGTCTCCGAGCACCACGAGCGCCGCCTCTCGTGCGCGCTCGCCGCGCTCCCCGGCGGGTGGCCGACGCTCGTGATCCGCCCCGAGAGCGCCCTCACGAGGCTCGCCGGCCACATCGGCCTCCCCGGTGTCGAGCTCGAGTCGGAGGACTTCAACCGGGCGTTCGACGTCCGGAGCGAGGATCCGAGGTTCGCGAACGCGCTCGTCGACGCCCGGATGATGGCGTGGCTGCTCGAGCTCGGGGACGGCTGGGGCTTCGAGATCCGGGGGACGTGGATCCTCGGGTACCGCGACCAGGTGCAGCCTTGGGAGCTGGACGGCGTCCTCGAGACCGTCTCGGCCTTCATCGACCGCATCCCGCGTGCGGTCGGCGGGCTCTTCCCCGAGGCGCTTCCGGATCGTCCCGACGTCCGCGCCTGAGCGACGCCGCCGGACGCTGGCCCCGGTTCGCCCCACGAACACCTCAGCGACTAGGGTTGGACCACGATCTCGGGGGGGAACGTGATGTCCGTGAGCAAGCTCGTCCGGCTGGTGTTCATCGCGTCGGCGTCGGTCCTGGTCCTCGGCGCGGTCCTCGCCTCCGCGGCGTCGGCCCAGGTGGATGACGAGGACCTCGGCAGCGACGACCAGGTGGTGCTGACCGGACGGCTCAGCGTGCCCGAGGGGACCACGACCGGCATCGCGGTCATCTTCAACGGGCCCGCGACGATCGCCGGCACCGTGACCGAGACGCTCGTGGTGTTCAACGGCCGGACCGAGATCTCCGGGACCGTGGAGGGCGACGTCGTGGTCTTCAACGGCGACGTGCTCGTGCGGTCGGGGGCGGTGATCGGCGGGGACCTCGTGACCCGGCAGACGCCGCAGATCGAGGACGGGGCCACGGTCCGCGGCGACACGCTCGGCATCGAGTCCCGCCTGCGGTGGCAGATGCGGTTCCTGGCCAGGTTCGTCTGGTGGGTCGGCTACACGTTCTCGACGCTCCTGCTCGGCTTCCTGCTGCTGTGGCTCGCGCCGTCCCTGGATGCGGCGGGCATCCGCGCCGTCCGTGAACGCATGGGGGCGGCGATCGGCATGGGGGCGGCCGCCTTCTTCCTGCTGCCGCTCGCGGCCGTGCTCTTCCTCGTCGTGGTCGTCGCGATCCCGCTCGGGATCTTCCTGCTGCTCGCGCTCGCGCTGCTGTACACGGTCGGCTACGTCGTCGGCGCGCACGCGATCGGGAGGGCGCTCGTGAAGCCGCCCTCGGGGCGGTTCGTCGCGTTCCTCGCGGGGTGGGTGCTCGTCCGTCTCGTCGGGCTCATCCCGATCGTCGGGAGCATCGCGTGGCTCCTCGTCACGATCTTCGGGCTGGGGGTCCTGTGGGTGGCGATGCGGCGGGCGCCGGAAACGACCGCGCCGGTGGCCGCTCCGCTCCCACCCGCGCCGGCGTGAGGTGAGATGGCGGACGATCGGCTCCGCTGCTCCTTCTGCGGCAAGGCCTCATCCGACGTCCACACGGTCATCGCGAGTCAGCTGAACGACGCCCGCATCTGCGACGAGTGCATCGATCTCTGCAACCAGCTCATCGTCGAGTCGGGCGACGACGATGGCAACCCGCCGCCGTGGTGGTCCTGGCGTTCGGTCGGCCACGACACACCGGCCTGACGAGGCTCCGTGCCGGGACCGGGAGGCCGGTGGGAGCCGGAGGATCAGCGCACGGCCGGCGTCTGCCGGGTTGCGCAGTAGGGGCAGTAGTAGTCGCGCTCCGGCGTCAGGAAGTTGGAGCGGGCGAGCTCCTCACCGCACACCGGGCAGAAGTACTCCTCGAGCTCGTCGTCGATCGTGAGCCGGTCGTCGTCCGGGGAGACGGTCGTTCCGGACCCCATGCCGAACCTCCTCCGCGAGGGCACCAGGCAGGAACGACCGAACGCGAGGGCCGGGGCCGGGAGGTCTGAGGCCGCTCGAGCCCTCGGACGAGCGTCCTGAACCTGCACCGTAGCAGGACGCGTCGGGCCGGCGCATCGCCCGTTCGGCCCACGCCGAGCGGTCGCCGTCGCCGCTCCGTGACGCTCAGTCCTCCAGCCGGGGAGGCAGGCCGAACAACGGGAACAGCCGCTCCGTATCGAGGAAGAAGCTGATCCCGGCGATCCGATCGCCCTCGAACTCCAGCACCTGGAGCGACCACGGTTCGAGCCCGCCGTCGGAGGCCGGCTTGTACTGACCGAACGCCGGCGAGCCGTTCGCCGCGGTCGGGACCAGGCGCGAGCCCCGGCATCCGATGCCGGGGCCGAGGCACCACCGGCGGACGTCGTCGTGCGTCCGCAGCCACAGCTCGTACGGCGGCATCGACCACGTTGCGTCCTCGTGTAGGAGCGACGTCAGCGAGTCCATGTCGTACCGCTCGAACGCGTCGACGTAGCGGGACAGGAGCGCCCGCCGCTCCTCGTCCATCGGCTCCACCGCCTCCGTGGCGAGGCCGGCCGACCCGAGCGTCGCGCGGGCGCGCTGCAGCGCGCTGTTCACGGAGGCGACGGACGTGTCGAGCAGCTCCGCCACCTCGGAGGCGGCCCATCGCAGGACCTCGCGCAGGATCAGGACCGCGCGCTGCCGCGGCGGCAGGTGCTGCAACGCGGCCACGAACGCGAGTCGGATGCTCTCGCGCGCCTCGGCCACGTCGGCGGGATCCGCGTCCTCGGGCCGCACCCGAACGTCGGGGATCGGCGTCACCCACGCCGACTCCACGAGCGGTACGCCGAGCGGGTCGTCGGCGGTGCCCGCCGCGTTCAGGTCCATCGGGCGAGCCCGGCGCTCCCTGCCGTTCAGCAGGTCCAGGCAGACGTTCGTCGCGATCGTGTACAGCCACGAGCGGAGCGACGAGCGACCCTCGAAGCGGTCGTGGGCTCGCCAGGCCCGGATGAACGTCTCCTGGACGGCGTCCTCGGCCTCGAACGCCGATCCCAGCATCCGGTACGCGTACGCGGTCAGCTCGGCCCGATACCGCTCGAGCGTGGCCTCCAGGTCCTCGGGCGCTCCCCGGCCGGCCCGTCGGGTCCGTGTCGTCGCCTCCGCCATCCAGACCGCTCCTCGTCGTGGGTACCCGACCACCCTACGACGGTCGCCGGCGAACGCCGGAGGTGAGGAGCTCGGCGGCGAGCCGGGGCGTCCGTTTGAGGAGGCGCGCGCGGCCCCGGTTGCAGACGACCATCGCGGTCCGCGAACGCGAGCCGTCGATCAACGCCGTCGCGACCCAGTACGTGTTCGAGCCCTGCTGTCCGAGGGAGACGTCGTCGAGCCCGAGGGCCGCGGCCCAGCCCATGGCCTGCCCCCGTCCGGGCCCGGCCGGCGGCGTGAGGAGCCGCTCCACCGCGGCGGCCTGGAGGAAGCCGCCGCCCCCGGTGAGGAACACGCGTTGGAACCTCGCCCAGTCCTCGAGCGTGACGTGGAGCCGACCGGCGGGGTTCATGACAGCCGGGTTGTCGGACTCCGGGCGCTCGGGGTCGGCCGGGGATCCTCCTCCGAGGTCGACCATCCCGAGCGGGCCGAGCGCCAGGATCCGCCCACCGTGACCCCAGAGCCCGCGTGGCGGGCCGAACCCCGCCGACCCCATCCCGAGCGGCGCGAGGACGTGCCGGGACAGGGCCGTCTCGAACGGGACACCGGCGATCCGGTCGATCGCGGCGCCGGCCAGGACGTAGCCCAGGTTGGAGTACCGGAACCGGCCCGGGCGGCGCGGCGGGCGCGCGAGCGCTTCCGCCACCGCCTCCGAGCGCTGGTCCGGGAGCGGACGCTCGTCGGCGAACCCGGACCGCATCCGCGAGCGCCCGAGGTTCGCGGGCAGCCCGGACCGATGGACCAGCACGTCGTCGATCGTGATGCCGCCCCATCCGGGATCGATCCGGCTCGCGAGGTCGGGGAAGAGATCGGATAGCGGCGCGGCCCACGCCGCATCGCCCGCCTCCACGAGCCGTGCGTACAGGGCCGCGGTGATCGACTTCCCGCACGAGCCGATGTGCCAGGCGTCCTCGAGCCTCGCCGGGTCGTCGCCTCCCCGCTTCCTCGTGCCGACCACGTCGACGTCGAGACGACCGTCCGCGGTGAGGACCGCGCCCCCCAGCGCGGGGGTGTCGTGATCGCGACGGAAGGTCTCGAGGAGCGACCGGAACGGGCCGTCGGCGGCGCTCGTCATGCCGGTTCGTCGCCCGCGTCGGGGCCGGACAGGTCGGTGGTCGCCGAGAGCACCGCGAGCACCGGGACGACGTGCTGCCGGCGGATCGCGTAGCGGCCTCGGATCGGTTGATGGATCACGCCGGCGGCGAGCAGCTCCTTCAGGTGGTGGAAGAGCTGGCCGGACGAGGGGAGGTCGAGCCGCTCGGCGAGCTCGCCGGTGGATACGGGCCCGGCGAGCAGCTCACCCACGATCCGCAGGCGCGTCGCGCTCGCCAGCGCGGACAGGACCCGGGCGACGGGCTCCAAGGGGGCTGCGCGGGCCTCGTCCCACGTTCGGCCCATCTGCCAGGCCACCACCTCGTCCTGCCAGGGGCCGGCTCCGGCGTACACGACGGCCGCGCTCCCCGTCGACCGCTCCGAGTCGCCCTCGATCGCGTCGAGCAGGGCCCGGACGATCTGCCCGTCGCGAGGGGGCGCGGCCGAGACCGACCCTTCGAGGCGCGCGACGCGGTCCGCGAGATCCTCGATCGCTCGCGCCAGCTCGTCGCGGTCCACGCTCCGATACTACGGAGATACGGAATCTCCGACAACAGGCCGAACGGGCACGTGCGACCATGCCCCCCGTGCGAAGCAGGCCGATGGGGAACGCGCGCCCCGGGACGATCGCGCTCGTGACCGCCGTGCTCGGCGTCGTCGCGCTCGCTCCGCCGGTCGCCCCCGAGAGCCGAGCGGCGAGCCCCGTGGAGCATCCGTGCGGCGGAGGCGGGCGGGCGCTCTGTGGGACGGTCGAGGTGCCGCTCGACCGCGCGGACCCCGACGCCGGCACGATCGGCATCGGCTACGAGCGGTACCCCCACACGGACGGGGACCGGCCCGCCCGGGAGCCGATCGTCGCGATCGAGGGCGGTCCCGGGTACGCGACCACGGCGTCCCGCGGGTACTACCTGGGGCTGTTCCGCCCGATGATGGACCGGCACGATCTCCTGCTCGTCGACCTCCGGGGGACGGGCACCTCGGAGCCGATCGACTGCCGCCCGCTCCAGGATCTCCGGCTGCCCGACTACGACCGGTGGGTCGACGCCGTCGGCCGGTGTGGCCGGCAGCTCGGGAGCGCCTCGGACCTCTACGGGACCGCGAACGCGGCGGACGATCTCGCGGACGTCCTGGACGCGCTCGGGATCGACACGATCGACCTGTACGGGGACTCGTACGGCACGTTCTTCTCGCAGACGTTCGCCGTCCGCCATCCCGACCGCCTCCGCGCGCTCGTCCTGGACGCCGCGTATCCGGTCGAGGGCGCGGACCCGTGGTGGAGCGACGCGGCGAGGGCGGCGGCGGACGCGCTCCGGTACGTCTGCGAGCGCGACCCCGGCTGCGACGCCGTCGGCGGCGACCCGGTCCGCCGGCTCGAGCGGCTCGACCGCCTGCTGGCCGAGGACCCCATCACCGGCGTCGCGCCGAACGCAGACGGCAAGCTCCGCCGCGTGACGGTCGACCCCGGCGTGCTGATCGCGGTGGTCACGGCCGCCGGCTACTCGTCGACGGTGTACCGGGAGCTCGACGCCGCGGTGCGGGCGGCGCTCGGCCCTCACCCCGATCCGCTCCCCCTGCTGCGGCTCGCCCGCGAGAACCTGTACCTCGGCGGGGGCGGCGCCCCCCGGTACTACTCTCAGGGGCTCGCGAACGCGGTGTCCTGCAACGACTACCCGCAGCTCTACGACATGATGGCGCCCCCGAAGGACCGTCCCGCCCAGTACGAGGCGGCGATCGAACGGCTCGAGCGCGACGACCCCGACGCATTCGCCCCCTTCACCGTGCAGGAGTGGATCACCTCGCCGGTCGAGGACCTCGACTCCTGCCTCGAGTGGCCGGTCCCCGATCGTCCGCTCCCTCCGCTGCCCGACCCGCACACCTACCCGGAGGTCCCCACGCTCGTGCTGGTCGGCGACCTCGACTCCGTCACGTCGCCGGAGGGGGCGCGGCAGGTCGCGGAGCGGTTCCCGAACGCCACGTACGTCCAGGTCGCGAACCTCACGCACGTCACGGCGCTCGGCGACCGGCACCGGTGCGCGTCCCGGATCGTCCTGCGGTTCGTGCGGACGCTCGAGGCGGGGGACACGACGTGCGCGGACGGGTACGCGGAGATCCGCGCGGTCGACGCCTTCGCCGAGCGGGCCGCACAGGTGGAGGGCTCGACCGCGCGCCGGGCGGCGACGATCGCCGCGGCCACGGTCGCCGACGCCATCGCGCGCTGGTGGGTGATGGGAGGGTTCGAGGGCGTGGGGCTGCGCGGCGGCACCTTCGACACGAGCGGCTACGGGCTCGTGTCGTTCAGGTTCGACGCGACGCGGTGGGTCCACGACGTCGCCGTGAGCGGCACCGCGACGTGGGACCGTCGTACCGGCGCGATCCGAGCCGACGTGACGCTCGAGGGCGCCGGCCTCCCCGAGGGTCGGCTCCGGCTCCGCTGGAACGATCTCGAACCGCTCGCGAGGGCGCACGCGCGGGGTAGGCTCGGAGACCAGGTGATCGCTCTGACGTTCGCGGCCCCGTGATCGCACGCCGCACCCTCGCGGCCGCGATCTCCGTCGCGGTGATCTGGTCGGGGGCCCCGCCGGCGGCGTCGCGCGGTGCCGCGGCGCCGGGCGTCGGGGAGGTGCGGATCGAGCCGTGCCCCAACGCTCCCGAAGATCGGTGCGGCGCGATCTGGGTGCCGCCGTTCTGGGACCGACCCGACGAGGGCGAGCCGATCCGGGTGCGGTTCCGCGTGTTCACGCGCTCGGATCCGAGCGCGCCGGCCGGAATCCCGATCGTGGCGTTCGAGGGCGGACCCGGCTACGGCTCGATCGGGTCGAACCGCGCGTACCGGTTCCTGTTCGAGCCGCTGCTCGGCGATCGCGACCTGATCCTCATGGACCAGCGCGGGACCGGTCGCTCCGGCACGATCGACTGCCCGGACCTGCAGGGCGGGATCGGCGACTACACGGACGCCGTGACCGCCTGCGCGGAGCAGCTCGGGGAGGCCGCGAACGCGTACGGCACCGCCGCCGCCGCCGACGACCTCGCGGCGATCCTCGGCGCGCTCGAGGTCCCGAGGGTGGTGGCGTACGGCGACTCGTACGGCACGTACATCGCGCAGGTCTTCGCGATCCGCCATCCCCAGCTCGTGGACTCGGTCGTGCTGGACGCGGCCTACGACGATTCGTTCGACCCCTTCGCTCGCGACGCCGCCGCGGCGCTGCGCCGGTCCTGGGCCACGCTCTGTCGTCGCGCGGGCACCTGCCGCGGGATCGTCGGCGACATCACGCGCGCCGCCCGGCGGCTCGAGCGCGACCCGCTCGTGGCGACGGGCGTCGACTCGTCGGGGGCTCGCTACCCGGTGCGGCTCACGGGCGCGGGTCTGGCCCAGCTCCTGTACGACGCGACGTACGTGTTCACGATCTACCGTGACTTCCCCGCGGCGCTCGAGGCGTTCGACGCCGGAGACCCGGAGCCGCTGCTGCGCCTCGCAGCCGAGGATCCGCTCGCGTGGGGTGGCGGCGGGAACCCGCGCTTCTACTCGGAGGGCGCGTACGCCGCGATCGCGTGTCACGATTACCCGACGATCTGGGACCGGGCCGCCTCCGTGCCCGAGCGCACCCAGCAGCTCGACGACGCGATCGATGCGCTCGCGCCCGACGCGTTCGCGCCGTTCCCGAACGACATCTGGCTGCGCTCGCTCTACGAGGATCAGCTCGTCCACGGGTGCCTCGGCTGGCCGGCGCTCGAGCCGGGGGACTCGCCGACGCCGACGATCGGGCCGCACTCCGACGTGCCGGTCCTCGTGCTCGACGGGGAGTTCGACGTCACCACGCCGCTCGCGAACTCGCGGGACGCGGCGGCGGCGTGGCCGAACTCGACGTTCGTCCCGGTCGCCAACGAGATCCACGTCGCGGCGCTGTACGACTACGAACGGTGCGCGTCTCGGATCGTCCGTCGCTTCGTCCGCACGCACGACGCGGGCGACACGTCCTGCGCGTCCCGGACGCCCGAGATCAACGTCGTGGAGGTGTTCCCGCTCACCGTCGACGACGCGCCGCCGGCCCGCCCGGCCGGGTCGGGGGACGCGTCGACGCCGCTGGACCGACGCGTCGCGTGGGCCGCGGTCCAGACCGTCGCCGACGCGTTCAACCGCTGGTGGAACGAGCTGTACGGCGGCACCGGTGTGGGGCTCCGGGGCGGCTCGTACGAGATCCGGGGCCCGTTCTACCGATGGGAGCGTCCGCTGGTGATCACGTTCGACGCCGCGCGGTTCGTCTCCGACGTGGAGGTGTCGGGGACGGTCGTGTGGCGGCGCCGAGCGGCGTTCGCGAACGGTCGTCTCCGGGTGGAGGCGCCCGGCGCCTCCGGCAGGCTGCGGATCGCGTTCGACACGGATCGCAGCGGCGACGTCACGTCGATCACGGGGATGCTCGGCGGGCGGGAGGTCGTGCTCCAGACCGCGCGGGCCTGGACGTCGTAGCGCCCCCGCGACGCTGCTTCGGTTCGCCGGCCTCAGGGAAGGACGATGGCCATCCCGGTGTTCGGTGTCGAGCTGTCCGACCGCTTCAGGCCGCTCCAGACCACGAGCTCGGTGCCGGTCCAGACGATCGCGCTATCCGCCCGCGTGTTGAACGGCGACTTCCCGGCCTCCACGACCTCCCACGCGTCGCTTGCCAGGTCGTAGACCTGGAGCGCGTCCCGCCCGCACGTCGCGACGTAGCGGTCGCCGATCCACGCGTGCTGCCGGAAGGCACTCGTGTCGGCCGGGCAGGCGGAGGCGGCCGCCTCCCGCCAGGTCCCGGTCACGGGGTCGAACAGCACGACGTCGGTCGCGTCCTGGCCCACCGCGAGCACCTCGGCCCCGGTCCACGCGACGGGCGCGATAGCCTCCGCCGGCGCGCCCGCGAGGTCGATCTCCTCGAGCTCGTCCGACGCGGGGTCGTACGCGACGAAGATCGGGCGGGTGTCCTGACAGGTTGAGTCGGGGTTCGGACACAGGTACTGGGTGCCCGCGAGGAACACGCGGCTCCCGTCCCAGACCGCGCCGCTCGGGATCAGGGCGTTCAGGTCGTCGATCCCGCGCAGGCGCCGCCACGTGCTTTCGGCCGGGTCGACCGCCGCGCCGATGTGCGAGGAGAAGGTGTCGCCGCTCGTCCCGCCCATGATCAGGAGCTCGTCACCGGTCCACACCGACACGTAGCCCTCGCGCGGTCCGAGCGGCCCGCGCGGGAGCTTGCGCCAGTGGTCCGTCGCGGGGTTGTACACGGCGCCCCTGGCCGGGCCGTCCGGTGAGTTCCCGGCCCAGAAGACCGCGCGTCGGCCGGTCCACGCCGCGGCGTCTCCGCCGCCGCCGAGCACCCCGTGCGGCGAGGAGGAGATCTCCCGCCACCTCCCGGTCGCGGGGTCGAAGGCCGCGCCGTCCGACACGGCCTCGATCGTCCGACTCCTCGTCACGCCGCCCCAGACGATCATCTCCTCCCCGTTCCACACCACGCCGGCGCTGATGCGTCCGGCGATCGGGGCCTTCGCGATCTTCTCCCACGCGGGCCCGCCGCGTGCGCTCGTCCGTGTGGCCGACGGTTCGTCCGCGTAGGCCCAGGAGACCGTCGGCACCAGGAGCCCCAGGGCGATCGAGAGACGTGCTGCGAGCTTCAACATCGCGACCTCCTCACCCCAGAGAACGCCGTCATCCTGGCGGCGGTTACGGGCGGCGAGGGTGCCGAACGGCCCGGGAACGTCGGGCAGGGCTCACTGCATCGCCGCGACGATCACGGCGGCCACGAGGTTCCCGACGAGGTGGTAGCCGCCGTTCACCGCTCCCCACACGAACGGCTTCGGCTTGGCCGACTCGAACGTCGCGGTGACGAGCGCGATCGAGATCGCGAACCCGATCCCGACGACCAGGCCGAGCACGACCCCCTCGCCGAGGTCGTCGGTTCCGCTCGCGAGCGCGATCATCGCGAGCGCGATCGCCGAGAGCACGCTGCCGACGAGCGGCACCGCGTAGATCGCCGGCCCCGGCCCCCGTCCCTGCTCGGGCGGCTGCATCCCGCCGGCGGCCATCCACGCCTTGCCGAACACCGGCGGCGCGTACCAGACCGCGCCGATCGCGAAGTAGGCCAACGCCGCGACGAGCACCGCGAGCCAGTCGAGGTCACCCAGCAGCTCGAAGGTCACGTCCCCCACCTCCCTCGGTCGAGGGCACCGTACGCGAGCCCGCGGGACCCGTCGAGCCTCAACCGAGCCGTGCGGCCCGGAGCGCGAGGTACCGCTGCTCCGGCAGGCTGGCGGTCATCCGCGCGGCGCGCCGGTAGGCGTCGCGGGCGGCATCGATGTCCCCGGCGAGCTCGAGCAGGTGGGCGCGGACGGCCTCGAGCCGGTGGGTGTGGGCGAGACGCTCGTCGGCGTCGAGCGTCCCGAGCAGGGCGAGCCCCGCGCGCGGCCCGTCGACCATCGCGACCGCGACCGCGCGGTTCAGCGTCACGACCGGGCTCGGCGACACCCGCTCGAGCACCTCGTACAGGGCGAGGATCTGCGACCAGTCGGTCTCCTCGGCGCTCGGCGCCTCGTCGTGCACCGCGGCGATCGCGGCCTGCAGCTGATACGGGCCGACGAGCCCCGTGCCGAGCGTGCGATCCAGGAGCGCCACGCCCTCCCGGATCCGGTCGCGGTCCCATCGGTCCCGGCGCTGCTCGGCGAGCGGGACGAGGGATCCGTCCGCGTCGGTCCGCGCCGTCCGTCGGGCGTCGGTCAGCAGCATCAGCGCGAGCAGGCCGGCGACCTCGGCCTCGCCCGGAACGAGCCCGTGCAACATCCGCGTGAGGCGGATCGCCTCTGCGGTGAGGTCGGGTCGCTGCAGCACCGGGCCCGAGCTCGTCGTGTAGCCCTCGTTGAACACCAGGTAGAGCACCTGCAGGGCGGCGCGGAGGCGCTCGGCCCGCTCGACCTCCGGTGGTGGGTCGAAGCGCGCGCCGGCGCGCGCGATCGTCTGCTTCGCGCGGCTGATCCGCTGGGCCATCGTGGGCTCGGGGACGAGGAAGGCGGCCGCGATCTCCGCCGTCGATAGCCCGCCGACCGCACGGAGCGTGAGCGCCACCTGCGAGGGCGCCGAGAGCGCGGGATGGCAACAGAGGAACAGGAGCGTGAGCGTGTCGTCCGCGGCTGGAGGCTCCGCACGATCGCGGATCTCGAGCGCGGCCGTCGTCTCCTCGCGACGACGACGGGCGCTCTCGCTCCTGATCTCGTCGACGAGCCGGCGGTCGGCGACCGTCACGAGCCACGAGCGTGGGTGCTCGGGCACGCCCTCGGTCGGCCACCGCCGGGCCGCGGCGAGGAGCGCCTCCTGGACGGCGTCCTCGCACGCGTCGAAGCCGCCCCGCCGCCGGATCAGCGCGCCGAGGACCTGCGGCGCGAGCTCGCGCAGCAGGTCCTCGATCGGTTCGGGCGCCGGCACGATCCCGGCCCCGCGCGCCCTAGGCGGCGTCCGCGGCGCGCTCCAGCTCGGCGATGTCGATCCGGCGCATCTGCAGCATCGCCTGCATCGCGCGCTGCGCGCGTCCCGGATCGGGGTCGCCGAGCAGCTCCATCAGCCGGCCGGGGATGATCTGCCACGACACGCCGTAGCGGTCCTTGAGCCAGCCGCACTGGCTCTCCTCGCCTCCCTCGGTCAGGGCGTCCCAGAGGAGGTCGACGTCGTCCTGGTCCCGGCAGTCCACCAGGAACGACACGGCCTCGGTGAAGTTGAACTCCGGCCCGCCGTTCAGCGCGACGAAGTCGAGGCCGTCGAGCCGGAACGAGACCGTCATCGCGGTTCCGGCCGGCCCCGGTCCCGCGTCGCCGTAGCGGGCGACTTCGAGGATCTTCGAGGCGTCGGGGTCGGCGTCGCTCCGCTTGGAGAACACCGAGACGTAGAACTCCGCGGCCTCCTCGGCCTGGTGGTCGAACCACAGGTACGGCGTGATCCGCT
>DATBMU010000159.1:0-7741 GCA_036554665.1 Actinomycetota bacterium | reverse complement strand
AGGCGGCCGGCGTCCTCCTCGACTTCGACGGGTCGCTCGCCGATATCGTGGCGCGCCCCGAGCTCGCCCCGCCGGGCGACGGTGCGCGCGAGGTCCTCGTGGCGCTGGTCGAGCGCTACGCGCTCGTCGGGATCCTCACCGGCCGCCGGTCAGACGAGATCGTGGCGGTCCTCGACGTCCCGGGCCTGCGCTCGTACGGGCTCTACGGGCTCGAGGGGAACGCGCCGGAGCCCGTGACCGGGGTGGTCCGGAGCGTCGAGGCCGCGGCGACCGCGATCCCGCGGGCCTGGGTCGAGGACAAGGGGGTCTCGATCGCGGTGCACTACCGGCAGGCGCCGGACCCGGCGGCGGCCCGATCGGCGCTCCTGGCGGCCCTGCGCCCCGTCGCGGCCGGGAGCGGGCTCGAGCTGATCGAGGGCAAGATGGTCGTGGAGCTCGTGCCGCCCGGCCGCCCGATGAAGGGTGGCGCGATCGAGCGTCTCGCCGGCGAGCACGCGCTCCAGGCCGTGGTGTACGCCGGCGACGACCACGCGGACCTCGACGCCTTCGCCGCGCTCGATCGGCTCCGGTCGGGAGGCCTGGTGACCGTGAAGGTCGCGGTCCGGGGCGTAGAGACGCCGCCGGCGCTTGTCCACGCGGCCAACCTGGTGGTCGAAGAGCCGGCCGGCCTGGTCGAGCTCCTGCGTCAGCTCGCCTGAGCCCGGACGCCACGCGGCGCGCGCCGGCGCGCGCGTGCCCGTTCGAGGTCCTCGAGCTGCTCACCGACCCAGCGCGACGGGGGGTTCGCCAGCACGAGCCGGGAGAGCCCGCGGGCGCGCCGCGTCCGCTCGTCGAGCGGCATCTCGAGCGCCTCCTGCAGCGCGTGGCTCATCTCGTCGAGGTCGAACGGGTTGACGGGGACCGCGTACCGCCCGAGCCGGCCGAACGCGCCGGCGTTGCGGGACAGGACGAGGACGCCCTGGCGGCGGTTGATGACGGGGCCCTCCATCGCGACGAGGTTCATCCCGTCGATCACGGGGTTCACGAACAGCACGTCGTACATCGAGTACGCGGCGAGCGTGCCCGGGAAGTCGTCGCGCAGGCGGATCTCGATCGGGCTCCAGTCCCCCTCGGACAGCTCCCGGTTGATCCGTTCGGCCTCCGCGAGCGCCGCCTCGCCGTACTCGCGGTACTCGGGGACCTCACCGCGCGAGGGGGAGAGGAGGGCGAGGAACCGGACGCGTCCGCGCCAGGACGGCTCGCGCCGCAGGAGCATCTCGTACGCCTGGAACCCGCGGATGATGTTCTTCGTGAGCTCGAGGCGGTCGACGCGCACGATCAGCCGCGCGTCCCCGCGCCAGCGCGCGAGGTCGCGGCGCAGGTCCCGGATCTCGGCCGTCGACGCCGTCTCCCGCATGGCCTTCGCGTCGACGGAGATCGGGTGGATCCGGATCGCGACGTGACGTCCCTCCTCGAAGATCCGCGACCGGGCGAGGTCCACGCGCACGCCCGGCACCTGCCGCGCGGAGAGCATGAAGTTCTCCGCCCAGCTCCGCGAGTGGAAGCCGAGGACGTCCGCCCCGAGCATCCCGTGGAGCAGCTGGTCGTGGATCTCGGTGGGGAGCATCCGGAAGTAGGTGGGGCCCGCGATCGACGTGTGCGAGAAATGCGCGATCGCCGCGTCCGGCCGCAGCTCGCGGAGGAACCGGGGGACGAGCGCGAGGTGGTAGTCCTGCACCAGGTAGTCGGGCTCCGCGTCGGCGCGCTCGCCCTCCTCCGCCAGGGCCTGCGCGAACCGCCGGTTCACCTCGACGTACTGCGCCCAGGCCCGGTGGACGTCCTCGCCGAAGGCGGGGGAGCGGACCGTGTCCCAGAGGTAGTGGTGCGCGAACCACAACACGCCGTTGGAGATGCGGTTGTACGACCCCTCGTACACGTCCGGCGGAACGTCGAGGTACCGGACCCGATAGTCGGAACCGAACGCGTGCATGTCGATCCGACCGTCGTCGGAGGCGGCGACCGCTTGGCGATCGCCCTCCGACATCGCGGCCGCGACCCACAGGCCCCCCGCGTCCTGCAGGGCGCCGAGCAGGGCGGTCACGAGGCCGCCCGCGCCGCGGCGCGGCTCGAGCTCCCCGTCCCCCCTCCGCTCGAACGTGACCGGCCCGCGGTTCGACGCGACGATCAGGGGCCGCTCGGAGGGGGTCACGAGAGCCCCGAGCGGCGCCGTGGCGGGACGGGACCGACGCGGAGCACGTCGCCGAGTCTAGCCGCGGCCCACACGTGCGGCCGCTCGTCGTGCCCGACCGGCCCCGCGGCGTCGGGCCGGGCATCCGTTGACACCCCCCGGACCCGTGCCTACCCTGCCCGCGAGGCGCCGACGTGCTGAAGATCTCGCAGAAGCTCGAGTACGCGATCCGCGCGACGATCGAGCTCGCGCTCCGGCGGGACGCCGGGACCCTCGTGCCGGCCCGCGAGATCGCGACCGCGCAGCAGATCCCGCTGCGGTTCCTCGAGCAGCAGCTCGGGGCGCTGCACAAGGCCGGCCTCGTCGAGAGCTTCCGCGGGGCCGGCGGCGGGTGCCGGCTCGCGAAGGACCCCGCCGACATCACGGTCGCCGAGATCGCGGACGCGATCGAGGGCCAGCTCTACCCGATGTTCTGCCTGGAGCCGACGGATCACACGTGCTTCGCGGACTCGCGGTGCGGGCTCCAGGGCTTCTGGGGGGACGTCGCTCGAGCGATCCAGGGGGTGTTCGAGCGGACCACCGTCGCCGACCTCGCGCAGCGGCACGAGCGGAGCGCGGGGCCCGCGGTGTTCACCTCGGAGCAGCTCCTGTCCAGGCTGAGCTGAGCAGGGAGGGCCGGGCCTCGGCCCGGCCGGCCTGCGAGGTGGTTCCCTAGGCGCTCTTGCCGAGGATCCGCATCACCTTCGTGCCGCACACGGGGCAGATGCCCTGGGCGGCCTTGCGGCCGTTCTTCAGCTCCACGACCGTGCCCTCGAACTCCCGCTTCGCGCGGCACTTCACGCAGTACGCCTCGTACTTGTCGGCCACTCCGGGCCCCCTTCCCCCAGCAGGCTTCGAGGCCGCCCCGTGGCGGCCCCGTAGGCACGATGCTGGCCCGTCCCAGGCACGGATGCAAGCACCCGCGCCCTCCGCGTGCGGCGGCCCCAGGGCCGTTCGGACGCTCCGAGGCGGGTAGGGCGGGTCCCCGGGGGATGACCCCGGGGGCTACCATTCCGGGCGAGATCCCACGCACGAGGGGGTTGTGACCGACATGTCCGATGACCAGCAGAACATCTCCGCGCTGCTCTCCGAGGATCGCGTCTTCGAGCCCAGCGAGGCGTTCCGGGCGGGGGCCGTCGTCCGCGACCGCAGCGCCTACGAGCGCGCGGACGCGGATCACGAGGCCTACTGGGCCGAGCAGGCCGAGCGCCTGACCTGGTTCCGGCGCTGGGACTCCGTGATGGAGTGGACCCCGCCCTGGGTGACGTGGTTCGCCGGCGGCACCCTGAACGCCTCCGTCAACTGCCTGGATCGCCACGTCGAGGCCGGCGGCGGCGACAAGGTCGCGTACCACTGGGAGGGCGAGCCCGGCGAGGAGCGCGCGATCACCTACCGGGAGCTGCTGGAGGAGGTCTGCCGGTTCGCGAACGCGCTGAAGGCGCTCGGCGTCGAGCGCGGGGACCGGGTGGCCATCTACCTCGGGATGATCCCGGAGCTGCCGGTCGCGATGCTCGCGTGCGCCCGGATCGGGGCGCCGCACTCCGTGGTCTTCGGCGGCTTCTCGGCCGATTCGCTGCGCGATCGCATCAACGACGCGCAGGCGAAGGTCCTCGTCACGTCGGATGGCGGGTACCGGCGCGGGCAGGTCGTCCCGATGAAGGCCAACGCCGACGACGCGCTGCGCGAGTGCCCCTCGATCGAGCACGTCGTCACGGTCCGGCGGACGGGGGGAGAGCATCCCTTCACCGGAGGCCGAGACCTCTGGTACCACGAGCTGATCGCCGAGCAGCCCACCGAGTGCGAGCCCGAGCCCATGGGTTCGGAGGACCCCCTGTACCTCCTCTACACCAGCGGGACGACCGGCAAGCCGAAGGGCATCGTCCACACGACGGGGGGTTACCTCACGCAGGTGTCCGCGTCGCACGCCACGATCTTCGACATCCACGAGGACGACGTGTTCTGGTGCGCTGCCGACATCGGCTGGGTGACGGGGCACTCGTACATCGTCTACGGGCCCCTGTCGAACCACACGACCGGGATCATGTACGAGGGGGCGCCCGACTGGCCGGACAAGGACCGCTTCTGGCAGATCGTCGAGAAGTACAAGGCGACGATCATGTACACGGCGCCCACCGCGATCCGGGCGTTCATGCGCTGGGGGACCGAGTTCCCGGACAAGCACGACCTGTCCTCCCTGCGCCTGCTCGGTTCGGTGGGCGAGCCGATCAACCCCGAGGCGTGGGTGTGGTACTGGGAGGTGATCGGCGGGGAGCGGTGCCCGATCGTCGACACCTGGTGGCAGACCGAGACCGGGGCGATCCTGATCACGCCGCTGCCGGGGATCACCGCGCTCAAGCCCGGGTCCGCCACGTTCCCCTTCCCCGGCGTCGTGGCCGACGTCTACGACGACCAGGGGACCTCGGTGCCGCTCGGCGGCGGTGGGTACCTCGTGCTGAAGCGGCCCTGGCCGGCGATCGCCCGCACGATCTGGGGCGACCCCGACCGGTACGTCCAGACGTACTTCTCGAAGTACGGCCCCGAGGTCTACGTGGCCGGCGACGGCGCCAAGCGCGACGAGGACGGCTACTTCTGGCTCCTCGGGCGGATCGACGACGTGATGAACGTCGCCGGCCACCGGCTGTCGACCTACGAGATCGAGAGCGCGCTCGTCGACAACCCGAAGGTGGCCGAGGCCGCCGTGGTCTCGCGACCGGACGACCTCGTCGGCGAGGCGATCGTCGCGTTCGTGACGCTGAAGTCCGGCTACGAGGGCACGGACGACGTCGCGAAGGAGCTGCGCGGACACGTCTCCGACAAGATCGGCAAGATCGCCCGTCCGCACGGCATCATCTTCACCGCGGACCTGCCGAAGACGCGCTCCGGCAAGATCATGCGGCGGCTGCTCCGCGACGTGGCGCAGGGCCGTCCGCTCGGCGACGTCACGACGCTCGCGAACGCCGAGGTCGTCGACCAGATCCACACGATGGTCGAGACGGGCTCCGGCAGCGGCGACGAGTGAGGCCGATCGCATCGGGTATCCATCCAGGGTGCGGAGGGACCGCGGGCACCACGTGCGCCCGGCGCTCGGCGCGCTCCTCGGCGCCGTCGTCCTGACCGTCGGCGCCTGCACCTCGTCCGGCGACGATCGGAGCGCGGAGGGAGGGGCCGGCGAGCCGGGCGTGGAGGCCTCGCCCACGCCCGCCGTCGTCCCGGCCGCGCAGTCCGATCTCGTCTGCACGGTCGTCGGCACGAACGGCGACGACGTGCTGCGCGGCACGGACGGGGACGACGTGATCTGCGCGTCGAACGGGGACGACGCGATCCTCGGGCTCGGAGGCGACGACCTGGTCTTCGGCGGGCGCGGGAACGACCGGATCGACGGCGGGGGCGGTGACGACGAGGTGGATGGCGGCCGGGGGGCGGACCTGGTGGCCGGGGGAGCCGGCGTCGACCACGTGGAGGGCGGTCCCGGCCGCGACGCCGTGGACGGCGACCGGGGCTCCGACATCGTGCAGGGGGGCCGGGGCCTGGACTTCTGCATCTCGACCGAGGACGGCGTGGCCGGCAACGACGTGGCGAACGGCGGACCGGCCGTCGACGCGGTCGACGCGGACCCCGGCGACCACCTCGTGGCGGCCGAGGTGCCCGGCAACTGCTCCGGCGACGCCTGAGCGCGGTCCGAGGCGGGCTCGCCTTGCCACTCCCGGCGGTTCCTCGCTACGATGCGTTAGCACTCGTCGGCTCAGAGTGCTAGCAGTCGGGAGCCGAGAGTCGCAGGTCCGGACCGGTTGGAAGCCCAGAAGGAGGGCAGGGTATGGCACCGAAGGTCATCTCGTACGACGAGGAGGCGCGTCGGGCCCTCGAGCGCGGCATGGATCAGCTCGCGAACGCCGTGAAGATCACGCTGGGGCCCAAGGGACGCAACGTGGTGCTGGAGAAGAAGTGGGGCGCCCCCACGATCACCAACGACGGCGTCTCGATCGCCAAGGAGATCGAGCTCGAGGAGCCGCTCGAGAAGGTCGGCGCCGAGCTCGTCAAGGAGGTCGCCAAGAAGACCGACGACGTCGCCGGTGACGGCACGACGACGGCCACGGTCCTCGCGCAGGCGATCGTCAAGGAAGGGCTGCGCAACGTCGCCGCCGGGGCCAACCCGATGGCGATCAAGCGCGGCATCGAGCGCGCCGTCGAGCTCTCCGTCGAGAGCATCAAGAACCAGTCCAAGGAGGTCGAGCAGAAGGAGGAGATCGCCCACGTCGGCGCCATCTCCGCGGCCGACCCCGAGATCGGCGAGCAGATCGCCGAGGCCGTCGACAAGGTCGGCAAGGACGGCGTGATCACGGTCGAGGAGTCGAACACCTTCGGCATGGAGCTCGAGCTCGTCGAGGGCATGCGGTTCGACAAGGGCTACATCTCGCCGTACTTCGTGACCGACCCCGAGCGCATGGAGGCCGACCTCGAGGAGCCGTACATCCTCATCGCGAACTCCAAGATCTCGGCCGTGAAGGACCTGCTGCCCGTGCTCGAGAAGGTCATGCAGGGCGGCAAGCCGCTCCTCGTGATCGCGGAGGACGTCGAAGGCGAGGCCCTCGCGACGCTCGTCGTGAACAAGCTGCGCGGCACGTTCCGCTCGACCGGCGTCAAGGCGCCCGGGTTCGGCGATCGCCGCAAGGCGATGCTCCAGGACATCGCGATCCTCACCGGCGGCACCGTCGTCTCCGAGGAGGTCGGCCTGAAGCTCGAGAACGCCACCCTCGACCTGCTCGGCACCGCCCGCAAGATCGTCGTCACGAAGGACGACACGACGATCGTCGAGGGCGGCGGCAAGGAGGAGGACATCAAGGGCCGGATCAACCAGATCAAGGCGGAGATCGAGAAGACCGACTCCGACTACGACCGCGAGAAGCTCCAGGAGCGCCTGGCGCGCCTGGCCGGCGGCGTCGCGGTGATCAAGGTCGGCGCGGCCACCGAAGTGGAGCTCAAGGAGAAGAAGCACCGCATCGAGGACGCCGTGCAGACGACGAAGGCGGCCGTCGAGGAGGGCGTCGTTCCCGGCGGCGGCGTCGCGCTGCTGAACGCCCAGGCGGTGCTCGACAAGGTCGACCTCGAGGGTGACGAGCTCACCGGCGCGGCGATCGTGCGTCGCGCGCTCGAGGAGCCGATCAAGCAGATCGCGGCGAACGCCGGCCTCGAGGGCGGCGTGGTGATCGAGAAGGTCCGCAACCTCGACCTCGGCGTCGGGCTGAACGCCGCCACCGGGGAGTACGAGGACATGTTCAAGGCGGGCATCATCGACCCCACGAAGGTCACGCGCTCGGCGCTGCAGAACGCCGCGTCGATCGCGGCCCTCTTCCTCACGACGGAGGCCGTCGTGGCGGAGAAGCCGGAGAAGGAGAAGGCCCCGCCCATACCGGGCGGCGGCGACATGGACTTCTAGGGTCCATCGCACGGACGAACGGGGGCTCCCATCGGGGGCCCCTGTTCGCGTTCACGGCCCGGGCGCGGCCCCGGCCCGCCCCGAGCCGGGGGGTACCATCC
>DATBMU010000154.1:0-5414 GCA_036554665.1 Actinomycetota bacterium | reverse complement strand
TCAGCCGGAGCCACCGTCAAGGTTCACCCGGAGCCGGTGTCAACGATCAGCCGGAACTCCGTCAAGCCTCAGGTGACGCCGTTCCGTCAAGCATCACCCGGAGCACGACACGTGTAGTGGGCGCTGAGGGACTCGAACCCCCGGCCTCTTCCTTGTAAGGGAAGCGCTCTTCCAGCTGAGCTAAGCGCCCGGAATCCACGAGAGCTCGACGGGCTCACCCCGGACGTGGCCGCAGGCGCGGCACACGACCTGACCGAGCATCGCGGACAGGCGGGTCGCGCCGCACGCCTCGCACCGATCGAGCTGCACGGCCCAGTCAGGCCGCTCCTCCTGGCATCGGGGACACACGAGCACCTGCCTGCCCCCCGACGTCGCCCGCACCCACGGCCGCTCACGCTTGTCGGGGTCGTAGGTGGGGCGGCCGCAGAGGAAGCACGTCGGCTGGTGCTCCGGCGCGACGGGATCCGCGGTCGGGCTCACGGCCTCACAGGATAGGTCAGCCGAGCGCCGTCGGGCCCGCGGTCGAGAACCGATCCCCCGCCCGGAACGACCGCGTCGCGCCATCCATCCGGAGCGTGACCCCACTCAGGCCGAACACGCGCCAGTCCGTCCCGTCGCCGAGGATCGCCGTCCGCTCGTCGATGCCCGCGAACCAGCCGCCCTTGGCCTTGGACATCACGAAGCCGCGAGCGCCCGGCAGGAACCGCATCCGGTCCCAGTGCGCGCCGAAGGACCCGTCCGGGACCAGCCCGAGGCCCGACGTCCACGCGGACCCGAAGCGTGGGCGCGCGTCCGGGCGGCGGCTGGCGACCATCGCGCCGGCGCTGCACCCGGCGAACACCGCTCCCCCGTCGAGCACACGGAGCAGGGCCTCCCAGAACGGCGTCGCGCGGAGCGTGTCGGCGAGGTACCGGGGGTTCCCGCCGGAGCAGAAGACCATCCCGGCCCCGTCGAGGCCGGCGACGACGCCCGGCCGCTCCGCGTCCTCCCGGGTCCGCAGCGGCACCACCCGGGCCTGGATCCCCACCTCGCCGTAGTGCTCGAGGCCCATCCGGCCCCACCGATCGAAGACCTGGTCGCCTTCGGGCGCGCTCGCCGTCGGGAGGATCGCCACCAGCGGCTCCCGACCCTCGAGCGCGGCCCGCTCGACCTCGTGCGACCACGGCTCGAACTCGCCCGAGCCCATGAGGAGGAACGTCCGGTTCGCCACGACGGACCGAGCGTACTTACGATGTCGGGCGGGAGGTGTTCGACGTGGAGGAGCATCTGGAGGAGCGCCGGGTGGTCGGAACGATGGAGGCGGCGGGTGACGTCTCGCTCCGCCGGTCGTTGGTGGGCGCCGTGTCGGCGCACAACGTGCGGATCGAGCAGGGCCTCGGAGGCCCGATGATGCTGAGCGGCGACGTCACGGTCACGAACGGAGGATGCGGGCCTGTCATGTGCTCGGGCGACGTGACGATCACGAACGGCGGGTGCGGACCGGTGCTGGCGCGCGGGAACGTCTCGTTCACGAACGGCGGCACGCAGTCGGTGATCGCCGGCGAGGCGCACGTCGGGCGGGGCGCGTTCGTCGGCGCGGTCGTCGGCGCCAAGGTCACCGTCGAGGAGGGCGCTCGGGTGCTGATGACGACGGCGCAGGCAGCGGCGTTCGGGGCTGCGGTCGGTGCCGTGGTCGGGCTCCTCGCGCTCCGCCGCCGGGGCTGAAGGCGCGAGCCCGAGGGATCAGCGTCGCGCGGCCTCGACGGCCGCGAGCCGGCGAGCGAGGACCGGCACCATCGCGACCGCGATCGCCGGCTCCTCGTGCAGGAGCTCGAGGAACTCCGAGCGGCCGATCGCGAGCCCGCGGACCGCGCTCGTCGCCTTGACCCGGGCGACCCGGTCCATGTCGGCGAGGAGCGAGAGCTCGCCGAAGAACTCCCCCGGGCCGAGCGGCACGGGGTCGCGGCTCGGCACCTGGACCTCGACCGTTCCCTCGAGGATCACGAACATCCCCGAGCCCGGCTGTCCGCGCTCGGCGAGCACGTAGCCGCTCTCGACCTCGAACGGGGTCGCGGAGGAGGCGATGCGCTCGAGGTGCGACTCCCCCACCTCCGCGAACAGGGGGATCGTGCGGAGCCGTTCGAGATCGGCCTCGCTCATACCCCGGTCCCCTCCTCCCGCATCGCGCGTTCGATGATCATCGGCTCCGGCGGGATCTCCACCGGTGCGGTCTCGGGGAGCATCTTCGCACCCGAGCGGTGACGCCCACCCGCTCCGCGCGCGCGCCACGCCGCGACGGTCATCGCCCCCAGCCCGCCGACCGCGCCGATGAACCACACGACGCCGCCGACGACCGGGATCGCCGAGATCGCCGCCACGATCGCCCAGCCGATCAGGAGCGCGAGCCAGCGCGACCGCGGCTCGTGCCACAGCGCTCGGCCCACGGCGTAGACGCTCCACGTGAACCCGACCGAGTACAGGAGGGCGAGGCCGAGCAGCAGCCCGAGCCCGAACGGCATCCCGACCAGCGAGGCGAGCGCGAGCACCGCCAGGACAGGGAGCCCGACGAACGCCGCGAGCCCGATCCCGCCGGAGGCGAGCGGAGCCCCGAGCGCGGCCGCCGCCACGGCGTCGGCGCCGCGCGGGGCGAGCAGGAGCAGGACGGCGCCGAGCGCGAGCGTCGAGACGGCGACGGCGAACCACGTCGCGAACGGCCCGAACACGTCGATCGGCGTGCGGAACGTGAACGCCGTGCCCTCGCGGATCGTCCCGCCGATCTGCGCGCCCTCGGCGACCCGCAGCCGGTCCCGCGCGATCACGTCGCCGAGCACCTGCGCGTTCGGCCCGATCGAGACCGGCCCGTTGATGCTCACGACGCTCCCGCTCACCTGCCCGGTGACCTCGATCCGCCCGTCCAGCACCACCACGTCGCCGTGGACGACCCCGGCGACCCGCACCGAGCCGTGCATGACGACGATCTCGCCGACGTCGTCGCCGCGGTGAACGTCCACGTCGCCCGCGAGCACGATGAGGTCGGTCGGCTCCGTCGGCGGCTCGGCTGCCGGGGTCGGGCTCTCCTGCGCGAGCGCGGGGCCGCCCACGCCGAGCGCGAGGACGGCCACGGCGGACGCGAACGCGGCGCGGCCACGGGGCATGGCGGCATCCTACCGGCGGCGTGTCACTCACCCGCCCGGAGGCGTGTCCGCCGGGCGCGGTACGGTGGTGTGCGTGAGCCTCGACCGCTTCTCCGCCCCCGTCCGGGCATGGTTCGACTCGACGTTCGAGGCGCCCACCCCGGCGCAGGCCAGCGGCTGGCCGGCGATCGCGGAGGGCTCTCACACGCTGATCCTCGCTCCCACGGGATCCGGGAAGACGCTGGCGGCGTTCCTGTGGGCGCTCGACCGGCTGACGGCCGAGCCGCCGCCGACCGCGGCAGAGCGATGCCGGGTCCTGTACGTCTCGCCGCTGCGGGCGCTCGCCGTCGACGTCGAGAAGAACCTCCGCGCTCCGCTCACCGGCATCGGCATGGCCGCCGAGCGGCTGGACGTCGACTTCCACCCGCCCACCGTGGGGATGCGGACGGGCGACACGCCGGCGAACGAGCGCCGTCGGATCGCCACGCGCCCGCCGGACGTCCTCATCACCACGCCCGAGTCGCTCTACCTGATGCTGACGTCCCGCGCGCGCGAGATCCTGCGGAGCGTCCGCTGGGTGATCGTCGACGAGATCCACGCCCTCGCCGGGACCAAGCGCGGCGCGCATCTCGCGCTGTCGCTCGAGCGCCTCGAAGCGATCGCGCACCGGCAGCCGCAGCGGATCGGCCTGTCGGCGACGCAGCGCCCGCTGGAGGAGATCGCGCGGTTCCTGGGCGGGCAGGTCGACGGGGCGCCGAGGCCGGTCGCGATCGTCGACGCGGGCCATCGCAAGCCGATGGAGGTCGAGGTCGTCGTCCCGGTCGAGGACATGGCGGAGCTCGGCCGCGTCTCCGAGGAGCCGCCGGCCGGACCCGCGGCCGCCGGGCCGGAGCGCGTCAGCATCTGGCCGGCGATCCATCCTCGCCTCCTCGAGCTGATCCGGGAGCACCGCTCGACGATCGTGTTCGTGAACGCTCGCCGCCTGGCCGAGCGGCTCGCGGCGCGCCTGAACGAGCTCGCGGGCGAGGACCTCGTCGCGGCCCACCACGGCTCGATCGCGCGCGAGCAGCGCCTGGACATCGAGGACCGCCTGAAGCGCGGGGCGCTGAAGGCGATCGTCGCGACCAGCTCCCTCGAGCTCGGCATCGACATGGGGGCGGTCGACCTCGTGGTTCAGGTCGAGTCGCCAGGGTCCGTCAGCCGGGGGCTCCAGCGGATCGGCCGGGCCGGCCACCAGGTCGGCGAGCCCTCCCGCGGCAAGCTCTTCCCGAAGTACCGGGGCGACCTGCTCGAGGCCGCGGTCGTGGTGCAGCGGATGCTTCAGGGCCTGATCGAGGAGACGCGGTATCCGCGGAACCCGCTCGACGTGCTCGCCCAACAGGTCGTCGCGATGTGCGCGGTCGACGAGTGGACCGTCGAGGACCTCGGGCACGTCGTCCGCCGCGCCGCGAACTTCGCCGAGCTCTCGGACGACCTCTTGCGGAGCGTCCTCGACCTGCTCGCCGGCCGGTACCCGTCCGACGAGTTCCCTGAGCTCCGGCCGCGGATCGTGTGGGACCGGCGGACCGATGTCGTCCGCGCTCGGGAGGGCGCCGGCCGGATCGCGATCGCGAGCGGCGGGACGATCCCAGACCGCGGGCTGTTCGGCGTGTTCACCACCGACCAGCGCCGCGTCGGCGAGCTCGACGAGGAGATGGTGTACGAGAGCCGGCGGGGCGAGGTGTTCCTGCTCGGCGCGAGCGCTTGGCGGATCGAGGACATCACGTTCGACCGGGTGATCGTCACGCCGGCGCCGGGCGAGACCGGCAAGATGCCCTTCTGGAAGGGCGACAAGCCGGGCCGGCCGCTCGAGCTCGGCCGCGCCCTCGGCCGCGTCACGCGCGAGCTCTCCTCCGAGCCCCACGAGCGTGGCGTCGACCGGCTGCGCGAGGACTTCGGCCTGGACCGGCTCGCCGCCGAGAACCTCGTCGCGTACCTGGAGGACCAGCGCGAGGTCGCCGGCGTCGTGCCCGACGACCGCACGATCGTCGTCGAGCGCTTCCGCGACGAGCTCGGCGACTTCCGGATCTGCATCCTGTCTCCCTTCGGCGCGCGGGTGCACGCGCCCTGGGGCATGGCGATCCGCTCCCGCCTGGCCGAGCGGTACGACCTCGACGTCCAGGTGTTGTGGAGCGACGACGGCATCGTGCTGCGCCTGCCCGAGTCCGAGGAGTCGATCCCGGCCGAGGACCTGCTGTTCGATCCCGAGGACGTCGAGGAGCTCATCGTCCGTGAGCTCCCCGCCTCGGCGCTGTTCACGAC
>DATBMU010000144.1:0-9020 GCA_036554665.1 Actinomycetota bacterium | reverse complement strand
TGTGGTCAGAGCACGTCGGTCGAGTACACGCGTTCGCCCTGCACGAGCGTGAGCTCCACCGTCGCCGCGTGCAGCTCCTCGACCGGGAGCTCGAACACGTTGCGGTCCAACACGACCAGGTCGGCGTACTTGCCCACCTCGATCGAGCCGGTCTCCCGGTCGAGGTGGTTGACGAACGCCGAGCCGAGCGTGAAGGCGGCGATCGCGGTCGGAAGGTCCAGTCGCTCGTTCGGCAGGAACACCTCGTCGATCGCCCGCGGGTCGCCGACCTCGTCCAACGCCTCCGGCCAGACGGTGCGGTTCACCGCGAGGTGGATCTCCTCGAGCGGGTTGGGGCTCGACACCGACCAGTCGCTCCCGAAGGCCAGGGTCGCGCCGCTCGCCACGAGCGAGGCGAACGGGTACTGCCACGCGGCGCGTCCGGGCCCGAGGAACGGGATCGTGAGCTCGGTCATCTGCCGCTCGTTGTTCGCCCACAGGGGCTGACCGTTCGCGACGACCCCGAGCGCGCCGAACCGTGGGAGGTCGTCCGGATGGATGACCTGGATGTGGGCGATGTGATGCCGCAGGTCGTTCGCCCCGTTCGCGGCTCGAGCAGCCTCCACGGCGTCGAGCGACTCGCGGACCGCGCGATCGCCGATCGCGTGGAAATGGACCTGGAACCCGGCGGCGTCCAGCCGCGTGACGCCCTCCTTCAGGACCTCCGGGTCCACGAACGAGAGGCCGAGGTTGTCGGTGGCCCGCCCGTCCTCGCCGAGGTAGGGCTCGAGGAGGCCGGCCGTGAAGCACTCGACGACGCCGTCCTGCATGATCTTCACCGCCGTCGCGCGGAACCGGCCTTCGGAGCCACGGCTCCGGAGCGCCTCGAGCTCCTCGATCTGCTCGGGGCCCCGGTGCCGGTCCCACCACAGCGCCCCCACGACCCGCCCGGTGAGCTCCCCACGACCGGCCATCGCCAGGTAGGCGTCGAGCGTGTCGTAGCCGCCCCCGACGGCCGCGTCCTGCCAGGCCGTGATCCCGAAGGAGTGGAGGTACGACTGTCCGATCCGGAGGCCCTCCTCCCACCGTGCCTGGGTGACGACGGGGATCAGGCGCTCCACGAGGCGCATCGCCCCCTCGTGGAGCGCGCCGGACGGCGCGCCGCGCTCGTCGCGCTCGATCCGGCCGTCCGGGGGATCCGGCGTCGCCCCGGTCACGCCGGCGAGCTCCAGGGCCGCCGAGTTGACCCACGCGCTGTGCCCGTCCCGGTTCGGCAGGAAGACCGGCCGGTCCGGCACGATCGCGTCCAGGATGCCCCGGTCCGGGGTGCCGTGAGGGAAGGCGCCCATCTTCCAGCCGCCGCCGAGGATCCACGGCTCCGACGGGTTCGCGCGGACGTACTCGCGCACGAGGCGCTCGTAGT
This sequence comes from Actinomycetota bacterium, assembly GCA_036554665.1. GTDB lineage: Bacteria > Actinomycetota > UBA4738 > UBA4738 > HRBIN12 > CALGFI01. The sequence continues at coordinate 7,618 of DATBMU010000144.1, read as the reverse complement.
CGGCGCGGGTGTTGCCGCCGTTGAGATCGCACTCGAGCATCTCGAGGCCGCCGGAGGGCGGATGCACGTGGGCGTCCTGGAACCCGGGCAGGAGCATCCGCCCGCCGAGGTCCACCACCTCCGTGGCCGGCCCGAGCAGCTCGCGGATCTCGTCGTCGTCCCCGACCGCAGCGATGCGGCCGTGCCGGACGGCGACGGCGCTCACCGTCCTGCGCTCCTCGTCGACCGTGTAGACCGCGCCGTTCACGAAGGCGAGGTCGGCCGCCTGACCCATCGACGCTCCCGGGCTCGACGTCGGCCTGAGCATATCGGCCGCCCCGGGATATGCTCCGCCGACCACGAGCCCCGAGGGGAGGTTCCCGGTGCGCCGCCTCGCCGCCTCCGTCGCCGTCGCGCTCGTCGCGACCGCGTCCCTCACGCCGCTCGCTCGGCCGGCCGCCGCCCAGGAGGCGCCGGTGCGGCTGCGGGTGATGACGTTCAACATCTGGTACGGGGCGACGGTCACCCACGGGCTCGACGAGGTCGTCGAGGCGATCCGCCTGGCGGACGCCGACGTCGTCGGCATGCAGGAGCCGTACGCGAGACTGCGCCGGATCGCGCTCGCGCTCGGGTACCACGTCTCCCCGCGCATGCACGTGATCTCGCGCTACCCGATCCTCGAACCGGGCAACAGCGACGGCGACTGGGCGTACCTGTTGCTGGGGGACGGTCGCGTCGCGGCGATCATGAACACGCACCTGCCCGCCACGCCCTACACGCCGTACCGGATCGTGAACCGCGGGTTCGACCGCGACGCGATCCTCGAGCAGGAGCGCCGCACCCGGTTGCGGCGGATCGACCGGGAGCTGGCGGCGCTCGCCCCGCTCGTCGCGGCCGGCGTCCCGGTCTTCTTCACCGGGGACTTCAACTCCCCGTCCCACCGCGACTGGACGCGCGAGGCCGTGGAGGCGCGCGGGCTCCCCTATCCGGTCCGCTGGCCGGTCTCGCTGGCGATGGAGACCGCCGGGTTCCGCGACTCTTACCGGGAGGCCCATCCGGATCCGATCGCCGACCCGGGCTTCACCTGGACGCCCGGGTACCCGGCGCCGTTCGTCTCCCCGTGGGACGTTCACGATCGCATCGACTTCGTCTGGGCGGCCGGTCCGGCCGCGACGATCGCGAGCGCCGTCGTCGGCGAGTCCTCGGCCAACGCCGACCTCGTCGTCGAACCCTGGCCGACCGACCATCGGGGCGTCGTCTCGACGTTCGACGTCGTGCCCTCGCCCATGCCGGTGCTCGTTGCGTCGGCGGAGCGATCCCGGCTCGGGAACCCGCTCGAGGTCCGGTTCCACGCGTCCGGCGAGCCCGGGGAGCACCTCGTGCTCCGACCCGCCGGCTCGGTCCTCGCCGGTGGCGACCTGCCGACCGAGGGCACCGACGGCGCCGTGGCGTTCGACACTGCGGGGCTCGCGCAGGGCGCGTACGAGGTCGTGCTGTTCGACGCCGACGGATCCGAGCTCGCGCGGGACGTCGTCGTGCTCGTCGACGCGGACCAGCCGACCGTGCTCTCGGTCCCGGACGACACGATCGAGGCGGGGCGGGCGATCGAGGTGACGTGGCGGTTCGCGCCGGGCAACCGGTACGACTGGGTCGGGATCTTCCCCGAAGGCGTCTCGGCCAAGGACGGTCCGATCGAGCGCTGGCGCTACACGGACGCCACGATCGATGGTTCGACGAGGATCGGCGGCCGTTCCCGCGGCGCCGGCGCGTGGCCCCTGCCGCCCGGTGCCTACGAGGTCCGTCTGTGCCTCGACGACAGCTACCGGTGCCGCGCGGCCGCCACCTTCACGGTGACCGGCTGAGCCTCACGCGAGCGCGACCAGGTCGAGGAGCTCGTCGTCCCAGTAGGCGAGCTCGCCCTCCGGCATCATCAGGACGCGTTGGGGCGCAAGCGCCTGCACGAACCCGACGTCGTGGCTGACGATGATCATCGATCCCGTCCACGTCTGGAGCGCCTCGGCCACCGCGGTCCGTGACGGCGGATCGAGGTTGTTGGTGGGCTCGTCGAGCAGGATCAGGTTCCGACGGCCGGCCACGAGCTGCGCGAGCGCGAGCTTGGTCTTCTCGCCGCCCGAGAGCGTGCCGGCGTCCTGGAAGGCGACCTCGCCCGAGAGGCCGAACATGCCGAGGAGCGACCGCAGGTCCTGGTCCGAGGCGTCCGTCGACTCGGCCCGGACGTGCGCGAGCACCGGGACGCCCTCGTGGACGCCCTCGTGCTCCTGGGCGTAGTAGCCGAGCGAGACGCCGTGCCCGAGCCGGAACGTCCCTGCGTCCGCCTCGACGACCCGCGCGAGGATCCGGAGCAGGCTCGTCTTCCCCGCGCCGTTGAGCCCCATCACGAGCAGGCGCTCCCCGCGGGCGACGTCGAACGTGACGTCCTCGAACACGCTCGGGCCGCCGTACCCTTTGGCGAGCCCGTCGGCGGACAGGACGACGGCGCCGGAGCGTGGCGGCGGTGGGAACCGGTAGCGCGCCGTCCGCTCCCGGGTGGGCGCTCGGACCGCGTGGGACGCGAGCCGCTCCACCCTCGTGTCGAGCGTCTTGGCCTTCCGGGCGCGCTTGGCCGTCTGCCCGCGCATCGAGTCGGCGAGCGTCTTGAGTCGGCGGATCTCCTCCTGCTGGCGCTCGGCGACCTTCGCGAGCCGCGCCTCGTCCTGGCGCCGAGCCTCGCGGTACTCCGAGTACGTGCCCCGGTAGAGGGCCGCGCCGCTCCGGTCGAGGTGGAGCACCCGGGTGATCGCGGCGTCGAGCAGGGCGAGGTCGTGGCTGACGACGATCAACGCGCCCTTGTAGGCGGCCAGGAACCGCATCAGCCAGCGCTTCGCGTCGCCGTCCAGGTGGTTCGTCGGCTCGTCGAGGAGCAGCACATCGGAGCCTCCGAACAGGATCCTCGCGAGCTCGAGCCGTCGGCGTTCGCCGCCCGACAGGGCCGGGACGGGGAGGTCGAGCCGGTCCTGCGGGAGCCCGAGGCCGGCGGCGATCCGGCGGACCTCCGCCTCGCCCGAGTACCCGCCGGCGACGCGGTAGCGCTCCTCGAGCCGGGCGAACCGGCGCACGTTCGCCTCGCTCGGCCGCTCGTCGATCGCGAGCCGGTACTTCTCCAGTCGCTCCGCCATCTCCTGGAGCCCGCGCGCCTCGAGCGCGTGGGCCAGGCCCGTGTGCTCCTCGGCGGCGCGGTGCTGGCGGGGGTCCTGGCGCAGGTAGCCGACCCGGCCACGGACCCGCGCTCCGCCGGTCATCGCGGGTGCCTCTCCGGCGATCACCTCGAGCAGGCTCGTCTTCCCGGCCCCGTTGCGGCCCACGACGCCGAGCTTGTCCCCCGCCCGGAGGACGAGCGTCAGCCCGGACAGGATCGGACGCCCGGCCACCTCGACCGCGAGGTCGTGGATCTCGAGCGTGCTCATCGAACGGCTCCGTGTCGTCGGCTGGGCGGCGGATGCCGCTGGGGCGGGCGGCCAGCGTAGCGGGACCGGCGCCGGCCCGCCAGGGCGCTCCGTCGACCGGCCGTGCCTGCTGTCCCCCGACCGGGCTCCCCGGACCGGGGGTTGCGGTTTTACCGAAAGGTAGGGATTCAGCGGTACGCCGCCCAGCCGATGGAACGGTAGGCACGAACGAGACACGAACGAGAAAGGACGGGCAGATGCGCAGCAGGTGGTCTTCGATCGGACGGCTCTCCACGGTGCTGGTGCTCAGCGGCGCCATCGTGGCGGGAACGTACGCGTTCACGGCCGCGAACACGGTTCCGGCCACCAAGGCGGGCGACGGCTCCGGGGCGATCACCGGGTACGTCCTTTCTTCCGTGCACTACAACCTCAACGCCACCAACCCGGCGAACATCGACTCGGTCACCTTCACGCTGGACTCGGCCCCGGTGGCCGGCTCGACGCTCCGGGCGCAACTCGCGCCCGCCGGGAGCTGGTACGCCTGCACGAACGCCGGCACGTCGGTCAGCTGCACCACGACGGCCCCGCAGGCGACGGTGCTCGCCGCCACCAGCCTCCGGGTCATCGTCGCCGACTGAGGAACGAGGACGTCGGGGGGGAGTTCATGAGCGGTTCGAAGAGGGTCGCGCGAACGGTCGCCATCGGCGCCAGCGCGGCCCTCTTGCTCGTCGGGTGGTACCTGTTCGCACCCCGGCAGCTCGGGGGCCGAGCGTCCTACGTGACGACGGCCGGCTCGAGCATGGAGCCGGAGATCCACCGGGGAGACTTCGTCGTGGTGCACGAGTCGCCCGAGTACCGGGTCGGTGACGTCGTCGCCTACCGCAACCCGGACGTCGGCCAGGTCGTGCTCCACCGGATCGTGGGCGTCGACGGGACCCGCTTCGTCCTGAAGGGCGACGCGAACTCCTGGACCGACGCCTACCGCCCGAGCGAGGACGAGCTCTTCGGCGAGATGGCGTTCCACGTGCCGGGCCTCGGCGAGCGCCTCGGGGCGGTCCGATCGCCGTGGGGCATGTCGGCCGTCGTCTCGGTCGCGGCGCTCGCGCTCTTCGGCGGACGCCGGCGTCGCCGTGCGGGCGAGCCCGAGGGCGACGCCGCACGCGAGGACGCCCCCGCCGCCCGGGCGCGGGCGGATCGCGCGCCGGGTTCCCGGCCCGGGCCGACGGCGTCCCCCCCGACGGGGATCCTCGCCGGCATGGTGGCGCTCGCGCTCGTGCTGGGCATCGTCCTGTTCGCGGTCCCCTCGACGACGACCGTGACCGAGGACGTCGCCGTGGAGCAACGGGGCGCCTTCTCGTATTCGGGAGCCGTGCCCGAGGACGGGGTCTCCGTGTACGGCCGCCGGGCGATCGAGACCGGCGATCCCGTGTACCTCGAGCTGACGGACCGGATCCTGGTGGGCTTCGAGTACGCGCTCGTGTCGGACGCCCCGGTGGAGGCGTCGGGCACGATCGGGCTGACGGCCGAGATCTCGGACGTGAACGGCTGGTCGAGGTCGATGGAGCTCGCGTCGACCACGACGTTCGACCGCGTGACCGCCCGCGCGCGGGGGACGCTAGACCTGCTGGCCCTGCAGGAGTTGACGGCCGAGCTCGAACGGATCACCGGCGTCGAACGCGACCATTACACCGTGTCGATCCGATCCGAGGTCGCGGTCGAGGCCACCGTCGCCGGGCAGCCGCTGACCGAGGCCTTCTCGCCGGAGCTCCGCTTCTTCCTGGACCCGCTGCAACTCCAGCTCGAGCCCGCCGGCGCCGCGCCGGCCGGCGAGGAGGTCCTCGACCCGCTGAACCCGGTCTCCGGCGGGGTCGTGACCGTCGAGCGCACCGTTCCCCGGACCCTGTCGGTCTTCGGCCTGGATCTCGGCCTCGCGCCCCTGCGAGCGGCGGCGCTCGTGGTGCTGGTGCTCGCCGGCGCCGGGCTCGCGTGGATCGCCCTCGAGCGCTCGCGTTCGGCGCGCCGGGGCGAGGCGGCGCTGATCGAGTCGCGTTACGGCCGGTACCTGGTCCCGGTCCGCCCCGGCGACACGCCGGCGGGCGGGCGGACGGTCCGCGTGGACTCCTTCGAGAGCCTCGTGCGGCTCGCCACCCACTACGGCCACGTCGTCCTGCACGAATCCGGCGACGGGTTCGACGCCTACTCCGTCGAGGAGGACGGCGTCACGTACCGCTACCTCGTCGGCACCGGGAACCGGGGCAACGGGAGCCACCCGTGAGGCGTCCTCGAACGAGGCTGCGGCACCGGCGACCGCTCCTGGCGGCGCTGCTCGTCGCCGGCCTCGCCGGGATGACGGTCCTCGCGCTCACGGCGGGCAACATCGTCGCCGCATCGAAGGCCGAGGACGTCAGCCGCGCCGTGAACATCAACGAGATGAAGGACCCGGCCTGCAACGCCCTCGCGCTCACGAGCGTGATCGTCGGCAACACCGGCAACGCGCAGGCCAACCTGCTGCTCGGCAGCGCCGCCGGGACCACGATGAACGGGCAGGGACAGAGCGACTGCGTGATGGGCGGCGGCGGCAACGACGCGCTCCGCGGCGGCGGTGGGGTCGACGTGTGCATCGGCGGCCCGGGCGTGGACACGTTCAACGCGACCTGCGAGACGCAGATCCCGTAGCCGTCGCTCCTCGCCCGTTCCACGCTCGCCTAGGATGGCGGCCGTGGAGCGGCGACAGGCCCTCGTCTTCGACCTGGACGGCACCCTGGTCGACAGCGTCTACCAGCACGTCCTCGCCTGGCGCGACGCGCTCGAGCAGGCCGGGATCGAGCTGTCGGTCTGGCGGATCCACCGCAAGGTCGGGATGAGCGGCGGGCTGTTCGCGAACGCGCTGCTGCGCGAGACCGGGCGCGAGGTCACGCAGGAAGATGCCGACCTCCTCCGGCGCCTGCACGCCGACGCCTACGCGCGTCTGGCCCCGGGGATCCGGCCCCTGCCCGGCGCTGAGGTGCTGCTGCGGACCCTCACGGAACTCGGCACGCCGTGGGCGATCGCGACCAGCGGGTACCGCGAGTCCGCCGGGCCGACGATCGAGCGGCTCGGCGTGCCGGCCGACGTGCCGGTCGTCACCCGCGACCTCGTGCAGCGCGCCAAGCCCGATCCCGACCTGTTCCTCGCGGCCGCGGACGAGCTCGGGATCGACATCGAGGACTGCGTCGTCGTGGGCGACAGCGTCTGGGACCTGCTCGCGGCCCGCCGGGCTCGGGCGCTCGGGGTCGGGCTCCTTTCGGGCGGGTACGGGCGGGAGGAGCTCGAGCGCGCGGGCGCGTACCGCGTGTACGAGGACCCCGCAGACCTGCTCGGCCACCTCGACGAGATCGGCGTCCGCTAGCCGGATGCCGCCCCGCGCCGAGATCGTCGAGGTCGCGGGCCGCGAGGTCCGGGTGACGAACCCGGACAAGGTGTTCTTCCCGCACGGCGGGCGCACGAAGCTCGACCTCGTCCGCTACTACCTGGCCGTGGCGGAGGGGGCGCTCCGCGGGGTCGGCGGCCGCCCGATGGCGCTCAAGCGCTTCGTGAACGGGGCCGAGGGCGAGTTCTTCTTCCAGAAGCGGGCCCCGAGCTCACGGCCGGAGTGGATCGCCACGGTCGAGCTCCGCTTCCCCTCCGGCCGGAGCGCGGAGGAGGTCGTCGTCGAGGACGCCGCAAGCCTCGCGTGGGTCGTCAACCTGGGGTGCATCGACCTCAACCCCCACCCCGTCCGCGCCGCGGACCTCGACCATCCCGACGAGCTCCGCGTCGACCTCGATCCCGTGCCGGGGATCGGGTGGGAGCAGATCCGGGAGGTGGCGCTCGTGGCGCACGAGGTCCTGCGCGACTTCGGGTTGGTCGGCTGGCCGAAGACCTCGGGTTCCCGCGGGATGCACGTCTACGCGCGGATCCAACCGCGGTGGGACTTCCCCGAGGTCCGGCGGGCGGCCGTCGCCCTCGCCCGCGAGGTCGAGCGCCGCGTCCCGGACCTCGCCACGAGCAAGTGGTGGAAGGAGGAGCGGCACGGCGTGTTCATCGACTACAACCAGAACGCCAAGGACCGCACGGTCGCCTCCGCCTACTCGATCCGCCCGACGCCGGACGCACGCGTCTCCGCGCCGCTCGGGTGGGAGGAGGTGCCCGACTGCGACCCGGGCGCGTTCACGATC
>DATBMU010000131.1:0-7654 GCA_036554665.1 Actinomycetota bacterium | reverse complement strand
CGTGGTCCGCGTGGAGGGCGAGCTGGACCTGCACACGTCGCCGCAGCTCCGCGACCACGTCCTCGGGCTGATCGGGGAGGCACCCCCGAGCGTCGCGCTCGACCTGTCCGGGGTGGGATTCATGGACTCGAGCAGCCTGGGCATGCTCGTCACGTGCCTGAAGCGCGTGCGCGAACGCGACGGCCGGCTCGTCCTCGTCGGCGTGTCCGGCTCGCCGATGCGCGTGCTCACGCTCACCGGCCTGGACCGAGTGTTCGACCTCGTGGCCTCGCCGAGCGATCTGCCGGCCGACTGAGCGCACGCTCGGCGGGTCGGGGCCTCGGGTCTTGCGCGGAGAGGCCCCGCTCGCGGATGCTGATGCGACGCGGGCGGACGGCGCCCCTCACCTGACGAGGCCATGAGCGAGCGCGAACCCGAGCCGGCGTCCTCCCCGGACCCCACCGGCAGCGACGACCTCCTCCAGATCCTGCGGGAGCAGGACACGCGCGAGCGGGCGTTCGAGTCGCTGCCCGACCCGGTGCTCGTGCTCGACGAGCGCGGGATCGTGATGGACCTCAACCGGGCGGCCTGCGAGCTGCTCGGACGCACGCGGGACGAGCGGATCGACCTCGCCGACGTGGTCGTGCCCGAGGTCGAGGGCGGGCCCACCGCCGTCGACGGGCCCGTCGAGGTCCGGCGGCCGGACGGCACGACGGCGACGGCCGTGGCACGGACCGCCGTCGTTCCGGGCGAGCGCGAGACGTTGCGCCTCCTCGTGCTCGGCCCGCCTCCGCCTGCGACGGGAGAGGCCTTTCCTGAGCGGGAACATCCCGCGGAGCAGGAAGGACGGTCAGCGGACGCGGTGGAACGGGCGGAGCGACGGATCGCCCGCCTGCAGGCGATCACGGAGGCTGCGCTCGTACACCTCTCGCTCGACCAGCTCTTCGCGGAGCTACTCGGGCGCCTCCGGGGCCTCCTCAGGGCGGATTCGGTGACGGTCCTGCTGCTCGATCACGAGCAGGGCGTGCTGCGGATCCGGGCGACGAGCGGCCTGGAGCGGGAGAAGGAGGAGCGCCTGGAGGTGCCGCTCGGGGTCGGAGTGGCCGGGCGGATCGCCGGCGAGCAGCGCGCGCTGATCGTGAACGACCTCGGCCGCGTCCATGCGGTAAGCCCCTTCCTCGGGCGGCGGCTGCGTTCGCTCGTCGGCGTGCCGATCCTCCAGCGCGGACGGGTGTGGGGCGTGCTCCACGCCGGGAGCGTCCGGCCGCGCCGGTTCACGCAGGACGACATCGACGTGCTCGAGCTCGTCGCCGCCCGCCTCGCTCCGGCCATCGAGAACGCCGAGCTGCACGAGGCCGAGCGAGCGGCCCGCAAGGCCGCCGAGGTCGACGCCGCTCGGCTCCGGCTCCTCCAGCGGATCGCCCAGGCGCTCGGCCCGATCCGCTCGGTCGACGAGATCGGGGCGTCGATCCTCGAGCACGTCGTTCCGATCCTTGGGTGCTCGAACGGGGCGGTCGGGATCATCGAGCCGGACGAGCGGACGGTCCGGCTCGTCGCCAGCGTCGGGTACGAGCAGGGTGCGCTCGCCGACTGGCAGACCTTCCCGATCACGGCGGACCTGCCGGCGGGGGCGTCGATCATCGAGGGGGAGCCCGTCCTGATCGGCTCGGCGGAGGAACGTGACCGGCGCTTCCCCGCCCTCGTCGGTCGTCCGCACTCCGCGGCGTCGTGGGCCGCGCTCCCGCTGACCGTCGGTGAGCGCAGGATCGGGATGATCGCGCTCGGCTTCTCGACACCGCAGCGATTCACCCAGCAGGACCGCGATCTCCTCTCGGCGCTGGCGCACGAGTGCTCACAGGCGATGGATCGCGCGCGCCTGCACGAGACCGAGCTCCGCAGCCGGGAGCGCGTGGAGGCGACGAGCCGCCGGCTGGCCGCGCTCCAGTCGCTCACGGCGCGGTTCTCGAGCGCGCTCACGCCCGCCGCGATCGCCGAGATCTCGGTCGACGAGGCCACGCGTTCGCTCGGGGCCGACACCGGTAGCGTGCTCCTGCTCAACGCGGATGGCGGGCTGCGGCTCGTGGCGACGCACGGGCTCGACGAGACCACCAGGGCGGCGTGGCACGGCTCCCCCGCCGACCTCCCGACACCGGCCGGCGACGCGATCCGAACGCGCGAGGTCGTGGTGGTGGAGGCCCCGGAGGGCCTCAGCCGGTACCCGTCCCTCGCCCGGGATGCGGCGTCCGGGCCGATCGTGGCGGTCCCGATCCAGGCGGACGACCGGGCGATCGGCGCGCTCGTCTTCTCGTTCCCCACCTCGGTGCGCTTCGGCGACGACGAGCGCGAGCTGCTCGAGGCGCTCGGTCGCCACTGCGGGCAGGCCCTGGAGCGCGCCCGGCTGTACGAGACGGAGCGGCGCGCGCGCAAGGAGGCCGAGCGCGCTCGCGACCGGATCGCGCGCCTCCAGGCCCTCGGGCTCGCGCTCGCCGAGGCCGGCGAGCCCGACGCCGTGTACCCGGTCCTGGTCGAGCACCTCCTCGCGGCGTCGGGCGGCGTGGCAGCGCTCGTGGCGCGCGCGACCCCGGAGGGCGGGGTCGAGATCGCCACGGCCCGCGGCCTCCCGGACCCCGAGGCGTGGATCGCGCCGCTCGGACCGTCGGTCGAGCCCACCCCGATCACGGAGGCCCTGCGGACCCGGCTCGGCGTCTGGCTCGGATCGGCCGCCGAGCTGGCCGAGCGGTTCCCCCGGCTCGCCGAGGCGCACGGCCGGCTGGGGTTCCGCGGGGCACACGCCGCGCTCCCGGTGGCGCTCGGCGGTCAGGCGTTCGGGGTCGTCGCGGTCCAGCTCGCGGAGGACCACCCATGGTCGGACGAGGACCGGGACTTCCTCCGCGCGATCGTGCACCAGTCCGCGCAGGCACTCGCCAAGGCGGCGCTGCACCAAACGGAGCGGGCCGCGAACCGCGCGCTCGAACGCAGCGAGCACCGGTACCGATCCCTCGTGCAGGCCACGTCCCAGATCGAATGGACGGTGGACCCGGCGGGCGGTTTCACGGAGCCGCAGCCGTCCTGGGAGGCCTACACGGGACAGTCGTGGGATCGGCATCGCGGCTTCGGATGGCTCGACGCGATCCACGAGGACGACCGCGAGCCGCTGATGGAGCGATGGCTGGCCGCGCGCGACGCCGGCACCCTGTACGAGGCGTCCGGGCGCCTCTGGCATGCCGCGAGCGGCGAGTACCGCTCCTTCGTCAGCCGGGCCGCGCCGGTCCGTGACGGCGAGGGCCGGATCTTCGAATGGGTCGGCAGCGTCGTCGACGTGCACGAGCTCCGCATGGCGGAGCTCGCCGCGAGCGAGCGCGAGGCGGCGGCCCGCGCGGAGATCGAGGTCGCGGGCGACAGGCTCGCGTTCCTGGCGGCGGCGAGCTCGATCCTCGCGAGCTCGCTCGATGCGAACACCACGCTGGAGCACCTCGCGGACCTCGCCGTCCCCAGGCTCGCGGACTGGTGCACGATCGAGATGGTCGACGACGACGGCTCGATCCGGTTGGTGGCCGTCGCGCACGCTGATCCGGCCAAGGTGCGGCTGGCGTGGGACCTGCGCCAGCGGTACCCGCAGGACCCCGCCCGCGCCGACGGTGTCCCGGAGGTCATCCGGACCGGACGCTCGATCCTGATGCCCGAGATCCCCACCGAGCTCCTGGAGCGCGCGAAGGCGCAGACGCCCGAGCTCGCCGAGCTGATCGAGGAGCTCCACCTCCGCTCGGTGATGGTCGTGCCGATCACGGTGGGCGATCGGGCCCTCGGCGCCATGCAGTTCGTGTGGGCGGAGTCGGAGCTCCGCTACGGTCCCGAGGACCTCGCGCTCGCCGAGGACCTGGCGCACCGCGCCGCGGTCGCGATCGAGAACGCCCGCCTCTTCGAGGCCGAGCGCGGAGCCCGCGAACGCGAGGCCCGGACCCGCCAGCGGCTGCAGATCCTCGCCGAGGCGGGCCCGGCGATGGCGGAGACCCTGGAGGCGAGGCGGATCCTCATCGCCCTCGCCCGGACGACGGTGAACGGCCTGGCCGACCTGGCCGCGGCGCACCTGGTCGAGGCCGGTGGCCGTCCGGTCGGGGTGGTGCGGACGCACCGCGATCCCGGGTTGGATCGCGAGCTGCAGCGCTCCGCGACGATCGGCTTCCCCAACGCCGAGGATCCGAACGGCCTGGTCGCGCGCGTCCTGGACGGCGGCGAGGCCGTTTCCGAACCCCGCCTGTCGGCCGCCACGGTCGACGCGCTCTCGACCACCGAGGACGAGCGAGCGTTCGTGGAGCGGGTGCGGCCGAGCTCCGGGATCGCCGTTCCACTGTCCGCGCGCGGCACGATCCTGGGGGTCCTCACGCTGCTCAGGACCGGCGATGCACCCGCGTTCGATCGGGACGACGTCGCGCTAGCGGTCGAGCTCGGACGACGCGCCGGCGCGCTCCTGGACACCGCGCGCCTGTACGCGGAACGACGCTCGATCGCGGACACCTTGCAGCGCAGCCTCCTCCCGCCCGACCTCCCCGAGATCCCGGGTCTGCAGCTCGGGGCGCGCTACCGGCCCGCCGCACCGGGCACGACGGTCGGCGGCGACTTCTACGACGTCTTCGAGATCGACCTCGAGCACTGGAGCGTCGTGATCGGCGACGTCGTGGGGAAGGGCACCGAGGCCGCCGCGATGATGGGTCTGGCCCGCTACACCCTGCGGACGGCCGCCCTGGCCGAGAACCGGCCGAGCTCGCTGCTCGCCACGCTGAACGACGCGATCCTGCGGCAGATGCCGGAGTCGATGTTCTGCACCGCCGCCGTCGCCCGCGTGCGCCGCGAGGGTCGCACGGTTCGCGCGACGGTCTCGAGCGGTGGTCATCCGCTGCCGCTCGTCCTGCGTGCCGACGGTCGCGTCCACCCCGCGGGCGAGGCGGGGACGCTGCTGGGGGTGTTCGACGACCCGACGCTCACCGACTCGGTGGTCGACCTCGAGCCGGGCGACGCGCTCGTCCTGTACACGGACGGCGTGACCGACGAGCGGCGAGGCGACGAGGAGTTCGGCGAGCGGCGCCTCCACGAGCTCCTGTCCTCGCTCGCCGGGAGGTCCGCGGATGAGATCGCCGCCGCCGTGGACGTCGCCGTCGCGGCGTTCCGGACGGGGGTCCCCCGAGACGACGTCGCGGTCCTCGTCCTGCGCGTCGCGGCCTGACCCGCTCGCCGCCCTCGACAGAACGGCCCGGGTGTGCCACGGTCGGGGCGGCCATCGATCACCTGTCGGAAGGGGGCCGGCGGTGGGACGAACGGCGGCGGGGCCGGACACGGACGGTCAGCTCGAGGTCCGCTTCCCCGAGCTTCCGATCACCGCGTACCTGCGCGTGCTGTCGTGGGGTGGCGCCGCCATGGCGGCGCTGCTTGCGGAGCCCACGCTCGAGGCCGTCGCGAGGGCAAACGGCGTCCACATCCTCGATCGGGACGTCCAGCGCCTCTCGTCCCTCGGGATCGCGGCGTTCTGCGAGTCGGCGTCGCGGACGGTCCGTGCGGGGGCCACGATGATGTCGCCGTCGGTGACAGCGCCCTACCGCGTCTGGTCCTCGGGGATCGCGACCTCGGAGCGGTTGTTCGAGTGGACCGGCCGGCTGCGCGGCTCGAACGCGACCGGCTTCCCCGCACCCAGCCGCGAGGTGCGCTCGGTCTGGTCGAACCTGTTGACCACCGCGCGGCAGGCGTACGCGACCGTGCCCTGACGTGAGGGGCATAACGGCGTCTCCGGATCGGCCGCGTTAGGCTGCATCTCGGTGAACATCCGGCGTGGGCTCCGCATCGGCGGGCTGTCGCTCGTCGGCCTGCTGATCCTGATCCAGTTCATCCCCTACGGCCGGGATCACTCGAACCCGCCCGTCAGCGCGGAGCCGGCATGGGACTCGCCCGAGACGCGCGCGCTCACGGTGGCGGCGTGCTTCGACTGCCACAGCAACGAGACGGTATGGCCCTGGTACACGAACATCGCGCCCTTCTCGTGGTTGACGCAGCGGGACGTCGAGGAGGGCAGGGAAACGCTCAACTTCTCGGAGTGGGACGGTCCCCAGCGCGAGGCCGACGAGACCTTCGAGACGATCCAGGAGGGCGAGATGCCGCCCTGGTACTACGCGATCCTCCACTCGGACGCCCGGCTCTCCGAGGAGGAGAAGCAGCGGCTGATCGACGGGCTCCGCGCGACGTTCGAGGCCTCTCCCCCCGTCGAGGGTCGGGACTGAACGATCAGGTCTCGCGCCAGAGCCGCTCCAACAGCGTGACGAGCGGCGCCGTGTTCTGCATCACGTAGAAATGCACGGACGGGGCGCCCCCCTCGATGAGGCCTCGCGTCTGCTCGAGCGCCCACCCGATGCCGACGTCGACGACGCGCTCGGGCGCGGTGCTCACGACCTCCTCGACGAACGCCTCCGGGAGGCTCGCGCCGAAGTGCTTGGGGATCAGCCGCACCTGCTCGGGGCGCGTGACGATCTTGAGGCCCGGCACGATCGGCATCGTGACGCCTCGATCGCGGCACGCCTTCAGGAACCGGAAGTAGACGTCGTTGTCGTAGAAGATCTGCGTGACCGCGTAGTCCGCGCCGGCGCGCTGCTTGTCCAGGAGCACCTGGATGTCGCGCTCGAGGTTCGGCGCCTCGACGTGCTTCTCGGGGTAGGCGGCCACCCCGATGCAGAAGTCGGTCGGCGTCGCCTCGAGCAGGTCCTCGAGGTACCGGCCCCGGTTCATCGAGGCCACCTGCTCGACGAGTTCGAGGCCGGTCTCATTCACGGTCCGGCCGTCGGCGGGCGGGCGGGGCTGGCCGTCGCCGCGGATCACGAGCACGTTCTCGATCCCGAGGTAGTTGAGCTCGATCAGCGAGTCCTCGGTCTCCTCACGGGTGAACCCGTTGCACAGGACGTGCGGGACCGGGTCGACGTCGAACCGGTGCTTGATCGCGGCGCACAGACCGAAGGTCCCGGGCGCCTTGCGCGTGACGCGCCGACGCCAGGTGCCGTCGGGCAGCTCGTCCCAGACCGCCTCGCCGGCGTGGCTCGTGATGTCGATGAACGGCGGATCGAACGGCATGATCGACGCAACGGCCTCGTAGATGCGCCGGACGTCGCCCCCGCGCCGCGGCGGGATGATCTCCACGCTCACGAGCGGCCGCGTCGCGTTCGCGAGGTGCTCGACGACCTTCATGAAGAAGTGAGTGTACGGCCGTGGATCGCCGAGCCTGCGAAGATACCCGTGAGCCCTCGTAGCTCAGTGGAATAGAGCAACGGTTTCCTAAACCGTGTGTCGCAGGTTCGATTCCTGCCGGGGGCACCAACCCATGTCGGGTCTCGGGTGATGCTTGACGGAACGGCGTCGCCTGAGGCTTGACACGGTTCCGGCTGATCCTTGACACCGGCTCCGGGTGATCCTTGACGGTGACTCCGGCTGATGCTTGGTACCGGTTCCGGGTGGTCCTTCGCTCGACCGATCGTTCCCGTGATTGATCGACGAGCGTTCCTGCTGGGCGCGGCGGTGGCCGCAACGAGCTTGGCCGGGTGCACCTCCCGGAGCTCGGACTGCGGCGCGTCCCGCACGCCGGCGACATCTCTGGGCGAGCGAGGCGAACGACGGGACGCTCTCGAGTTGGCGGGCCCCCGAG
>DATBMU010000108.1:0-11079 GCA_036554665.1 Actinomycetota bacterium | reverse complement strand
CTCGAGGCCGAGCTGTTCGAGATGTGCAACGCGCTCGGCATCGGCCCGCAGTCGCTGGGAGGGACGCAGACCGTGCTCGCCGTGCACGTCGAGACGATGGCCACCCACATCGCCTCGCTGCCGGTCGCGGTGAACATCGAGTGCCACGCCCACCGGACCGGGACGCGGGTGATCTGACATGCCGGTCCGAACGCTCGCCGACGGCGCGAAGGCGGTCCGGGCCCCGCTGTCCGACGAGGACGTCCGAGCTCTCCACGCCGGCGACGTCGTCCTGCTGAGCGGCCGCCTGTACGCGGCCCGCGACGCTGCGCACAAGCGGCTGATCGAGATGCTCGATGCGGGCGACGCCCTGCCGTTCGACCCGACGGGGCAGATCGTCTACTACGTCGGCCCGACGCCGGAGCGCCCGGGCCACGCGATCGGCGCCGCCGGGCCGACGACCGCGAGCCGCATGGACGCCTACACGCCGCGGTTGCTCGAGGCCGGGCTCAAGGGCATCGTGGGCAAGGGCGGCCGCGGACCGCGCGTTCGAGCCGCGCTGCGGGAGCGCACGGCCGTCTACATGGCGGCGCTCGGCGGGGGCGGGGCCCTGTCCGCGCTCCGGATCCGGGCGCAGCGGGTGATCGCGTTCGAGGAGCTCGGCCCCGAGGCCGTCCGGGAGATGGAGGTCGAGGACCTGCCGGTCTGGGTCGTGAACGACGCCGAGGGCCGGGACCTCTACGCCGAGGCCGTGGAGCCGTGGCGGCGCGACGACCTGCTCCCCGAGAGCTTCGTCCGGGCCCGGTCGAACGAGCCGTGAGCGTGCGCGCGTTCCTCCGCGAGGTCCGCCGGCATGCGGCGGACTTCTTCACGAACTGGCGGACGTACGACGCGCCGGTGACGACCAAGCTCGTGCTGGCGGTCCGCAACCGGCTCCGCGCGACGTTCTCCCGGGGCCAGTGCTGCGGGCACCTCGGCCAACCGGGCTGTTGACAGGTTCCGCCGGGGCCCGGTCCGGGCCTCGAGGGTCCCGAGCCGCCCCACGCGCACTGACCGTCCGGGCCGGCTCCGGATGGGGCTCCCGCTCCGGGGAGGGCGTCAGCCGGTCTTCGACCGCCGCTTGGGCACGATCCGGGCCGAGCCGCCGCTCGGCGTGAAGACGGTCTCGTGCCCGTCGTCCCAGCGGACGCGGTAGCGGACCCCGACCTCGCCCGACGTCACCTCGAGGACCTTCCCCTCGCGCGTGGGGGTCCCGACGCTCTCCGACTCGACCACGATCCGGTCACCCACCTTCGCGTTCATGCGCACCTCCCCGGCAACCGTTCCCGGCATCATCGCGCACGGATCGAGCGGCGCGCCAGCCCGACCGCCCTATGCAGCGAGGGCCTTCGCGACCGCCCCCGCCACCTCGTCCGAGGTCGAGGTGCCCCCCAGGTCGGCCGTCCGCACCGACCCCTCGGCGAGCACGCGGTCGACGGCCTCGCCGACGGCCCGCGCCCGCGCGTGCTCACCGAGATGGCGGAGCAGCATCGCGCCCGACAGGATCATCGCGATCGGGTTCGCGACGCCGCGGCCGGCGATGTCCGGCGCGCTCCCGTGGACGGGCTCGAACACCGCGTACTCCCAGCCGAGGTTCGCGCCCGCGGCCAGCCCGAGCCCGCCGACGAGCCCGGCGCACAGGTCCGAGAGGATGTCGCCGTAGAGGTTGGGGAGCAGGAGGACGTCGAACGACTCGGGCTCGCGGACCAGGCGCATCGAGAGGTGGTCGATCTGCAGGTCCTCGAAGCCGACGTCCGCGTTCGAGGCCGACTCCTCACGGCCGATCGACAGGAACAGGCCGTCGGAGAACCGCATGATGTTCGCCTTGTGTCCGAGCGTGATCCGGTGCCTCGCGTTCGCGCGGACGAACCCGAACGCGAACCGGACGATCCGGCGAGCCCCCGTCTCGCTGATCGGCTTCACCGTGAAGCCCGCGTCCGCGCGGAGATCGCGGCCCGTGAGACGTCGCAGCTCCGAGCGCAGCTCGCCCGCCTCCGGCGATCCTCGCTCGTACTCGATCCCCTGGTACAGGTCCTCCGTGTTCTCGCGGATCACGACGAGATCGACCCCCGGATGCCGGGTCGGGACGCCGGGGAGCGAGCGCGAGGGCCGCACCGCCGCGAACAGGTCGAGCTCGTGACGCAGCGCGACGTTCGCGCTGCGGAACCCCGTTCCGACCGGCGTGGCGATCGGGCCCTTCAGGGCGACGCGGGACCTGCGGATCGCCGCGAGGGCGCGATCCGGGAGCGGCGAGCCCTCACGTTCGAGGACGGCGCCGCCGGCCTCCTCCACCACCCACTCGATCCCGGCGCCCGTCGCGTCGAGGACGCGCCGCGTGGCCTCCGCCACCTCCGGCCCGATGCCGTCGCCGGGGATCAGCGTCACCAGGTGCGACACGCCCGAACCTTACCCGCGCGCCCTGGCTCCGCCCGCGGTCGTCAGAAGCGATCGAACAGGATCGATCGCTTCACGTCCTGGATCGCCTTCGTGACCTCGATCCCGCGCGGGCACGCCTCCGTGCAGTTGAAGGTCGTCCGGCACCGGAAGACGCCGGTCTTCTCCGAGAGGATCCGCAGGCGTTCCTTGCCGGCCTCGTCGCGCGAGTCGTAGACGAACCGGTGGGCGTTCACGATCGCGGCCGGCCCCACGTACTCCTCGTCGCCCCAGAAGATCGGGCACGAGGTCGTGCAGGCGGCGCAGAGGATGCACTTGGTGGTGTCGTCGTAGCGGTGGCGCTCCTCCGGGGACTGCCGGCGCTCGCGGTCGGGGTCGCCCGAGTCGTTGATCAGGTAGGGCAACACCGATCGGTAGCCGGCGAAGAACGGCTCCATGTCGACGATCAGGTCCTTCAGGACGGCGAGCCCGCGGATCGGCTCGACCGTGACCTTCGGCACGAGGTCCCGGACGATCACCTTGCACGCGAGCGCGTTTCGCCCGTCGATCATCATCGCGTCCGAGCCGCAGATGCCGTGCGCGCAGGAACGCCGGAGCGCGAGCGTGCCGTCGTGGTACCACTTCACCTGATGCAGGGCGTCGAGCAGCCGGTCGTCCGGGTCGGCCTCGATCGTGAACTCGTCCCACCAGGACTCCTCGCCCCGGAGCTCGGGGTTGTAGCGACGGATCCGGAGCGTCAGCGTCAGGCGGTTCGACGAGCCCGCACGACGGTGGTCGGAGCCGTCGAGGACGTCGCCGAGCGACTCGGACGCGGCCATCAGTACTTCCGCTCCATCGGCACGTAGGGCCCCATCTTCACGGGCTTGGTCTCCAGGCGGATCGATCCGTCGTCCTCACGGTACGCGAGCGAGTGCTTCAGCCAGTTCGCGTCGTCGCGCAGCGGGTGGTCCTCCCGGAAGTGGCCGCCTCGGCTCTCGTCGCGGGCGAGCGACGCGGCCACCAACGCGTCCGCACAGTCGAGCAGGAACCCGAGCTCGACGACCTCCATCAGCTCCGTGTTGTACATCCGGCCCGTGTCCTGCACGTAGACGCGCTCGAAGCGCTCGCGCAGGCCGACGAGGATCTCCTGCATCTTCCGCAAGCTCTCCTCGGTCCGAACCACGAAGGCCAGATCCTGCATCTGCTCCTGCATCTCCGCCCGGATGTCCGCGGCGTTCGCCCCCTCGGGGCGCCCGGTGAGCCCGCCGAGCAGGTCGGCGACGAAGCCCTCGGGGCGTTCCGGCGGATCCGGCAGGTCGGCGTCCTCGGCGAACGCCGCGGCGTGCTTCCCGCTCCGGCGCCCGAACACGACGATGTCGAGCAGGGAGTTCGTCCCCAGGCGGTTCGCGCCGTGGACGCTCACGCACGCGCACTCGCCGGCCGCGTACAGGCCCGGCACCGGCGTCTCGTCCTCGCCGAGCACCACGCGTCCGTCGACGTCGGTCGGGATACCGCCCATCGCGTAGTGCGCCGTCGGCTGGATCGGCACGAGCTCGGTCGTCGGCTCCACGCCGAGGTACACGCGGGCGAACTCCGTCACGTCGGGGAGCTTCTCCTCGATCACGTCGCGCGGGAGGTGTCGGACGTCCAGCCAGACGGCGTCGCGGTTCGGGCCGGCGCCCCGGCCCTCCTTGACCTCCTGGAAGATCGCCCGGCTCACCATGTCGCGCGGCGCGAGGTCCTTCACCGTCGGCGCGTAGCGCTCCATGAAGCGCTCCTCCTCCGAGTTGAGGAGGATGCCGCCCTCGCCGCGGACCGCCTCGGACAGGAGGATCCCCATCTTGTAGACGCCGGTCGGGTGGAACTGGAAGAACTCCATGTCCTCGAGCGGGATCCCGCGGCGGAACAGCACCGCCGGCCCGTCGCCCGTGAGCGTGTGGGCGTTCGAGGAAACCTTGAACATCCGGCCGAACCCGCCGGTCGCGTACACCGCCGCCTTCGCTCGGAAGACGTGCAGCTCGCCGGTCGCGAGCTCGTACGCGACGACGCCGGCGCAGCGCCCGTCGACCATCAGCTGGTCCAGGACGTAGAACTCGTTGAAGAAGCGCACGTTGCGCTTGACGCACTGCTGGTACAGCGTCTGCAGGATCATGTGGCCCGTGCGGTCGGCCGCGTAGCACGCGCGCTTGACCGGGGCCTCGCCGTGGTTCCGCGTGTGGCCGCCGAACCGGCGCTGGTCGATCCTGCCGTCCGGTGTGCGGTTGAACGGCAGCCCCCAGTGCTCGAGCTCGTAGATCGCGTCGATGGCCTCCTCGCACATCAGCTGGGCGGCCGGCTGGTCGACGAGGTAGTCGCCCCCCTTGACGGTGTCGAACGCGTGCCACTCGGGGGAGTCCTCCTCCACGTTGGCGAGCGCGGCGCACACCCCGCCCTGGGCCGTCCCGGTGTGGGACCGCGTCGGGTAGAGCTTGGAGATCACCGCCGTGCGGACCCGGTCCGAGGTCTCGATCGCGGCCCGCAGCCCCGCGCCGCCGGCGCCGACGATCACCGCGTCGTAGGTGTGGAAGGTCGTCATCTCATGTCGCGCCCGGCCAGTTGCCGGGGTCGAAGGTGAACACGACGACGGTGCCGAGCACGAACAGGACGAACCCGATCACGTAGAAGGCCATGTTGACCGCGAACCGCGCGCCGGGCCACCGCACGTAGTCCTGCACGATCACACGGAGGCCGTTGATCCCGTGCACCAGCGCGAGGACCAGCAGCGCCCAGTCCCACGTCCGCCAGAACGGGCTGCCCCACCGTGCCGCGACGAACCCGAAGTCGACGCGGTCCACGCCCTCGTCGAGCACGTGCATGATCAGGACGTGCCCGACCGCCAGGACCAGCAGCACGATGCCGCTGATCCGCATGAACAGCCACGACCAGAGCTCGAACCCACCGGTCGGGCGCTCGCGCCCCCGGTAGGCGCGGAACCCGCCGCCGCGCGGCGACGCGGGTCGTGGCGGCGTCTCGACGGTCGTCACAGGACCCCCACGTCCCGCAGGATGGACTCGCCCATGATCCATACGACCGGCGCCATGCACGCGAGGAACACCACCGTGCTCACGGCCGAGATCGGCTTCATGTGACGGGTGGTCGACGGCCAGAAGTCGAAGACCATGATCTTCACGCCGTTGATCGCGTGGTACAGGACCGCGGCCACCAGGCCGAGCTCGAGCAGCTTCACGACCCAGTTGTGGTACACGGCGGTGACGCGGTTGTAGGCCTCCGGACCCCAGCCGACGACCGCGGTGTCGACGATGTGGGCGAACAGGAACAGGATCACGGCGACGCCGGTGATCCGGTGCGCCAGCCAGGACCATTGCCCCGGACTGCCCTTGTAGAGCGTCCCGACGTCGGACTTGCGCTTGGCCATCAGGTCCCTCGAGCCTCCAGCCTAACGTCGGTGCGCGCCCGCCCCGCCGACGCGGCGGCGTGAAGGCTGGCGCAGTCTACTCCGCGGCGGACGAGCCCCGGCCCCGCCATCCGCCTCACGCGGCGCCGAGCGCCTCGCGCAACGAGAGCGTCGAGCCGGAGGCGGTGAGCTCCTGCTGGCGGCGCTCGAGGTCGGCGTCGGTCGGGGCGACGAACGAGAGCGCGGCGAGCCCCCAGGCACCACCGAGCAGCGCCGGCCACGGCACGCCGGCCACGAGCGTCCCGGCGAAGCCGATCGCGACGGGGGTCTCCGCGATCGCGGCGCAGAGCATGACCCGGCCGGCGTAGGCCTTGGCCAGCGCGGAGGCGTCCGTCGCGCGGAGCGGTCGCCGGCCGACCCACCGCACGACCCCCGCCGCCGCGGCGCCGTAGACGGCGACGAACGCCGTGAGCCAGTCGAACCCCTGACGGGTCTCGGTCGGGATCGCGAAGGCGAGGACGATCAGCAGCACCACGAACGCGACGATCGTCCAGAAGACCAGCCGTGCCCGGGCGAGCGCGCTCACGTCAGGAGATCCGGAGCGCGACCATGACGCCCTCGCGCGTGGGGACGATGCTCGAGACGTACCGCTCGTCCGCCGCGATCAGCGCGTTGTGCTCCCGGATCGCCGCCGGGCTCGGGGCGTCGTCCAGCACGCTCCCGCTGCTGGTGCCGAGCGTGTTGTCGCACAGGTACAGGCCGCCCACGCGGATCCGCTCCCGCGCCGCCCGCCACGCGTCGGGGTACCCGCTCTTGTCGATGTCGCAGAAGACGACGTCGAAGTCGCCGTCGACGCTCGCCAGGCCGGCGAGCGCGTCGCCCGCGTGCCATCGCAGCGGTCCGGCCAGCCCGGCCCGCCCCAGGTAGTCCAGCGCCTTCGCCTCGTTCGCCGGGTCGCCGTCGGTGCCGTGGACCTCGCCGCCCGGGCCGACCGCCCGGCAGAACCAGTAGGCGGAGTACCCGAACCCGGAGCCGAGCTCGAAGACGCGCCTCGCCCCGATCGAGCGCGCGGCGAGCTCCAGCCCGACCCCGCACAGGCGGCCGATGATCGGGAACCCGCGTCGAGCGCCCTCGTCCTCCATCTCCAGCAGGACGGGCTCGTCGTAGCGATCGAGGAGCGTCCGCATGTACGCCTCGACCTGTGGGTTCACGATGTCCACGGGCGCGATGGTACCCGCTAGGCTGGCTCGGATGACCGACCGGCGCGTGACCGACTCCGGGATCGAGCTGCTACCGGTCTACGGTCCGTCCGACGTCGACGGGCTCGACCCCGAGCGTGACCTCGGGCGTCCGGGCGAGCCGCCGTACACCCGGGGCGTCTACCCGACGATGTACCGCGGACGCCCGTGGACGATGCGCCAGTACGCGGGCATGGCCACCGCGGAGGAGACCAACCGCCGGTTCCGGTACCTGCTCGACCACGGGCAGACCGGCCTGTCGGTGGCGTTCGACCTCCCGACGCAGATGGGGCTGGACTCCGATCACGCGCGCGCCGAGGGCGAGGTGGGCCGGACGGGGGTCGCGATCGATTCGATCGAGGACATGGAGCGGCTGCTCGAGCAGATCCCGCTCGAGCGCGTCTCGACCTCGATGACGATCAACGCCACCGCGCCGATCCTCCTCCTGCTGTACGAGCTCGTCGCGGAGGAGCGCGGCGTCGGGTCGGCCTCCCTGGCGGGCACGGTCCAGAACGATCTGCTGAAGGAGTACGCGGCGCGCGGCACCTACATCTACCCGCCCGCACCGTCGATGCGGCTGATCACCGACCTGTTCGCCTACTGCGGCGAGCGGATCCCGCGATGGAACACGATCTCGATCAGCGGATACCACATGCGGGAGGCCGGGGCCACGGCGGTGCAGGAGGTCGCGTTCACGCTCGCGAACGGCATCGCGTACGTGCGGGCCGCGCTCGACGCCGGGCTGGAGGTCGACGACTTCGCGCCCCGGCTCTCCTTCTTCTTCGCGTGTCACATGAACGTCTTCGAGGAGATCGCGAAGTTCCGCGCGGCGAGGCGGATGTGGTCCCGGATCATGGCGGAGCGGTTCGGGGCGAAGGACCCGCGGAGCCTGATGCTCCGGTTCCACACCCAGTCCGGCGGCGCGACCCTCACCGCGCAGCAGCCCGAGAACAACGTCGTGCGGACGGCGTTCGAGGCGCTCGCGGCGGTGCTCGGCGGGACGCAGTCCCTGCACACGAACTCCTTCGACGAGGCGCTCGCGCTGCCGACCGAGCGAGCCGCCAAGCTCGCGCTCCGGACGCAGCAGGTCATCGCGCTCGAGACCGGCGTGACGAGCGTGGTCGATCCGCTCGGCGGCTCGTACTTCGTCGAGGCGCTCACCGACGAGATCGAGGAGCGGGCCCGCGGCTACGTGGACCGGATCGACGCGATGGGCGGGGCGGTGGCGGCGATCGAGGCCGGCTTCTACCAGGACGAGATCCACGAGGCCGCGTTCGCGATCCAGCGGGGGATCGAGTCCGGGGCTCGGGTCCTCGTCGGGGTCAACGCCTTCGAGGACCCCGAAGAACGCCTCCCGGACCTCCAGCGGATCGGCGAGGAGGAGGTCGTGGGCCAGCTCGAGCGCGTGCGGTCGCTCCGCGCGCGTCGCGACGCGGACGCCGTGGCGGACGCGCTGTCCGAGATCGAGCGGGCGGCGCGCGGGACGGGCAACCTGCTCCCGCCGATGCGCGAGGCGCTCCGCGCGCGCGCCACGCTCGGTGAGGTCTCCGACGTCCTGCGGGGCGTCTTCGGCGAGTACCACCCGCGGTAGCCGGCGAGGGGCGTCCTTCGGTCCGTCCAGCCCGGGACAGGCGCCCTCCGGCGAGGCCCGGTCGTCCGATACGCTTGCGCCCGATGGATGTCGCGATCATCGGCGGGACCGGGGAGGAGGGCTTCGGGCTCGCGCTCCGCCTCGGCCGGGCGGGCCACCACGTCGTGATCGGCTCGCGCTCGGAGGAGAAGGGCGCCGGCCGCGCCGGCGACGCGCGCGAGATCCTGGGCGCCGGCGCCGACGTCTCGGGGACGACCAACGAGGCGGCCGCGTCGAGCGCGGAGGTCGTGTTCGTGACGGTGCCGTTCGGCGGGCAGGCGGAGATCTACCGGGCGATCAAGGCCCACGTGGCCCCGGGGTCGATCGTGTGCGACGCGACCAGCCCGCTCGCGACGGCGGTCGGCGGCCGCGCGTGGCAGGTGGTGCGCCCCTGGCACGGCTCCGCGGCCGAGCAGGCGGCCGCGATCCTGCACCCGCAGGTCCGGATGACGGCGGCCTTCCACACGATCTCGGCCGAGGCCCTGAACGCGCTGGACGTGCCGATGGACAGCGACGTGCTCGTCTGCGGCGACGACGCCGAGGCCAAAGCCACCGTCGGCGAGCTGATCGGGCAGATCCCCGACCTGCGCTGGGTGGACTGCGGCGCGCTGTCGCAGGCGCGGATCGCCGAGCCGCTGACGGCCCTGCTGATCTCGATCAACCGCGCGTACAAGATCCGCGACGCGGGGTTCCGGATCACGGGCCGCGACCGTTGGGGGACGCCCGGCTCCTGAGGCGCCGCGCGCGCCGGCCGATCAGTCGATCACGACGAGCGCGTCGCCGGCCTGGACGACCTGTCCCTCGGCGATCTTGACCTCGGAGACGACGCCCTCGCGGGGCGCGGGGATCGCGTTCTCCATCTTCATCGCCTCCAGGATGCAGACCACGTCGCCCGCCTGGATCTCCTGACCGGGCTCGACGAGCACGCGCAGGATCGTCCCCTGCATCTGTGCGGTCACGACGCTGTGGACCGCCTGGTCGTGATGGGCGGACTGCGCGCGGGGCTGGCGCGGGGCTGACTCGCGGCGCTGATCGAAGATCCGGACCTCGACCCGGCGGCCGTCCACCTCGAGCAGGAGCTCGGCCGGCACCGGCGGCTTCGCCTCACCGACCGGCTGCCCGTCCCCCGGCAGCTCCAGGTTGGCGTCGCGCAGCGCCTTCTCGAGCCACGTCGTGGTGTGCGTGGACTTGCGGAACGCGCGGGTCTGGAGGATCCACCGGTGGAGCGGGATCGTCGTCGGCACGCCCTCGACCCGGTACTCGCCGAGCGCGCGGATCATCCGCTCGATCGCGGCCTCCCGCGTCTCGGCCGCCACGATCAGCTTGGCGAACATCGAGTCGTAGTCGGCGGGGATCTCCCGGCCCTGCTCGATCGACGAGTCGACCCGCACGAACGGGCCCGCCGGCTCGCGGTACGCGGTCACGCGGCCCGGCCCCGGCAGGAAGTTGCGGGCCGGGTCCTCCGCGTTGATCCGGCACTGGATCGCGTGGCCGCGCGGCCGGACGTCGGCGAGCTCGAGCTTGTCCCCGAGCGCGACCCGGATCTGCAGGCCGACGAGGTCGAGGCCGGTGACCATCTCCGTGACGGTGTGCTCGACCTGCAGACGGGTGTTCATCTCGAGGAAGTAGAAGGAGCCGTCCTCGTCGAGGATGCACTCCACCGTGCCGGCGTTCACGTAGCCGGCCTCCTTCGCGAGCGCCATCGAGGCCTCGCCGATGCGCGCCCGCAGGTCGGCGTCGACCTCGGACGACGGCGTCTCCTCGATCAGCTTCTGGTGGCGTCGTTGGACGGAGCAATCGCGCTCGCCGAGGAAGAACACGTTGCCGTGCGTGTCCGCGAAGACCTGGGCCTCGACGTGGTGCGCCCGGTCCACGTACCGCTCGAGGAACACCTCGGGACGGCCGAAGTACGCCTGGGCCTCGCGGGCGGCCCGCGCGAGCGCGTTCTCGAGCTCCTCGGGCTTGCGCACGATGTGCATGCCGCGGCCCCCGCCCCCGAACGCGGCCTTCACGAGGACCGGGACGCCGATCCGCTCGGCCTCGCGCCGCGCGTCGTCGATCGTGATGGGATCCGGCGTCCCGGGGACGATCGGGACGCCGACGCGGTCGGCGGCCTGCCGCGCGGCGGCCTTGTCGCCCATCGTCTCGATCGCCTCGGGCGGCGGCCCGATGAACGTGAGGCCGGCCGACGCGACGGCCTGCGCGAAGTGCGCGCGCTCGGACAGGAAGCCGTAGCCGGGGTGGATCGCGGTGGCCTTCGCCTTCGTGGCCGCGTCCAGGATCGCGCCGATCGACAGGTAGGAGTCGGCGGGCAGCGGCGGGCCGATCCGGTACGCCTGGTCCGCCATCTCGACGTGGAGGGAATCGCGGTCGGCGTCGCTGTACACCGCGATTGAGGTGTAGCCGAGCTCGCGGACCGTTCGGAT
>DATBMU010000086.1:0-11122 GCA_036554665.1 Actinomycetota bacterium | reverse complement strand
GGATAGGACGTCGGGCGGTCCCCGCCGCCCGGCCGCAAGACCGATGGCCCGGCAACCGAGAGGCTGCCGGGCCCTTCGGTGTCCGGAGGTCAGAAGTTCTCGGGCCCGCGTCCGATCAGGTTCCCCGATTCCGTGTAGTCGTAGCAGTCGCTCGGGTCGACGCGGTACACGCGGTCGTAGCCGCGCATGTCGTTGTTCGTCGCCGAGATCCCGTGCACGTCGTCGAGCATGATCGCCGGCATCGAGCGTCGGTACGACCCGACCCTGCGCCAGACGTTCCCGGTCACCGTGATGCCCTCGGCGGCCCGGAACCCGATCCCGGAACCGGACGCGAACAGGCCGACGTTGTTTGCCACCAGGAACGGACCTCGATAGCCCCCAGCTGCGGCGGCGTTCGCGCCGCGGGTGACGACCCAGGCGTGCGAAGGCGTCGGCATCTGGTTCGACAGGAACCGCACGTTCCGCACGTTGGGGCCCTTGCCGCCCGCGCTGAACAGGTGGAGCTTCGTCGGACCCCACACGTTGCGCTCGAGGACGACGTCCTGCACCGTCCAGTCCGGCACCGGCGGCTCGATGTCGCATCCCGCCCTGGCGATGTCGCCGATGTACGAGTCGGACACGGTGAGCCGCGTGCAGTCGGTCAGGCTGAGGCCCTGGCGACCGGTCCGCTCGAAGTGGCAGCCGGACACGAGGACATCGCTCGCCTGCCCGGAGACCTGGAGGGCGTCGCCGTGCGTGTCGTACGACGAGCATCCGGTCAGCGTGATCCTCGCGCCGCCGCGGATCTGGAACCCGTGCTGGAACTCGTAGTCGGGATCGTAGGCGCCGTCGCGGGCGCCCGCGATCGGGTTCGCGCCGATCACCGTCAGTCCGCGGAGCGTCATGTCCGTGCACCCGACGAGCATCACGTGACGCTTGCCGATCGCGCCCATCCGCGGCGGCGGCAGCCCCGGGGCGTCGATGAACCCAGGGGCTACGTCGCGGTCGACGCATCGGAGCGTCGTCCCCTGACCCTCGAGCACGAGGCCGTTGCGGCCGAGCAGCCACAGCGTCTTGTCGATCCGGTAGACGGCACCGGCCGGGAAGAGCACCGTGGAGCCGTCCGGGACGCTCGCGAGGAACGTCTTCAGCGCGTCCGTGACGTCGACCGATCCGTCCGCCGGGATCGACGACGGGATGGAGTACGTCCCGGTCGTGGCGAGCGCCCAGCGCCGTTCGGTGCCGATGAGCACGGCCGCTCCTCCCACCCCGAGGGTCTTGAGCAGGTCCCGCCTGGTCATCCGCATGTTCGCCTCCTGACCCGCGCCTCCGGCACGACCGAGCGCGGCGTCGACGTCGTCTCGGGGGGAGCTTGGGATGCGTGGGTGGACGGAGGCAGCGACAGCTGGCCCGGGGTCGACGGGCACCTGGGGCGCCCCTGTCGGCCCGACGGCCGACGCCGCGTCCGAACGTCGCAGGTGGGGGCGGGCCTCCCGAACCGCAGTGGCTGGGCGTAGGTTGGGGCCGTGGGGGACCATCTCGCCTGGGCGGTCGAGACGTCGCGGGACGGGAAACGCTGGCGCTTCTTCGGGAAGGGCTGGACGCTGCCGGGGGAGCCACTGCTGCTGCACGCCGTGCCCCGGTTCCTCCGATACCGGCCCGCCGACGACGACGGGTCCGAGTGGTGCGATCCGCTCGAGCGCGCCGGGGACCAGCCGATGACGCTGCTCTTCGTGGACGAGCGCCGGCGTGTCGATCTGTGGCCGGGTCCCGAGCACGTCGGGCTCCCGGTGCTGCTGCCAGGGGGTGAGGAGGGAAGGCTCGAGCGCTTCGAGCACGCCGCCGACGGCTCGACGTGGACCTACACGCTCGAGTTCCGCGGCGCGCGCGAAGGCTAGAGCTCAAGCTCGACGCGCAGGTCCTCGGGAACGAGATCGGCGAACTGCCACGCCGTCCAGAGATCCGCCGCGATCTGCCGGGGAGCGGATCGGACCCCGAAGCGCGCGAAGTGCTCGCAGATCCGGACGACGTCGCGCTCGAGCAGGGTGGGCGCGTGGCGGTTCTTCCGAGGGTCGACCGCCTGCGGGAGGTCGATCACGGTGGCGATCCCGTCCCAGACGAGCACGTTGTAGGCGGAGAGATCGCCGTGGATCACGTTGCGGTAGAGCATCAGCTCGATCGCCCGGATCACCTGCCGGAACAGGTCGTCGGCCTCCTCGGGATCGGGACGATGGGCGCGCAGCTGCGGCGCCGCGCGGGCCTCGTCGCCGATGTACGTCATCAACACGGCGTCCTCAGTGGCCTCCACCGGCCGCGGGACCGCGACGCCGCCGGCCGACAACGCCTGCAGGGTCTCCCACTCGCGGTTGACCCAGATGGCGCCCTGCACCTCGCGGCCGAAGCGCGTCTTCTTCTGCAGCGCCGCGCGGATCCGGCGCTCCTTGATCCACTCGCCGTCGCGGTACAGGGACTCGTCGCGGAAGTCCCGGCGGTCGAGCGGGTGGTACAGCTTCAGCGCGAGGAGCTCCTCGCCCGTCGTCGACGGGTCGGCGCGACACAGGTAGACCGAGGCCTCCTTGCCCGTCTTCACGATCCGAACGACGTGCGTGATCAGTCCTTCGTCCAGGAAATGCTCGGCGGGACCGAGCGGGTCTGCGTACGGCAACGTCTCGTCCTTTCGGTCGACATGCGTGCGGTGCAGCGGTCTCGGGGTACCGGGACTCCGGGGCCGGGGCATGAAAGAAGCCGCCCCTCGGGGCGGCTCGGTGGCGTGGTCCGGGTTGGACCGAGCTAGCGCACGCTCCGCGAGGGATGCGGCATCACAGCGACGGAGATCGCGGTCATGGGCTCATCCCTCCTTCCGGGCGTTCGACCGATGTGCGCGGCGAGTATACCCACCTCACGAGCGGGCCGACAGCCGTTGCACGCGCTCCACGATCGCGGCCGGGATGTGCGTGACGGCGCGGAAGCCCTCCCCGTCGGGGAGCACCTCCTGGGCGAGCGAGAGGAAGCGCGGATCCTCCGCCACGAGGAACCCGACCGTCCGGACGAGGTAACCGCCCCGCCGCTCGGCCGCCGCGGGCAGGTCGAAGTCGAACCACGCGTCGTGCCACTCGACGAGGACGAGCGCCGGGAGTTGGCTCTCGAGGTCGTCGTGGGCGACGCGCGGCGTCCGATCGTTCGACGGACCGTCGGCTCGGACGTCGATGCCGTCGATCCTCGCCTCGTCGTCGATCCTCGTCGCCATGGTCGGCGGACCGTACCGCTCGGCACCGACATCGGTGTCGGTGGCCGGCGCTAGGGTCGACGACGTGGGCAAGGTGCGCACGATCCTGGCGTGTCGGGAGTGCGGGCAGCAGCTCGGGCAGTGGGCGGGGCGCTGTCCGGGCTGCGGGCGATGGGGGACGATCGAGCAGCGGGCCGGCGGCACGGCGCCCGCCGACGTCGTCCTCCGAACGCTCGAGCACGAACCCGACGACGATCGGAGGATCCCGTCGGGGTTCGCGGGCATCGACCGCGTCCTCGGCGGCGGGCTCGTCCCGAGCACCGTGGCCCTCCTGGCCGGCGAGCCCGGCATCGGCAAGTCGACCCTTCTCCTCCAGCTGGTGGCGAACCTGTCGGCTGCCGGGCTCCCGTGCCTGCTCGCCTCCGGCGAGGAGTCCCGGCGGCAGGTCGCGGCGCGGGCGCACCGGCTCGGGATCGACGGCTCGGACGTCTCGTTCGCCCCCGGCCGCGACCTGGCGCAGCTCGTCGAGACGATCCGGGCGGCTCGTCCGAAGGTCGTGGGGGTGGACTCGATCCAGGCGCTTCGCGACCCCGACGGATCACAGGTGCCCGGCGGTCCCGCTCAGGTCCGGGCGTGCGCGGACGCGCTCGTCGGGCTCGCGAAGTCCGAGCAGGTCTCGGTGCTGCTCACGGGCCACGTCACCAAGGACGGCGACGTCGCGGGCCCTCGCACGCTCGAGCACGCCGTGGACGTCGTCCTGACGTTCGACGGCGACCCCCGGTCCGGTCTCCGGATGGTCACGGGGGGGAAGAACCGGTTCGGGGCCGAGGGCGAGGTCGCCTGGCTCGAGATGACCGGGGCGGGCCTGCGCGAGATCGACCCGGTCGGCCTCACGTCCGAGGAGGGCGAGCCGGGGGCGGCGGTGGCGCTCCCGCGGGCGGGCCGGCGGGCGCTCGCCGTCGAGGTCCAGGCGCTGGTGGCGCCCACGGACGCGCCGGTCCGGCGCCAGGTCACGGGGCTCGACGCGCGCCGCTTCCAGCTCGTCGCGGCCGTGCTGCAACGAGCGGGGGTGCCGGTCGGTCGCGCCGACCTGTTCGGGGCGTCCTCGGGCGGGCTCCGGATCGACGACCCGGCCTGCGACCTCGCCGTGGCTGCCGCGCTCGCGTCCGCGGCCTCCGGCGTCCCACCGCCGACCGCGAGCGCGTTCGTGGGCGAGATCGGGCTCACCGGCCTCGTCCGCTCGGGCGGGGCGATGGGTGGACGGCTCGCCGCCGCCCGCGCGGCCGGTATCCGAACGGTGTTCGCCCCGGTCGGCACCGAGGGCGTCGAGGGCCTGCGGATCGTTCCCGTCCGGCGCGTGAACAACGCTCTGACCTGGGCGGGCGTGGGGGAGGGCGGCCGTTCCGGACGCCGTTCGGCCTAGGGCGGCGAGGCCGTGGAGACCCGCCCGAAACGGCCGAAAAGAGGCTCTGACCTGGGCTTTTGATTTGCGGCGCAAGGGCCCGCCGTGCTACCCTGACACCCGGTTCAACCACGGCCATCCACATCCGAGGGGGTCTCGTGTTCCGTAAGGGCGACACGGTTGTGCATCCGGAGCATGGCGCCGCAGTGATCGAGGAGCTCTGCGTGCGTGAGTTCCTGGGCGAGAAGCGGAAGTACTTCAAGCTGCGCGTCTCCTACGGCGATCTCACCCTGATGGTCCCGGTGGACAGCACCGAGGAGGTCGGCCTCCGCTCGGTCGTGAGTAAGAACGAGGTCAAGAAGGTCCTCAACGTCCTCAAGGAGGACGAATCGAAGATGGCGGCCAACTGGAGCCGCCGCTTCAAGAACAACATCGAGAAGCTGCGCTCCGGCGACATCTACCAGGTCGCCGAGGTCGTGCGGAACCTGTCGATCCGAGAGCGCGAGCGCGGCCTGTCGGCGGGCGAGAAGCGGATGATCACGAAGGCCCGCCAGATCCTCGTCTCCGAGCTGATCTACGCCACGGGGGGCGACGAGGAGAAGGCCGAGGCCATGATCGACAAGGTGCTCGACGAGTCGCACGGCGCCCGGGAGATGGCCCAGGCCTGAACCGCCGTTCAACCCGAGCGCCGAGCCTCCCCTCCCCAGACCGTCCCCTCGGTCGTCCGACCTCGGCCGGGCCGCGGGCTCGATAGGCCTTCCGGTCAAGTCCGGGCGCCGATGCGTCGAGGCATCCAGGGAGATGCTCGTGCACGGCTCCCGCTCGAAGCGCGGCCGCCTGCGCGCTCGCGTGGCGGACGACCGCCAACGCCTGCCCCGAGGCCGGCTGGTCGAGTTCGTCCGGCTGATCTTCGTCCTGCTGTTCACCGTCGCCGGGTACACGATCGGCACCCACCTGCGGGATCCGAACACGTCGAAGACGATCGTGGCGGTCGTGCTCGGCTCCTCGACCGGCTTCGTCCTCGGCGGCGTCCTCGGACGCCAGACCGCGACCGCGGTCCGCACGATGGAGGAGGAGCTCCGGCGCGTGCCCGCCGCGCAGGTGGTCGCCGGGCTGGGCGGGCTGATGATGGGGCTCGCGATCGCCGCCCTCCTGTCCGTGTTGGTGTTCCGGCTGCCTCCCCTCGCCGCCTGGACGTCGGCCGCGTTCATGTACGTGACGCTCGGCTACCTGGGGTTCCGCGTCGGGCGGACCAAGAGCGACGAGCTCTTCGGGCTGATCGGGCTCAAGCCGCGCGCAGCGGGGATCGCCCGCGGCGAGGTGAACGTGATCGACACGAGCGCGTTGATCGACGGGCGCATCATCGACCTCGTCACGACCGGCTTCCTCTCGGGCGACGTGCTGATCCACACGGCCGTCCTCCGCGAGCTCCAAGCCATCGCCGACTCCTCGGATCCGAAGCGCCGCGCGCGGGGTCGGCGCGGGCTCGACACCGTCGCCGAGCTCAAGCACGCGGCCACGATCGACGTGCATCTCGTCGAGGAGGACGGCGTCCCCGACGTGGACGCGGCGCTCGTCGCGCTCGCCCGCGACCGTGGGGCCTCGCTGATCACCACCGACCACAACCTCGCGAAGGTCGCACGCGCCCTCTCCGTCCCCGTGCCGAGCCTGAACGACCTGGTCGAGGCGTTCCGCCTCCCGGTCGTGCCGGGCGATCAGCTCGAGCTCGAGCTGGTGAAGGAGGGGCGCGAGCACGGTCAGGCCGTCGGGTACCTGGATGATGGGACGATGGTCGTCGTCGAATCGGCCCGCGACCGGATCGGCGACCAGGTGAGCGTCGTCGTCCGCAACGTCATCAAGACCGCGACCGGCCGGATGGTCTTCGCGAACGTGCAGTAGGCGTGGTTCCACCCCCGCGCGGCTCGGGCGATAGGCTCGGCGCCGTGGAGGGAGCCGTCGCGCTCGTGCTCGCCGCCGGGAGCGGTGACCGGCTCGGCCTGCGGACGCCCAAGGCGTTCGTCCCGCTCGGCGGCCGGCCGCTCCTCGCGCACGCCGTATCCGCCGCGCTCGCCGCCGAGGCGATCGTCTCGGTCGTCGTGGCCGCGCCGGCGGGCTCCGAGGACCTCGCCCACGCGATCGTCGAGCCCCTCGGCGCGCACGCGGTGGTGACGGGCGGCGCCACGCGGCAGGCATCCGTCCGGGCGGCGCTGGCCGCGGTCCCCGACGACGCCGACTCGGTCGTGTGTCACGACGCGGCCCGCGCCCTCGCGTCGCCCGCGCTGTTCGACGCGGTCGTGGACGCTCTCCACGGCTGGGACGGGGTCGTTCCCGTCGTCCCCGTCGCCGACACCGTGAAGCGCATCCGTGACGGGCTCGTCCTCGGGACCGAGCCGCGGGGGGAGCTCGCCCTGGCGCAGACGCCCCAGGCGTTCGCGACCTCCGCGCTCCGAGCTGCCCACGTCAGGGCGCAGGAGCGGGGCGACGAGGTGACCGACGACGCGGCGGCGCTCGAGCTGGCCGGGTTCCGGGTCCGGGCGATCGTCGGTGAGCCCGGCAACTTCAAGATCACCACGGCCGAGGACCTGGGCCGCGCCGAGGCGCTCCTCGCGGAGCTCGCCCGTGGCTGAGACCCGGACCGGGCTCGGCTTCGACGTCCACCCGCGGCAGGCGGGCCGCCCCCTGCTCCTCGGCGGCGTCCGGTTCGAGGGCGAGGACGGGCTCGCGGGGCACTCCGACGGGGACGCCGTCTGTCACGCGCTCGCCGACGCGCTGCTCGGCGCCGCGGCGCTCGGCGACGTGGGCGAGCACTTCCCGGACACGGATCCGGCGGTCGCCGGGATCGGGGGTCTCCAGCTCCTCGGCGAGGTCGTCGAGGTCGTCCGACGGCGCGGCCTCGAGCCGTATGGCGCCGACGTCACCGTGATCGCGGAGCGACCTGCGATCGCCCCCGTACGTGACCGGATGCGGAGCTCGCTCGCCCGGGCGCTCGGCATCGAGGTCTCGCGCGTCTCCGTGAAGGCGACCCGGCCCGAGGGCCTCGGCCTGTCCGGCGACGGGGTCGGATGCCTGGCGCTCGCCGTCCTGCGCGTTCGGTGACCCGACCGGAGGTCGTCGCCGGCCGTCGCACCGTCCTGGAGGCGCTGCGGGCGGGCCTCGCCGTCGAGGTGCTGGTCGCGCGTGGCTCCCGCACGACGCCCGCCCTTCGCGAGGTCCTCGCGGCCGCCGAGGACGCCCGGGTCCCGCTCCGGGAGCTCGGCCGGGACGAGCTCGACGCCCTCGCCGAGGAGCACCACGGCGTCGTCGCGCGCGTGCGGCCCGCGCCGACCCTCGGCGAGCGCGACCTCGCGACGTGGTCCTTCGCCGAGGACGCCCTCGTCGTGGTCCTCGACGGGATCGAGGATCCCCAGAACCTCGGCGCCGCCGCGCGCTCGGCGGAGGCGGCGGGGGCGACGATGCTCGTGACGCGCACGCGGCGCGCGGCTGACCTCACGCCGGCCGCGATCCGCGCCTCCGCGGGCGCGCTCCTGCACCTGCCGCACGCTCGGGTCGCGAACATCGCCCGGGCGCTCGATCGGCTCAAGGACGCCGGGTTCAGCGTCGTCGGGCTCGACGAGCGCGCGACCGCGAGCGTGTACGAGGCCGAGGCGCCGTCGGGGCGCGTCGCGATCGTGCTCGGCTCGGAGGGCGCGGGCATGGCGCGGCTCACGCGGGAGCGGTGCGACGTGCTCGTCTCGTTGCCGATGCGGGGGCGGGTGGGCTCACTCAACGCCTCCGCGTCGCTCGCGGCCGTGCTCTACGCGTTCGTGCTCCCGCGTCACGGTCCCGGCGGCGCGTAGACTCGCTCGTGCGCCGGCGTAGCTCAGGGGCAGAGCAGCTGTCTTGTAAACAGCAGGTCGTCGGTTCGAATCCGACCGCCGGCTCCCTTCAAGTCTCGGGACGCCGGATGCCGATGGGAGGAGCGATGCGGAGGCGTTCGAGCATCCTCGTGATCGCGGCCTCGGTCGGCGCGCTGCTCGCGCCATCGCCCGCCGCCGCGGACGTTCCCGGAACGGACTGCCGGGTCTTCCCGGCGAACAACATCTGGAACACGAGGGTCGACGGCCTGCCGGTCCACGAGATGAGCGACACGTGGCTCGCCTCGACGAAGGCCGACGACACGGACCTGCACCCGGACTTCGGGCCTCCCGACTACGGCCTGCCGTACGAGACGGTCCGGCGGAACCACCCGAAGGTGCGCGTCGAGTTCCTCTACGACGACGAGAGCGATCCGGGTCCGTATCCGTTCGACGCGCGGACGCCGATCGAGGGCGGCTCGGACCGGCACGCGTTGATCGTCGAGCGCGGCACGTGTCGCCTGTACGAGCTCTTCGCCGCCGAGTGGAACGGGGGTGACCCCGAGGCCGGGAGCGGCGCGATCTGGGATCTGGACCGCAACCGCCTCCGGCCCGAGACGTGGACGTCCGCGGACGCGGCCGGGCTGCCGATCTTCGCGGGCCTCGTGCGATGGGACGAGGTGAAGGCCGGCGAGATCGCGCACGCGATCCGGTTCACGGTCTCGTGCACCACCGACGCGTACCTGTGGCCGGCTCGGCACGAGGCGGGGGTCGACGATCCCGACTGCCCGCCGATGGGCGCGCGGTTCCGCCTGAAGGCGGACTTCGACCTCTCGGGGTACGGGGCGCGGGCCCGCGTGATCCTGCGCGCGATGCAGCGGTACGGGATGTTCGTGGCGGACAACGGGTCCGACTGGTACTTCCAGGGCACCCGAGACGGGCACTGGCGGAACGCGCTCCTCGACGAGCTGAAGACGATCCCGGCCTCGGCGTTCGAGGCCGTGGACGAGTCGGGCTGCATGGTGGACGTCGACAGCGGCCGCGCGGACTGCTCCTAGGAACGCGCGAGCGCTCGGCCGGCCCGCGCGCCGGGCGCGCCGTCCCAGGCAACCTCGCCGTTCACCACCACGACGTCCACGCCGTCGGCGAACGCGTGGGGGCGCTCGTACGTGGCCCGATCCGCGATGCGAGCCGGGTCGAACAGCACGAGGTCCGCGAGCGCGCCGGGCTCGATCGTGCCTCGGCCCGCGAGCCCGAAGCGTCGCGCCGGCAGCGCGGTCATCTTCCGGACGGCGTCCTCGAGCGAGAGCAGACGCTCCTGCCGCACGTAGGTGCCCAGGATCCTCGGGAACGTGCCGTAGTAGCGGGGGTGAACCGCGTAGGCGCCGAGGGGCCCTTCGGGCGAGATCGCCACGCCGTCCGTGCCGACCATCACGTCGGGGCGCTCGAGGATCGTCCGCACGTCGTCCTCGTGCATCCCGTGACCGAGCATCCCGGTGCGGGGATCGGCGAGCAGGAGCTCCACGATCACCTCCGAGGCCCGCACGCTCCGCTCGGCCGCGAGGTCGGCGATCGTGCGGCCGGTGAGGGCCGGGTCGGCGACGTGGGCGCCGATCACGACCCGCTCCCACCCGATGCCGGGCCCGACGCTCTCCCACCCGGGCTCGCCCCGCTCGATCGCCGCGAGGAGCCGCTCGCGACCGCCGTCGTCGGCGAGCAGCGCCGGGAGCTCGACCGGCGTGGCCCACGGCGGGAGCGCCGCCGCGAGCTCCGTCTCCCAGGCGGTGTAGGGGTACTGGTCGGCGGTCACGTCCGCCCCGCCCTCACGGCTGCGGTCGAGCAGGTCCAGCAGCTCGCCCGCCCGCCCCCACATCGCCCGACCCTCGACCTTCAGGTGGCTGACGTGCGCCGGGACGCCGGCGCGCCGGCCGATCTCGATGCACTCGCCGACGGCTCCGAGCACGGTCGCGCCCTCGCCGCGGACGTGGCTCGCGTAGAGGCCGCCGCGCCGGCTCATCGCTCGGGCAAGCTCGGCGAGCTCGTCGGTCCCGGCGTGCAGGCCCGGGTCGTAGATCAGCCCGCTCGACATCCCCACAGCGCCCTCGTCGAGGGCCTCCTCGAGCAGCCGAGTCATCGTCGCGAGCTCCTCGCCCGTCGGCGCCCGCCGCTGGTCGGCTAGCGCCGCGCGGCGGAGCGCCGCGTGCCCGACCAGCGCCGCCACGTTGACCGCCGGCCGGCTCTCTCGGACCCGCTCGAGGTACCCGCCGAACGTCGACCAGGGCTCGCCGAGGTCCTCGGCGCCGACGCCGGCGAGCGCCGCCACCTCGTCGAGCGCCGAGGCCGGGAACGCGGAGGCTCCGCAGTTGCCGACCACGATCGTCGTGATGCCCTGCCGGAGGGCGGACGCCATCGCCGGCTCGACGAGGGGGGACACGTCGGAGTGACCGTGCGCGTCGATGAACCCGGGGGCGAGCACGCGCCCGGACCCGTCGATGCGCCTCGCGTCTTCGGGAGTCGCGCCCCCCGGTTCGACGATCGCGTCGATCCGATCGCCCGAGACCAGGACCGAGCCGATCCGCGCCGGCCCGCCGCTCCCGTCGACGATCCGCGCGTCGGTGACGAGCAGGTCGCCCACGTCGATCAGCGTGCGATCGGGCCGATCCAGATGCCGGACGTCAGGAA
>DATBMU010000065.1:0-12681 GCA_036554665.1 Actinomycetota bacterium | reverse complement strand
GACGTGCGGGACGGTGGGCAACCACAGCGCGAGCGCGCCGTAGGCCGACACGATCATCGCGACGATCAGCGCGAACTCCGCGGCCGACGCGGAGACCGCCGCATCGGGGACGCCGGGGCGGAGCAGGAGGTACAGGATCGTGCCGAGGGCGATCGTGATGAGCGCGATGTCGGCCGCGATCTCGCGCCGGTCCTCCTTCGGCACGTGCCCCCGGAACTCCTGGAACACCGGAACCACGAACAGCGCGCCGACGAGCAGCAGGGCCGCGTCGTACGGCGTGGGCGTGGCGAGCTCGGCCCCGCGGACCTCCACGACGGTGACCATCGTCGTGACGACGGACACCGCGAGGAACCCCATGCCGAGCCAGGGCGCGCTGCGCCAGGCGTCGTCCCGGCGCGACCGCCAGAGGATGGCGATGGCCGCCAGGAAGGCCGAGCCGGCGACGATGGCGCCGGGCCCGCCGTCGAGGTCGCGGAGCTCCGCGAGCGCGAGGGCGTAGGCGGCGGCGACGCCGCCGGCCGCCAGGACGAGCAGGGTCGGCGCGAACCAGGCACGCGAGCGCGCAGGGTGCGTAGACATCTACGGTCGTATGTTCGACCAGGAATCGGGGTGACTCCATCACCCGGCCGGGGAACCTACGACCAACGATGGCCTAGGCCGGTTGGAGGACGACGGCGTGGAGCCCGCGGTGGTCGGGGGACGGAGCTACTCGATGAGCCGGCGGCGGAGCGCCTCGGCCACGGCCGCGGTGCGGTCCGAGGCGCCGAGCTTCTCGAAGATGTGCTCGAGGTGGGTCTTCACCGTGTCGGGGGAGATGTAGAGGCGCTCGGCGATGTCGCGGTTGGTGTGGCCGAAGGCCAGGAGCTGGAGCACCTCGATCTCGCGAGCGGTGAGCGTCTCGGCGCGTCGGTCGCGCTCCTTGGCCTGGCTGAGCTCCTCGGCGAGGGCGACCACGAGCTGCGGGTCGATGACCATGTTGCCGCCGGCCACGAGGCGCACCGTCTGGATCAGGTGCTCGGCATCGCGCGCCTTCAACACGTAGCCGCGAGCGCCCGACCGGACCGCCTCGACGACGAACTGCCGGTCGTCGTACGCGGTGAGCATGATGACGCCCACCTTCGGGAACTTGTCGCGGATCTGGCGCGCGGCCTCCAGGCCGTCCATCTCCGGCATCCGGATGTCGACGAGCGCGATGTCCGGGTCCTCCCGCTCGACCAGGTCGACGAGCTCCTTGCCGTTGGCGGCCTCGCCGACGACCTCGATGCCCTCCGCCATGTCCAGGTACCGGCGCAGGCCCTGGCGCACCAGGGAGTGGTCGTCCGCGATCGCCACCCGAACCGTCACCCCGTCCACCCTCCGCTCGGTGTCGTCCGCGCCCATCCTATATGTCGGCGCGGAGCCGTCAGAAGATGTAGTACCAGTTGACGGTGAGGACCGACAGGACGCCGAGGCCTGCCGCGCCGACGGCCGCGAGGGCCCATCGCGGAACGTGGAAGCGCTCCGAGACCTCCGCGATCGCCCAGAACGCCGGGAACAGCGGCAGGAGGAACCGCGGCATCGACATCAGGGGGCGATCCTCGAACACGAAGGTGAGGGGGATCAGCAGGCTGCCGAGCAGGTACACCCCGTAGGACGGCCGGTACCGTAGGAGCGCCCAGACCGAGGCCGCCAGCATCGGCACGAAGATCAGCCAGTCGATTAGCCAGTAGCCGCCGTTCGTGTTGCCGACGTACCGGAAGGCGAACCGGGTCCCCTCCCACAGGGTCATCCACGGCCAGGAGACGATCCGCTCCCAGTTCTCCTGCCGGGTGATCGGGACGAGCCAGTCACCGGCCCGGATCCCCCACCACGCCAGGTAGGCGAGCGTCCCGAGCCCGGTCGCTCCCGCGGCGAGCAGCCCCGGCCAGGCGGGACCCCGTCCCTCGGCCCGCCGGTGGAGCGCCTCGACCGCGAGGGCCGGAGCCAGCACCAATCCGACGCTCCGGGTGAGCGCCGCCAGGGCACCGGCCGTGCCGGCGACCCCCCAGCGGCCGGTGCGCGCTCCCAGGAACGACGCGACGGCCAGCAGCAGGAACAGTGACTCGCTGTAGGGCATCACGAAGAAGAAGGCGGTCGGGAAGAACGCGAGCAGCACCACCGTCGTCCGCGCCCGCCGCTCGTCGAACTCCGACTCGGTGAGCACGTACGTGACCACGAGCGCGCCGAGGAGCGCCGCGTTCGACACGAGGATCGACGCCCCGAACGGGTGCCCGCCGAGCAGGAACGATACGGCGCGGATCGCGAGCGGGAACAGTGGGAAGAACGCCGCGCTGCCGTCGTCCACGCGGTACCCGCCGTCCGCGATCCGGAGGAACCAGAGCGCGTCGAAGCGCTCCCAGGCGGTGAACAGGTTGTGCCAGCCGGGGTCGGGAGCGGGGTGCGCCGGCCACCCGGGGACGCCGACGGGCTCGATCGGCGGCACGACGGCCACGGCAACGAGCCCGATCACGAAGGTGAGCAGTCGCAGGCCGAGGAACACCAGGGCCGAGTAGCGCAGCGCCCGCAGGATCGCCTCGCGGTCGGGTCGCGTGGCCGGGGTCGCCGCCGCCTCCGTCGGCGTCTCGGTCCTCACGCCCTCGCCCCCGCGAGCGCGGGTGCGCCGCGGTCGGCCGGGACGGGCGCCTCCTCGCGGCGTCGCACCCACGTCACCACGCACGCGACCAGGATCAGCGCCCGGACGATGACGGCGAGCTCGAAGACGCCGATCGGCAGGCCGCCGACCCCCGACAACTCGCCGAACCACGAGAAGCGGCTGATGAACACCGCGACGTCCGCCGCCTGGAACGCCGCGAACAGACGCAGGTCGGGGAGCGCGAGGGCGAACCACGGCAGGAGCCAGAGCCCGTACTGGGGCGAGTACACCTTGTTGGACAGGAGGAACAGCACGAGGATCGGCAGCCCGAGCGTCCACCGCGGGAACCCCGGATCCCTCGAGGCCTTCCACCGCCACACGACCGCCACGAGCGCGACGAAGATCAACGCCGACATGACGTTGATCGTCCGCGTGTTCCCGCACGAGGCGACCTCGCCCGACAGACGATGGCAGGTGATGAACCAGATGCTGTCCCAGTCGGCGGGCCGCGCCGAGTTGAACCGGAAGAACTCCCACCAGCCGGTCGGCGCAGCGAGCGCGAACGGCAGGTTCACCACCACCCACGACGCCGCGGCCGCCCACGCGAGGTGCGTCCCCCGGTCGGGCTCGCGCGCGCGGAACCGGCCCGCCACGAACGGCACGACCAGGAGCAACGGGTAGATCTTCGCGGCGGCCCCGAGCCCCAGCAGGGCACCGGCCCACACGTCCCGCCGTCGCAGGTACATGAGCGTGCCGGCCGTCGCGAACGCGACCGCCACCAGGTCCCAGTTGACGAACGCGTACACGAGCAGGGTCGGCGCGAGCGCGAAGTACAGCGCTCGCCCGCCGACCGCGAGGTACAGGCAGAAGGCCGTGATGTACGCCGCGAGGGTCAGGATCACCACGTTCGCGAGGAAGAAGTCGTCGACGGTGGGGCCCGAGAACCAGGCCGCCAGGCGCATCGTCCACATCGACAGGACCGGGTACTCGTCGCACTCGCCCGGCGCGCCCGGGTCGCACGGATCGAGGTACGGCAGCCGGTCGCCCGCGAGCTGCTCCGTCCCGAGGAGCGGGATGATGTCCGTGTAGCAGAGCTTCGTGTACTGGCGGCCGTCGCCCCAGTCGCCGCGCATGCACGGCGCCTTCTGCAACAGGCCGAGGCTGAGCGTCGCGGCGAGGCAGACGAACACCATCCCGAGACCGATGCGGCGTGCGGCGGTCGGCACCGCGGGCATCATCGCACGGCGTCCGTGCGCCGGACGTGCAGCGGGGCCGCCGAGGGGGAGGCGGCCCCGCCGTCACCTTCCAGGAGCGGACCCGAAGGTCCATCCGGCCGCGATCGGCGCCTCGTGAGCGCGACCCGCGTGCCGTCCCCACCACCATCGGCCTCGAGG
Source organism: Actinomycetota bacterium (assembly GCA_036554665.1). Lineage (GTDB taxonomy): Bacteria > Actinomycetota > UBA4738 > UBA4738 > HRBIN12 > CALGFI01. The sequence goes on along the minus strand of DATBMU010000065.1, from coordinate 8,676 downwards.
GTGGCGCGGCACATGGCCCACCCGGGTGGTCTTCGCATACCCCGTCCGAGGGACCGCCGGCCTGGGCCGGGTGAGGGAGGCGGGCTCAGAGCTCGATCTGGCTGTACCGCACGGCGAGCGCGACGGCCTCGAGCTTGGAGTGGACCCCGAGCTTGCCGAGGACGTTCCGCACGTGCGTCTGCACGGTCTGCGGGCTGATGAACAGGCTCGCGGCGATGTCGTCGTTGCGCTGACCCTGCGCGACGTGGCGGAGGATCTCGCGCTCGCGCTCGGTGAGGGTCGCGAACCGCGTCTGGACCTCGCGGCGCTCCTCGCGCTCCTTCGTGACCTGGTGCAGGAGGCGGGCCAGGATCGTCGGGTCGATCAGCACCTCCCCCTCGGCCGCCGCCTTGGCCGCCGAGAGCACCTCGTCGGCCGGCTCGTCCTTGCCGAGGAAGCCGGAGGCCCCCGCCTCCACGGCTTCGACGAGCAGGCGCTCGTCGTCGTGGGCGGTCATGATCACGACCTTCGTGGCCGGGGAGGTCTCTTTGATGCGCCGCGTCGCCTCGATGCCGCTCATGCCGCCCTTCAGCTCGATGTCCATCAGGACGACGTCCGGGCGGTGCTCGTGGCAGAGCTCGACGGCGCGGTCGGCCGTCTGGACGGCCGGGGCGACGAGCCGGAGCTCGCCGTCGCGCTCGATCACCATCGTGAGCGCGTCGGTGAGGATCTTGTGGTCGTCGCAGATCAGCAGGGTGATCGGCCCGTTCGCGCTCAGCGCTCCTCCTAGCCCTCGACCGGCAGCGTGACGCGCAGGATGGTACCCCCGTCGTCGCGGTCGGCAACGTCGACCCTCCCGCCGTGGGCGAGGACGTGCGCTCGGGCGATGAACAGGCCGAGCCCGGCGCCGGGGGTCTCCTCGTAGCCGGCCGGCCGCCAGCTCCCGAAGCGCTCGAAGACCTGCGCCGTCCGCTCCGGGGGTATCCCCGGTCCCCGGTCCGCGACCTCGACGACCGCGACGCCGTTGCCGACGCGGCGGACCGCGATCTCGATCGGGGCGTCGGGAGGGGAGAACTTCGATGCGTTGTCCACGAGGCAGGTGATCGCCTCTGTCAGGTGCTTGCGGTCCGCCTGGATGGCCGGCCCGGGCTCCGCCTCGACGGACATCGGATGCTCCCCGTGCGGCGTTGCCCACGAGGCCTCCTCCACGAGGGAGCCGAGATCCTCCTCACGCAGGTCGTAGACGAGGCTGCCGGCATCCACCTTGAGGGCCGTCGCCGATTGATCGACGACCCGCCTCAGCCTCGCCGCCTCCTCGTCGATCAGCTCGAAGAACTCCCGCCGTTCCGCGTCGTCGAGCTGCTCGTACATGCGCGCGCCCGTCGAGGCGAGCCCCTTGATCGCCATCAGCGGGTTCTTCATCTCGTGCGAGAGCTTGGAGGCGGTCTCGGCGCGCTCGGCCAGCGGCTCGGCCGTCTGGCGGCTCATCGCGACGCCCCAGACGCCCGTCGCGGCGACCGCGACGACGAGGGTGAGGATCGCGAGCAGGAGCAGCCCCCGCCCCGCCCCGTCGCCGACCTCCGCGACGGCCAGCCCGAGGAGGACGGCGGTCGTGGCGCCCGCGATGCCCGCGACGACGAGCGACCCCCGCGTCGACCTCACGGCCGCGAGTCTAGGCAATCGTGGACCGCGGACGTACGCCGGCGCTGACGTCAGGCGCCGTACGAGTGGGTCTCGTCGGGGAACGTCCCGGCCGCGACGTCGTCCGCGAACGCGCGCGCCGCCTCTCCGATCTCGCGCCGGAGGTCCGCGTACGCCTTCGCGAACCTCGGCCGGCGCTCGGACAGACCGAGGAGGTCGTTGATCACGAGCACCTGCCCGTCGGTGCCCGGGCCCGCCCCGATGCCGATCGTGGCGATCCGGAGCGTTCGGGTGATCTCGGCGCCGAGGTCGGACGGAACGCCCTCGAGCACGATGGCGAACGCCCCCGCCTTCTCGAGCGCCTGCGCCTCGTCGAGCAGCCGGGCGGCGTCCTCGCCACGGCCCTGGACGCGGTAGCCCCCCATCCCGTGCACGGATTGCGGCGTGAGTCCCACGTGCGCCATCACCGGGATCCCGAGCTCGACGAGCCGGTGCGTGAGCTCGACCTGCGGTCCCTCGAGCTTCACGGCGTGCGCCCCACCCTCCTTGAGGAACCGGCCCGCGTTCCGGATGCCCTCCTCGACCGACACCTGGTAGGACAGGAACGGCAGGTCGCCGACGATCATCGCGGTGCGGGCGCCTCGCGCGACGGCACGCGTGTGGTGGAGCATCTCCTCCATCGTCACGGGCAACGTGGTCTCGTAGCCGAGGACGTTGTTGGCGACCGAGTCGCCCACGAGCAGGACGGGGATACCCGCCTCGTCGAGGATCCGCGCGGTCGGGAAGTCGTACGCGGTCAGCATCACGAACCGCCGGCCCTGAGACTTCCACGCGCGCAGGTCGTGGATCGTCACCGTCATCGCTCGCGCCTCCTTCCGGCAGTGCACGGCTGGGTCCGAGCAGTCTACCCGTGCGAGCGATCGGCGGTCCCGACTACCCCGCAACGATCTCGGTGATCGCGCGGAGGTCCCGCTCCGCCCCGCGGCGCACACAGACCAGGCCGTACGTGCCCGGCTCGAGCTCCCAGGGGACGAGCTGGCTCGGGCCCGGGGCTCCCTCGCTGAAGGCGGTCGCTCCCACCCACGGCGGTGGCTGGCCCGTCGGCTCGTACGTGCCGAGCCACGCGATGAACTCCTCGTAGGTGTGGCCCTCGGCGATGGAGGCGAGCACCACCGTCCACGTCTCGGAGGTCGTGTTCTCGAGCTCGACGGCCACGAGGTCGGCGGGCAGCTCGGTCGGGCCCTCGTAGGTGCATCGCGCATCCGCGATCTCGATCCGCGCCACGGGATCGGGTCGCGTATCCGAGATGTGCTCGTCCGCGTTGAGCGTGTTCAGGAACTCGCGCTCGAACGCCGCCGCGTCAGGGTCGGTCGCGATGCGGATCGCGCCTCCGCCCGGGTCCTCGACGACCTGACCTTGCGTCTCCTTCTCGCCCTCGAGGACGGCGACGGTCCGATGCTCGAACGTCGCGAGGTCGGGCTCGACGAGGATCGCGGCCGACAACGGGTCCCAGAAGTAGTACGCGCCGGAGAGCAGGAAGGGCTGTGCCTCGAACAGCGACTGCACGATCTCGGCCTCCGGGGTCGTGTGGTGGCCGGCGAGCGCGTCGGCGAAGAACGGGGTGACGGGCGCTCGGTTCGTGGCGTCGAGCGGGACGAGGGTCACGGACGCACCGGAGGCGATCACCTCGCGTGCCGCGACCGGGTCGACCCACACGTTGAACTCGGCGACCTCGTTGCGGATCACGTTGCCGGGGACGTCGAGCGCCCCGCCCATGATCGTGATCCCGGCGAGCTCCTCGACGAGCCCGGGATCGTCTCGGAGCGCGAGCGCCACGTTCGTCAGCGGACCGAGGGCGAGGAGCTCGACCGGGGCGTGGGCGTCGCGGATCGCCGTCCGGAGCAGTCCGGGGGCGGGAGTGGGCGACGGCTCCCGATCGGTGTCCGGCAGGTCGATCCCGTAGGCGTCGTCCGTCGCGACCCTCCAGCTCGTCGGGAACGCGCCGGGGAACGGGTAGTCGCCCGGCAGCGGTTCCTCCGGGCCACAGGAGACCGGCAGGTCCTGTCGCGCGCCCGCGACGTCGAGGAGCGAGAGCGCGATCTCGACGCCGGGATCGCAGTGAGCGAGGCCGGTGCCACTGACGGTGATCGCCTCGACGCGGACGTCCGGGCGCTGCAGGAGGTAGAGCAGGGCCATCATGTCGTCCTGGCCCATGTCGGTGTCGATCACGACCGGCGTTCGTCCGTCGTCTGGTCCCTCCCCCGTGCAACCGCCGAGCAGCAGCGCCGAGACCGCGAGCGCCACTGCCGCCCTCCGCATCCGCCCCTGCTCCTCTCCTCGGGTCCATGCTCGCCGGCGCGGCGGGCCCGCACACGGGCGGAGGCACCGTGTCCTCCGGGACCGGTGGCACGAGGCTGTCGGCGGCGGGTGCTAGGTTCGCCACCAGGCGGAACCGATACACTCTGGGGGCTCACCCATTCCTGCTCCCCCTCGTGGGGGCCGTCCAGACCAGAGGAGGTGGGGAACTGAGACGGTATGAAGTCATGCTGATCCTGCCCCCGGAGGCCGAAGAGGCCGTCGTGACCGGGGCGCTGGACCGGATCACCCGGATCGTCTCCGATGGAGGCGGTGCGGTCGGCAACGTCGACCGCTGGGGCCGGCGGCGGCTGGCCTTCGAGATCGATCGTCAGAACGAGGGGTACTACGTCGTGGCGGAGTTCACGGCGGAGCCCGGGGCGATCACCGAGCTGGAGCGCACGCTCCATCTGGCCGACGAGGTCCTGCGGTTCAAGGTCGTCGTCCGCGGCGAGGCCGCGTAGACGAACAGCGACTTCCCCCTCCCCGGCACTCCATCCGTCGGGGAGCGGAACACGATCGGAAGGTGATGGAGATGGCGAGCGAGAACCAGATCATCATCGTGGGCAACCTCACGGACGACCCCGAGCTGCGCTACACGCCGAACGGGGCCGCCGTCGTGAAGTTCCGCGTCGCCGTGAACCGTCGGTACAAGGACGAGGCCGGGAACTGGAAGGACGGCGAGACCTCGTACTTCACGGTGAACGGCTGGCGCTCCCTGGCCGAGAACGTCGCGGAGTCCCTCACCCGGGGCACGCGCGTCGTCGTGGCCGGGCGCCTGCAGATGCGCTCCTGGGAGACGCAGGAGGGCGACAAGCGCACGGTGGTGGAGATCGAGGCCGACGAGATCGGTCCGAGCCTGCGGTGGGCGACGGCGAAGGTCGAGCGCCAGGGCCGCTCCGGCTCGAGCGACTGGTCCGCGCCGGCCGTGGTCGGCGCTCCGATGGGAGACGAGGAGACACCGCTGGATGCCACCCAAGGCTAGGAAGCGACCCGCCAAGAAGGAGAAGGACGAGAAGGGCTGGCAGAAGAAGCAGAAGCGCAAGGTCTGCATCTTCTGCAAGGACCGGATCGAGCACGTCGACTACAAGGACGCCGTGTTGCTGCGCAAGTTCGTCTCCGAGCGCGGGAAGATCCGCGCTCGCCGGGTGACGGGCAACTGCTCGCAGCACCAGCGGGACGTCGCTCTCGCGGTCAAGAACGCCCGCGAGATGGCCCTGTTGCCGTACTCGACGCGATGAAGGTCATCCTCCAGAAGCCCGTCGACAAGCTCGGGGTCCCCGGCGACATCGTCGAGGTTGCCGACGGCTACGCGCGGAACTACCTGATGCCGCGGGGGATGGCCGTCAAGGCGACGAAGGGCGGCGTCAAGCACGTCGAGAGCCTGAAGCGCGCGCACACCACGCGCACGAACCAGGCCAAGGTCGAGGCCGAGCAGGTGGCGAGCCGCCTGATCGGCACGCCCATCAGGATCGCCGCCCATGCCGGCGAGGAGGGCAAGCTCTTCGGGAGCGTGACCCCGGCCGACGTCGCGCAGGCGATCGACGAGCAGGCCGGGATCCGCGTCGACCGACACGACGTGCACCTGGTCGAGCCGATCCGCTCGGTCGGCACCCACGAGGTGCGCGTGCACCTGTTCGCGGAGGTCGACCCGGTGATCTCGGTGGAGGTCGAGGGCTCCGAGTCCTGACGCTCCTGCGCATCCGACCCCGGTCGCTTCGGCGTCCGGGGTCGTTGCGTGTCCGGGGTCGGCGGGGCGTGCTGAGGTCGGGGGATCCCGCCGGGCTGCTCGTCTCCGCCCTCGCCAGGGCACGTGCTCATCGGCCACCACGGCGAGGGCTCCGCTCGACGACGCCCGGCGGGACCGCCCTCCCCGCGCGCCCTCACGGCCGCGGGGAACGGACCTCCGTCTCCGCGCTGCTCGGTCGGCTCGCCGCCACGAGGAGCAGGACGACCGACGGCAGGAAGAGCAGGCCCCAGTAGCCGATCAGGGAGACCGCCATGGTCGCCGCGACGAGCACGGCGGCCACCACGAGCGCGAACCGGGCGGCGGGCCGCCAGAGCGCGATGAGTCCGCCGGCCACGGCCGGGATCAGGATGACGAGCGCGACCGCGTTGTAGATCGCGATCATCCGAACGGCCGCCGCCCCGCTCACCGCGAGCGCGCACGCCGCCCCGAGTCGTGCTGGTCGCGCCCGCTCGCCCCTCATCGCGTCCGCCTTCCACGCATCATCCTTCGCTCCGCATGCCGCTCAGGCAACGGCGAGGGTCCTGGCCGGGTCGTTGGGTCCGGATCCCCCGGCCGTCGACGGTCCGAGCACCTACCCGGGTGAGGTGCATCGGACCCGTCCTGCCGGATCTCTGTCCTGGCTTGGCGAACGCTCCCCTGCGAGACTCCCGTCGTGAACCCCACTCGACCACGCTCACCCCGAGACCACTCCGTCGTCGTGGCTCGGTTCGCCGAGGCGTGTGAGGCCGATGACCGGATCGTCGCTGGGCTGCTCGGTGGGTCACGCGCGCGAGGCGAGGCGGACGAGTTCTCCGACGTCGACCTGTGCGCGATCACGACGGACGATGGACTGGAGAGCGTGATCCACGGACGGGAAGCGTTGATCCGGAGGATCGGTGAGCCGCTGTTCATCGAGGACTTCGGCCACGGGCGGATCGTGTTCTCCATCCTCGCGGACGGCACGGACTGCGAGCTCTTCTTCGAGTGCGAAGGGCGGCTGGAACGGCTCGAAGTTGGTCCGTTCCAGCCGCTCGTGGACAAGCGCGGGATCCTCGCCGGCGCCGAGTTCCCCTTCTCACCGCCAGATCCGGGCGAGCAGCGCGAACGCCTTCGCGAGATCGTGATGTGGTTCTGGCACGACCTCTCGCATCTCCTGGCCGCACTCGGCCGCGGAGATCTCTGGTGGGCGAGCGGCCAGCTCGAGGCGCTCCGCCGCTACTGCGTCAACGCCCTTCGGATCCGGCACGGTGTCGAGGCCCAGGACGAGGCGTACGAGAAGCTATCGACGGAGATCCCGGTGTCCGAGCTCGACGAGCTGCGATCGAGCTTCTGCCCGATGGAGCGAGACGCGATGCTCGAAGCAGGCCGGCGCATCGTCGGCTTCTTCCGCGCGCACGCCCCCTCGATCGCAGAGGCGAACGGGGTTGCCTATCCGACCGAGCTCGCGCGTCTCAAGTCCGCCCGGTTCGAGGAACTGATGAACCCGGCCAGCTGAGCCGAAGGAGCGGCGTTCGGGGATCCGGCTGGACCGGGAGCGTGACCGGCGGGCGGGGAGGGCGGTCGCGGCGGTCGTCGTCGTGCGGAGCCCTCGCCGTGGTGGCCGATAGAGCACATGCTGTGGCGAGGGCGGAGACGAGCAGCCCGCCGCGACCGCCCGACCTCAGCCCGCCCACCGAGGCCCTCACGGCCCCGCGACGAATCACATCCTTGTCATTCCCACCTGATACACACCCGTCCACAGGCTTTTCCCCATGTGGAAGCCCAGGTGGAAGGCACAGTGACAAGGAATCTCCAGGCACGACCAGGGCCGAGGGTTTCCCCATGGGTTTTCCGCTGGAGGTGCCGGGGCCGCGCGGCTAGCCTTCCGGCCGGTTCGGCAGGGGATCCGGGGCGAGAGGGGCGGGGCTGTGGCGCGCGCGGTTGACGATGTCCGGCGTCTGAGGCCGGACCGGGTGCCGCCGCACAACCTCGAGGCCGAGGAGTCGGTCCTTGGCTCGATGATGCTCTCGCAGGAGGCGATCGCCGACGTAGTCGAGATCGTCCGGCCGACCGACTTCTACCGTTCGGCGAACGCGAAGATCTTCGACACGCTCCGTGAGCTCTACGGGCGCGGCGAGCAGGTGGACGCGATCACCGCCGTCGAGGAGCTGAAGCGCCGGTCGTTGCTCGAGGAGATCGGGGGCCACCTCTACATCTCCGAGATCGTCGAGCGCGTGCCGACGCCCGCCGCCGCCGGCTCCTACGCGCGGATCGTCGCCGAGACCGCGTTGCTGCGGCGCCTGATCTCCGCGGCCGGCGACATCATGGAGATGGCCTTCTCGGCGCCCGAGGAGCCGGAGCGCGTCGCCGACGAGGCCGAGCAGCGGATCTACGAGGTCGCGCGCCACGACGAGAAGGAGCAGGTGGCGTCGCTCCGCGATCTGGTCGACCAGGCGATGGTCGACCTCGAGAAGATCCAGAACCGCGAGTCGGCGTTCGCCGGCGTGGCGAGCGGGTTCCGCGACGTCGACTCGCTGCTGTCGGGGATGCAGCCCGGGAACCTGATCGTCGTCGCGGCCCGGCCGGGGGTCGGCAAGTCCTCCTTCGTCACGAACCTGGCTCGGAACGTGGCCGTGGATTCCTCCAAGCCCGTCGCGATGTTCTCGCTCGAGATGTTGCGGTGGGAGATCGGGATGCGGCTCCTGTGTGCGGAGGCTCGCGTCCCGTGGGACCTGATCCGCAACAAGCGGGTCGGGGCCGAGGACTGGTCCCGGATCGCGCAGGCGGCCGACACGCTGCACGAAGCGCCCCTGTTCATCGTCGACTCGGGCAACGTCACGCTCGTCGACATCCGGGCCAAGGCGAGACGGCTGGCCGCTCGCAAGGCCGGGCTCGGCCTGATCATCGTCGACTACCTGCAGCTGATGTCGCACACCCGACGCGTCGACAACCGCCAGCAGGAGATCGCCGAGATCAGCCGCGGCCTCAAGATG
>DATBMU010000035.1:0-39656 GCA_036554665.1 Actinomycetota bacterium | reverse complement strand
CGCTCTTCTCGCGTGACGTCCGCCGCCAGGCTGGCCCCACAGGCGGGGCCGAAGAGCGCGTCGGGCGGGGGTTCGTGCCCGCACCGAGGGCACGCAGCCATGCAGGTATCCTAGGAGCCCGGCGACGCTCCGCGTATCCATTACGGAGGGACCTCGGACATGTCCAAGCTCCTCAAGCGCGTGCGTGCTCGCGTTGTACCGAGGAAAGGTGACGTGGCCGACCTGCCATCGCTGGCTTCCTCTTCGTCGTTTGACCCAGCCATGGGATCGGGCAGGTCCGGGAACTGACGCTATGAGGTCCTTCGACGTCGCGGTCGTGGGCGCCGGGGTGCACGGCGCTGCCGTCGCGTTCCACCTGGCGGGGCGCGGCGTCGACGTCGCGGTGATCGAGAAGGACGCGCCGGCCGCCGGCCCGACCGGTCGATCGAGCGCGATCTGCCGCGCCTACTACACGAACCCGTTCCTCGCCGACGTCGCCCGGGAGAGCATCGCGATGTTCCGCGACTTCGCCGAGCACACGGGCCGCGACGCGGCGTTCCGCGAGACCGGGCTGCTCGTGCTCCACCCGCCCGAGGACGAGGCGCAGGTGCGCGAGGTCGTGCCTCGGCTCAACGGCCAGGGCATCCCGACGGACCTGCTCACGCCGGAGGAGATCTCGGCCGAGTGGCCGGCGTTCGACCTCCAGGGCATCGCGATCGGCGCGCATGAGCGGGACGCGGGCCACGCCGACCCGGTCCTCACCACGCAGGGGCTGTTCGACCGGGCACGGGAGTTCGGCATGACCCCGCGGCTGGGACGCCGCGCGACCGACCTCGTGCGCGACGGCTCGGGCTGGGCGGTCGTGACCGAGGACGGCGAACGGATCTCCGCCGGGCGCGTGCTGCTCGCGGCCGGACCCTGGACGAAGCCGCTCGCGGCGCGCGTGGGCGGCGACCTGCCACTGACGGTCGAGCGCCACGTGGTCGCGACGTTCGCGTGGGGAGGCGCCGAGCCGATGCCGGCGCACGGCGACCTGCCGAACGGCTACTACTTCCGCCCCGAGGGCGAGGAGCTGTTCCTCGTCGGGCCGCTGCACCCCGAGCCGCAGATCGATCCCGACCGGTACGACGAACGCCTCGGGGAGCCCGAGTCCGCCGACCTCGGCGGCCGCGTCGTCCGTCGCGTCCCGGCGCTCGAGCGGGCGGAGCCCCGAGGCGGGTGGGCGAGCCTGTACGACGTCAGCCCGGACTGGCAGCCGGTGATCGGCGAGATCGCCGACGGCGTGTTCGTCGACGCCGGGACGAGCGGGCACGGGTTCAAGCTCGCGCCGGCGCTCGGGCGGCACGTGGCCGACCTCGTCACCGGCGCCGAGACCGACCCGGGGCTCGCGCAGTTCGACCCGCGCCGGTTCGCGGATCACGAGGACCTCGCGGCCGGCTACGGCGACGCGCGGATCCTCGGGTGAGGCTCAGCCGAGGAGGTTGCGCAGCGCGAGGAGCGTGTTCTCGACAGGCTTCTCGGCGATCCGGCGCATGAACCACGGGTACCAGTAGGAGCCGTAGGCGATCAGCGTCCGGACGCGATAACCCTCGCCGGCCAGGCGCACCTGGTCGGCGGCCCGGATCCCGAACAGCATCGCCACCTCGAACGCGTCCCGCCCGAGACCTCGCACCGCCGCGTCGCCCTCGATCCGCTCGATCAGGTCGAGGTCGTGGGTCCCGAGCACGACGCGCCCGTTCGGCCCCCCCGCCTCGAGGAGCCGGAGCGACAGCACGCGGAAGGACTCGTCGACCAGCGCGCGGCCGCCGACCAACAGGTCCGGCGGCTCCTTGTAAGCGCCCTTCACGAGCCGCACCGACGGGTCGAGCGGCAGGAGCGACTCGACGTCGCCGGCGGTCCGGCGCAGGTACGCCTGGAGGCAGATGCCGGTGTTGGGGTGCGTCGTGCGGAGCTCGCGGTAGAGCTCCACGGTCGCCTCGACGTAGGAGCTCGACTCCATGTCGAGCCAGAGCCAGTTCCCCCGCCCGCCCGCCAGCTCGGCCAGGCGCGCGAGGTTCCTCGCGGCCAGGTCCCGGTCGACGTCGAGGCCGAGGTGGGTCGGCTTCACGGAGATCTCGGTGTCGAGCCCGCGCTCGACGACCCGATCGTAGGCGTCCTGGTAGTGCTGGCGGACCCGTCCGGCCTCGTCCGCCGTCGTCACGTTCTCGCCGAGCGCGGTGAACGTCGTCGGCACGCCCTGGGTCCCGAGCTGGGCGGCGGCGTCGAGGGCGTCGTCGACCCGTTCGCCGGGCATGAACCGCGCGACGCTCCGACGGACGAACCGGTACCGCGGCAGGTGCTCGCGAAGCCACACGTTGTCCGCCGCCCACAGGACCACGCTGCGCAGCAGGTTCATGCGGATGCGGTCCGGGATCGCTCGCCCCGGCGGATCACGCGTCGAGCGAGGCTCCCGGTCGCCTCACCGATCGTCGCGCCGATCAACGCTCCCCCGATCACGTCGCCGGGGTAGTGCACGCCGCTATGTACCCGTGAGTACGCCACGACGGCCGCCAGACCACGGAGGGGCACGGCGACCGCCGGCAACGTGGTGGCCACGGCGTCGGCGAAGGCGAAGCCGGACGCCGAGTGTCCGGAGGGGAACGACGTCGAGGTCGGCATCGGGACGCGTCGCTCCTCCGGGACACTTGCCGCCTCGCGATCGGGTCGGGAGCGCCCGCTCGAGAGCTTGAGCGGCAGGTTCACGACCGCCGAGTTCACGCCGATGGCGACGACGCCCGTGATCGCGGCGCGCCGCCCCGGCTTGCCCCCCACCGCGAACAGGCCGGCGGCGATCGCGAGCCAGAGCTTGGAGTTGTTCGCCCAGCCGGTCAGGCGCCGGAGCGGCCCGTCGAGCGAGGGGGTCGGGGTGGCGGCAACCGCTTGGTAGACGGCCACGTCCAACCGCCCGATGTGGCGCAGGACGGCCGACGCGGTCGATCGGAGCGGGACCCTCGCGCGCTGGACCCTGGCCGCCAGCCGTTCCGCGGCGGATGCCGGTCTCGTCGCGTCGCCCGTCCCTCGCTCCGCCCGTTCCTCGTCCGACACGGCTCGGATGCTACCCGTCGGCCGCGGTACGGTTCACCGGATCGGGGGGACTGTGAGCGCGCAGACACTCGGAGATCAGGTCGGCCCGACCGGGCTGCAGCGTTGGGTGCCGGGATTGCGGACGGCGGCCACCTACCGTCGGAGCTGGTTCGGCCCAGACCTCGTCGCCGGCGTGGTCCTGGCCGCGATCCTCGTGCCGCAGGGGATGGCGTACGCCGAGCTCGCCGGGCTTCCCCCCGTGACCGGCCTGTACACGACCGTCGCCTGCCTCGTCGGCTACGCCCTGATGGGGCCCTCGCGCGTCCTCGTGCTCGGCCCGGACTCGTCGGTATCACCGCTGATCTTCGCGGCCATCGTCCCGCTCGTGGCCGGCGGCGGTGTGGACGAGGCGATCGCGCTCGCGGGGATGCTCGCCCTGTTCGTCGGCGCGATCGAGATCGTCCTCGGGCTCGCGAAGCTCGGGTTCGTCGCGGACCTGCTCTCGCAGGAGGTCCAGATCGGGTACATGAACGGGCTCGCGATCACGATCGTGGTCGGCCAGCTCCCCAAGCTGTTCGGCTTCTCGACCGACGCCGACGGCTTCGTCGAGGAGGTCGAGGCGTTCGTCACCGGCCTCGACGGGACGGACGCCACCACGCTCGTGCTCGGGCTCGCCACGCTCGCGGTGCTGCTCCTGATCCCGCGGGTGTCGAAGAAGGTGCCGGCCGTCCTCGTGGCCGTGGTCGGCGCGACCGCCGCCGTCGGCCTGCTCGACCTCGCCTCGGAGGGCGTCGACGTGGTGGGGACCCTCCCACAGGGGCTCCCGGCCCCGGAGATCCCGTGGACGCAGGTCTCCGACGTGGGGCCGCTGCTCGCGGCCGCGGTCGGTATCGTGCTCGTCTCGCTCACCGACACGATCGCCACGTCCACCAGCTTCGCCGCCCGCCGGGGCGACGAGGTGGATCCGAACCAGGAGCTGATCGGCGTCGGCTCGTCGAACGTCGCGGCGGGGCTGTTCCAGGGGTTCGCGGTCTCCGTCAGCGGGTCGCGAAGCGCCGTGGCGGAGTCGGCGGGATCCAGGAGCCAGGTCACGGGACTCGTCGGGGCCGGCATCGTGGCGCTCCTCCTGGTGTTCCTGCCGGGACTGCTGCGGAACCTGCCGCAGACCGCGCTCGCCGCCGTGGTCATCTCGGCGGCGATCTCGCTCGCGTCGGTGGCCCGGCTCCGAACGTACTTCCGGGTGCGACGGTCCGCGCTGCTCCTGTCGGTGACCGCCACGATCGGCGTGGTGCTGCTCGGCGTGCTCGAGGGCATCCTGCTCGCGGTGGTGCTCTCGATCCTCCAGTTCTTCCGGCGGAGCTGGTGGCCGCGCGGCGCGGTGCTCGGCCGCGTCGTCGGGCTCGAGGGGTGGCACAGCCTGGAGCGGTTCCCCGACGCCGTGCGTCCGCCCGGCATCGTCATCTTCCGCTGGGGCGCACCGCTCTTCTTCGCCAACAGCGGCATCTTCCGTCAGGCCGTTCGGCGGCTCGTCCGGATGGAGCACCCGCGGTGGGTGGTGCTCCAGTGCGAGGCCGTCACCGACATCGACGTCACCGCGGCCGACATGCTCGAGCGGCTGGACCTCGAGCTGAACGCCCAAGGCGTCCACCTCGCGTTCGTCGAGCTCCGGCACCGGCTCCAGGACCTCGTCTTCCGCTACGGTCTGCACGAGACGATCGACCGAGACCGCTTCTACGACTCGATCGAGCAGGCGCTCGCCGACCTGCCGATGGACGCGGGGCCGTCCGAACCCGACGACGGCCCTCGATCGTCCTAGGACGGGACGGGTCGACCGCCCCGAGCAGTCAGAACCGCGACGCGCGGATCGCCGGTGACGCTACCGCTCGACTCGCCGGCGCTTCCCGCCACGAACACCGACACGAACGCGGTGGTGATCACGCCTGCGATCGGAGTCGCCAGCGCCGCGATCGGGAGCGTCGTCGGGTCGCTGCCGGTCTCGATCGAGGGCGCGAAGATGCTCGCCACCGCGACCACGAACCAGATGCCGGCGACGGCGACGGTGAACCCCAGCCACAACGATCGGCTCGCGCCCGGAGAGCGCCGACCGAACGCCATCAACACCAGACCGGTCGCGAGCGCCGCGTAGAACCAGTCGAAGATCGCGGCGAGCGGGATGTGCTCCTGTTGCGTGCCGCTGACGAGATCCGGCGACCAGATGCTCGCCGCAGCGGCCGCCAACCAGATCGCCAGGACGGCGATCCCGGCGAACAGGTAGCGCGACTCCCCGATCCCTTCAGGCTCCGGCCGATCGATCTGGACGGCGGGCACCTCCAACGATGTCTTCGAATCGATAGCCATCGAGACCTCCTTCCGGCCGCGATGCTTCGCGCTCGTCGCGCAGGCGGCCAGGGCCGATGGCCTCTGGGCCACCGACCCGAAGGCCCTGCGGCGGACCGCGAGCCCGCCGTTCCCGCCATGGGTGGAACCTCGGGTATCGTCTCCGCCGATCGGATCGAGGCGGGGGATGACTGAGACCACGACCAGGAGCGAGCGGGCGGCGGCCGGGAGCGCGGTGCTGTTAACGCTGTGCGCGGGGCAGTTCCTCATGGCCCTCGACAGCTCGGTCATGAACGTCTCGATCGCGACCGTCGCCGACGACCTCGACACGTCGATCACCGGGATCCAGAGCGCGATCGTCCTGTACACGCTCGTGATGGCGATGTTGATGGTCACGGGCGGCAAGGTCGGCTCGATGATCGGCCGCAAGCGGGCGTTCCTGATCGGGCTGCTGATCTACTGCACGGGCTCGCTCACCACGGCGCTCGCGCCGAACCTCGGCGTCCTGCTCCTCGGCTGGTCGGTGCTCGAGGGGATCGGGGCGGCCCTGATCATGCCGGCGATCGTCGCGCTCGTCGCGGGGAATTTCCCGCCACAGGGACGGCCTCGGGCCTACGGCCTGGTCGGGGCGGCCGGCGCGATCGCGATCGCCGTCGGGCCGCTGATCGGAGGGCTCGCGACGACGTACGCGTCCTGGCGATGGGTGTTCGCCGGCGAGGTCCTGGTCGGGGTGGGGATCTTCGTGTTCTCGCGCCGGATGACCGATGCGCCCGTCGACCAGCGGCCGCACCTCGACCTCCTGGGCGCCGTGCTGTGGGCGGTCGGGATGGGCCTGATCGTGATTGCCGTGCTGAAGTCCGGCGAGTGGGGATGGTTCATCCCCTCGGCGGACGCGCCGTCGGTGTTCGGCATGTCGCCCGTGCTCTGGCTGATCATCGCGGGCCTCGTCTCGCTCCGGCTGTTCGGCATGCACGTCCGCCGTCTGGTCGAAGCCGGCAAGGAGCCGCTGTTCAGCCCGTCGTTGATCGACCAGAAGCTGAACGGCGGGCTGCTCATGTTCTTCTTCCAGTTCGTCGTGATGATGGGCGTCTTCTTCGTCATGCCGCTGTTCCTGTCGGTCGCGCTCGGCCTGTCGGCGATCGACACCGGGATCAAGCTCACGCCGCTCTCGGTGACGATGCTCCTCGCGGCCGCGGGCGTCCCCAGGTTCTTCCCGACGGCCTCACCACGGCGGGTGGTAGCCCTGGGGTTCATCGCCGTGCTCGTCGGGATCGTCGCGCTGATCGGCGCGCTGGACGCCGATGCGAGCGCCGGCGTGGTGACCGTGCCGCTGCTCCTGGTCGGTCTCGGCATGGGCGCCCTCGCCTCGCAGCTGGGTGCCGTCACCGTCTCGGCAGCGCCCGAGGAGCTGAGCCCCGAGGTGGGCGGGCTCCAGAACACCGCGTCGCAGTTCGGCGCCTCGCTCGGGACCGCGCTCGCCGGGTCGGTGCTGATCGGGGCCCTCACCACGTCGTTCCTGAGCGGGATCGCGGCGAACCCGGACGTCCCGCCCGAGGTGGTCCGTCAGGCCAACGTCGAGCTCGCGAGCGGGATCCAGTTCATCTCCGACGCCGACCTCGCGTCGGCGCTCGAGGATGCAGGGGTGGACGAACAGACGTCGGCGGCGATCGAGGACGAGTACGGCCAGGCGAGGCTGGCCGGCCTCCGCACGGCCCTGTCCCTGCTCGCCGTGTTCGCGATGATCGCGTTGTACTTCACGCGGCGGATCCCGGAGGAGCCACCCGGTTCGGCACGCGACCCGGCGGCCGCGGCGCCCGGAGGCTGATGACAGTCCCGACCCCCGTCGAGCCTTATCCTGGGGTTCCCCCGTTGGACAGGATTCTGTACACTCGCCCCTGATGGCGAAGACGGTTCCGCTGACGGAGGCACGAGCCAGGCTCAGCGAGCTCCTCGACGAGCTGGAGCGGCGCCACGAGCACGTCATCATCACGCGCAACGGACGGCCGACCGCCATCCTCGTCCCGGCCGACGAGCAAGAGGTCCTCGAGGAGACACTGGAGATCTTGCAGGACGAGGACGTCCTGGAAGCCCTCCGGGAGAGCGAGGAAGACGTGAAGGCCGGCCGGCTGGGGACGCTCCGCGAGGTCAGACGAGACCTCGGCCTTGCCTAGGCTGCTCCTCACCCGCCGGGCCGAACAGGATCTGGCGGCCCTGCCACGGACGATCCAAGAGGCGGTCGTCGAGACGCTCACTGTCCTGGAGGTCGACCCCGAGGAGTCCGGCAGGCAACTGCGTGGACGACTGCGAGGCCTATGGTCGTGCCGCGTGGGCAACTACCGGACCCTGTACACGATCGAGGGAGGCACGGCTCGACGGCGCGTCATCGTGCGAGCGATCCGTCACAGAGGCGTCGCCTACGGCCGACCTCGACGGCGTCGGTGAGCACCACGAGCACGGGTTCACGCACCGTGCGATGTCCGTGTGGTCGTGAACTGAACGGTGAGCGAACCATCTCCTCGCCGCTTGGCGGAATCCTCGGGCTTGCCCATGCTCAACACATGTGACATGCTCCCCACATGTCGAAGATGATCCAGGTGCGGAACGTCCCGGATCGCCTTCATCGCGAGCTCAGGAGGCGTGCCAAGGCGCGTGGCCAGGCCCTGACCGACTACATCCAGGACATCCTGGAACGTGAGGTGGCCAGGCCACCGGCCTCCGAGGTGTTCGATCGGATCGAGGCACGAGCGCCGGTGAAGCTGGATCGCCGGACGTCGGAGCTCATCCGAGAGGAGCGGCAGCGCCGGGAGGCCTCCTGAGGATCGTCGTCCCCGATGCGTCGGCGTTGCTCGACTACCTGCTGGGAACCGGCTCGATGCATCGCGTACGCGACACCATCCGACTGCCGGACGTCGACCTCCACGTCCCGGCGCTGTGCGATGTCGAGATCGTTTCGGGGTTGCGTGGAGCGATGATCCGGCGCTCCCTGACCGAGGGTCGCGCTACCGAGGCGCTCGAGGACTACCTGGATCTGCCGCTGACCAGGCACGGCCATGCCTCACTCGGGGGGCGGATGCTCGATCTCAGAGCCAACTTCTCCGCGTACGACGCGACCTACGTCGCGCTCGCCGAGGTGATCGATGCCGAGTTGCTCACCTCGGATGACCGACTCGGTCGCGCGGTGGAGGCACACACCGCAGTGGTGCTGGTCCCCTGATCCGGCACTGGTTCGCGCGCCGGAAGGTCGAGTGGAGGTGAGCGGACTCGAACCGCCGACCTCTGCCGTGCGAAGGCAGCGCTCTACCGGACTGAGCTACACCCCCAAGAGGCGGGTAGCGTAGCAAAGGCCTCGCCCGAGGCCGCTCGGCTCACCCGCCGAGGACGTCCTTCGCGTGCCGGTCGAGCGCGTCGTGGAGGTCCTGGCTCACCCGCGCGACCGAGAGGTCGCCGCGCGTCTTCTCGATCAGGCTCCGCGCGACGTCGGTGCTGCGGCGCAGGTTCGCGGTGATCGCGTCCGGATAGTCCATCGTCACGAGCATCGTGTAGAGGTCGTCCATCGTGGTGAGCATCGACTCCGCCTCGGCGACGCGCCGATGCCGGAGCAGGTCGAGCGCGTGGCGGCGGGCCTCGCCGATCGCCTCGGCCACGCCGTTCAGGTACGGGGCGTCCTCGATGTCGAGCTCCTCGGGGGTCGGCACATGGCCGGCGCCGGTCACGACCGCCTCGGTGATCCTCGCCTCCGCGTACTCCTTCTGCGCGTCCTGGAGGTAGCCGGCGAAGCGGATCTCGGGCTGGTCGGCGACGGCCTCCAGGCCCGCGTCGATCGAGGCCCTGGCCTCGTCCATCAGCCGGTGCGCGAGGTCGAGGTCGCCCCGGTGGATCGCGCGGATCGCGTTCGCGCAGGAGCGGATCGCGGCGCGGGAGGCCGGGAGGGCGCGCTCGCGCGCCTCCATGCGTGCGTCGAAGCGGCGGCGGATCCGCTCGGAGGTCTCGTCGAGGTCCACGGCGCGCCTAGACGCGCGCGACGCCGACCTGCCCGGCGGGCTTGACCACGATGTTCACGAGGTCGTCGGCGCCGAACGTCGACAGCCCGTTGAACGCCGCCCGGGGCGTTCGGCTGGCCGCGTCGGCCGCGTAGCGCTGGCGCGCCGGCGATGCCGGGGCGGCCGTGGTGAGCGGGTCGGTCTCGCCGCGAGCCTTCAGCGACACGAGCAACCACACGTACAGCCCGAGGAGCATCACGAGGACGCCGGTCGCGTACCACATCGATCGCAGCGGCGGGACGAGCCCGATCAGGAACGTGAGGACGATGCTCTCGAGCATGAACACGAAGACGCGGCGACGGCGCTCGCGGGCCCGCTCCCGGGCTCGCTCCTTGCGCCCGACGAACGCCATCCCCTTGCGGGGGGTGACGATCCAGCGCCCCTGCCCGTCGCTCCCCGTGTCCGCTAGCAGCTCCATCGTCCTCCCGAAGTCTTGCACGCTCTGGTGCGCGGAGCGTCTGCGGCGGGGAAGCAGGAACGCGGCCCACACCACGCTCAGGGCCGCCACCAACAACCACCCCATACGCCCCAGCCCCCCGCGATCGGATCCCCGGTCCCACCCTCGTTGGGCTCCGCGCAACCTAACAGGCCTCCGATAGAGCTACAAATACCAACGGTCAACTTCCTCGGAGCACCGAGATCGCAGGTCACGGGCACGATGGGGCCTCGTCGCGTTGCGCGACGAACGTCAGTCGGGCGCGGCGACGTAGTGGCCGGACTTGCCGCCGCGCTTCTCGAGCAGGCGCAGGCCGTCGATCCTCGCGGCGCGGTCGTAGGCCTTCGCGGTGTCGTACAGGGACAGCGCGGCGACCGCCGCGGCGGTGAGGGCCTCCATCTCGACGCCCGTCCGGTCCCGCGCGCGGACGGTCGCCCGGACGTGGATCCGCCCGGCGTCGGGCTCCGGCGTGACCGTGACCTCGGCGCCCGTCACGGCGATCGGATGGCAGAACGGCAGGAGGTCGGGCGTGCGCTTCACGCCCATCACGCCGGCGATCCTCGCGGCCTCGATCGGGTTGCCCTTGGGCGTGCCCTCGACGAGCCGCGCGCAGGCCTCCGGCGTCATCGTCACGAGGCAGCCCGCCACCGCCTCGCGGTCGGTGATCTCCTTCGCGCCGACCTCGACGATCCGCGCCGAGCCGCCGGGAGTCGAGCGGCCAGGGGCCGAGCCGCCGGGGTCGGCCACCCTACTCCTCCATCGACCGGAAGAGCATCACGCGGACCTCCGAGCCGGCCTCGGCGGTCTCGACGCCCGCGGGGACCATCGCGAGCCCGTTGGCGCGCGCGACCGTCGCGATGAGGTTCGAGCCGCGCGCGCCGGTCGGGGTGGCCGTCCACCCCTCGCGCGTGCGCTTCACGCGGACCCGCGCGTACTGCGTCTTGCCGCGAGGTCCGGAGACGTCGGTCTCCAGGCGCGCCGTGACCTCGGGGCGGAACAGGTTCCGGCGCCCCATCATCTTCATCAGCGCGGGCCGGATGAAGACCTCGAAGCTCACGAACACGCTCACCGGGTTGCCCGGCAGGCCGAAGTACGGCTTGCCCTCGACGTGGCCGAAGCCCTGCGGCATCCCCGGCTGCATCGCGACCCGGTAGAAGTCCACGTCCCCCCGCCGGAAGAACGCGGCCTTCACAACGTCGCGCTCCCCCACAGAGACCCCGCCGGAGGAGACGAAGGCGTCCGCCTGCACGAGGTGCGACAGCACGGCGTCCTTGAGCGCGTCGACGTCGTCGGGGACGACGCCGGCGAGCATCGGCACGGCGCCCGCCTCGCGGATCGCGGCGAACAGCAGGTAGGCGTTGGAGTCGTGCACCTGGCCGAACTCCGGCGTCTGCGTCGGCGGGACGAGCTCGTCCCCGGTCGAGAGCACGACGACGCGGGCCCGCGGCCGGACCAGCGGGTGCGACACACCGGCCGCCGCGAGCAGGCCGAGCTCGGGCGCCTGGAGCCGTCGCCCGGCAGGGACGAGCGGATCGCCGGCGCGCACGTCCTCGCCCGCCGGGCGGATGTGCTTGCCCTCCGGCGAGGCGGCCAGGATCCGGACGGCGTCACCCTGGAGCTCGCAGTTCTCGATCGGCACGATCGTGTCGGCGCCCGCCGGGATCGGGGCCCCGGTCGCGATCCGGATCGCCTCGCCCCCGCCGACCGTCCCTTCCGGCCGCTGACCGATCAGCGCCCGGCCCGCGATCCGCAGCTCGACGGGGTCGAGCGGCGTCGCGGCGGCCACGTCCGAGGAACGGAGCGCGAACCCGTCCATCGCCGAGCTCGCGAACGCGGGGATGTCCACGTCGGAGACCACGTCCTGGACCAGCACGCATCCGTAAGCCTCGGTGAGCGGGAGCTCGAGCGGCTGGAGCGGATCCAGGCTGCCGAGGAGCCGCTCGCGAGCCTCGTCCACCGGGACGAGGCCCTCGCCGCTGTCGTGGTCGTGCACGTGGGCGTGCGCCATGGGCCACCCAGTCTATCGGCGCCGGCCGGGACGACCGGATCTACAGGAGCTTGCGGCGCTCGGCGAGGTCGGCGAGCCAGCGGCGCAGGTCCTTGCCGATGTCATCGCGGTCGATCGCGAGCTCGATCGTGGCCTTGACGTAGTCCAGCTTGTTGCCGACGTCGTAGCGCCCGCCCTCGAACACGTGCGCGTACACGGCCTGCTCCTGCGCGAGGACGTTGATCGCGTCGGTCAGCTGGACCTCGTTGCCGACGCCGGGCTCGAGATCGCGCAGGGCGTCGAAGACCTCCGGCGTGAGGATGTACCGACCGATCACCGCGAGGTTCGAGGGCGCCTGCTCAGGGTCGGGCTTCTCCACGATCGAGAGCACGCGCGCGAGCCGGTCCTCCTCGACGAACTCCGGCTCGATGCACCCGTAGAGCGAGATCTCGTCGCGCGCGACCTGCATCGCCGACAGGACGCTCCGTCCGTAGCGATCGTGGATCCGCAGCATCTCCGGGAGGAGCGGGTGCGTCTCCGACATGATGTCGTCGCCGAGCAGGACGGCGAACGGCTCGTCCCCCACGTGCTCCTCGGCCACCGCGACCGCGTGACCGAGCCCGAGCGGATCGCGCTGGCGGATGTAGTGGATCGTCGCCATGTCCGAGATCTGTCGGACCTGCTTGAGCTCGTCGAACTTGCCCTTGGACTCCAGGAAGTGCTCGAGCTCGATCGACCGGTCGAAGTGGTCCTCGATCGATCGCTTGCCGCGCCCCGTGATGATGAGGATGTCCGTCAACCCCGCCCGGACGGCCTCCTCGACGACGTACTGGATCGCCGGCTTGTCCAGGAGCGGGAGCATCTCCTTCGGCTGGGCCTTCGTGGCCGGCAGGAACCGGGTCCCGAGGCCGGCGGCCGGGATGACCGCCTTGCGGACCTTGTGCGCCTTCGCCATGTCGCCTCTCCACAGCGGGGGAAGCGCAGGATACCCCCGACGCCGCTCGGCGATACATCCCCCCGGTGGCCGACAACGCCTCGGCTAGACTCGTGGCCCATGCCCACGTACGAGTACGAGTGCACGTCCTGTGGCCAGCACATCGAGGTCTTCCAGCGGATCACGGAGGACCCGCTCACCACGTGCGGCGCCTGCGGCGGCCCGCTCCGCAAGGTGTTCCACCCGGCGGGGATCGTCTTCAAGGGCTCCGGCTTCTACGCGACCGACAGCCGCTCGGGCTCCAAGCCCGCCGCGAAGGAGAAGAAGGACGACGCCGGCTCGTCGACGACGTCGACGGCGACCTCGTCCTCGGAAACCTCGTCGGGGACGGACGCGGGCTCGTCCGGCTCGAAGGAGAAGAGCTCCAAGGGGTCGGGCTCGAAGGGCTCGAAGGGGTCGACGGAGTCGTGAGCACCGCCGAGATCGGGGTGTTCGGGGGGTCGGGGTTCACCTCCTTCCTGGAGGACACCGAGACCGTCGACGTGGACACGCCCTACGGCAGGCCCTCCGCGCCGCCGGTGGTCGGCGAGGTCGGTGGGCGGCGGGTCGCGTTCATCCCGCGGCACGGGACCCGGCACGAGCTGCCGCCGCACCGGATCCCGTACCTCGCGAACGCCTGGGCGATGAAGGAGCTCGGGGTCACGCGGATCATCGGGCCGAACGCGTGCGGCTCGCTCCAGGAGCACGTCACGCCTGGCGACTTCGTGATCTGCGACCAGGTCGTCGACCGCACCCGGCTGCGCCCGCACACGTTCTACGACGGCCCGGTGACCACGCACGTCTCGTTCGCCGACCCGTACTGCCCGACGATGCGCGGCATCGCGATCGACCGGGCGCGCGCGCTCGGCATCCCGGTGCACGATCGCGGGACCGTCGTCGTGATCGAGGGCCCGCGGTTCTCGACCCGGGCCGAGTCGGCGTGGTTCAAGGCGGCCGGCTGGGAGGTCATCAACATGACCCAGTACCCCGAGTCGCTGCTCGCGCGCGAGCTCGAGCTCTGCTACGCGAACATCTCCCTCATCACGGACTACGACGTCGGCGTCGAGGGCGTCCCGCCGGTGACGAACGACGAGGTCGTGCGCGTGTTCGGCGAGAACAACGCCAGGCTCCGCGACCTGCTCTTCGAGATCGTCCCGGCGATCCCCGAGACCCGCGACTGCCCGTGCGCCTCGGCCCTCGAGGGCGCGAGCTTCGAGGCCTAGGTGGGCGAGCCCGTCCTCGTGACGATCGAGGTCCGCTTCACGGCGGACGAGGACCCCGAGCAGCTCGCCGACCGGGTGCGCGAGTCGATCTCGATGATCGTGGGCCGGGAGCGGCTCGAGGACTACCGCGTCCGGGTGCTCCCGCTCGCTCCGCCGAAGAAGCCGCGCCCGGTGTGACCTCGTTCACGGCGCGGGCGCTCGCCCGGCGCTAGCGTCGCGCTCGTCGTGTTGGCGCGCGGTCTGCTCGCTCGGAAGTGGTCCCGGCGGTCGAAGGTCTTCGCGGCGCTCGCCGTCGTCTCCGCGGCCGGCGCGTACGCGCTCGTCGACGGGTACGCGGCCCGCCTCGAGGCGCTCCGTCCGGTGGTCGGCGAGCCGGTCGCGGTCGTCGTGGCCGCCACGGCGCTCTCGCGGGGCGCGGTGCTCTCGGAGGAGGCGCTCCGCGTGGACCTCGTGCCGGCCGCGTTCGCGCCGCCGGGACGGGTCGCGGCGCCGGGCTCGCTCGCCGGGCGGACGCTCGTCTCCGACGTCGCCGAGGGCGAGGCGATCACCCAGACCCGGGTAGGCGTGGCGGGCGGGCCGGTCGCCTCGCTCGTGCCCCAGGGTCTCCGCGCGTTCCCCGTCGCCGTCGGCGGCGCCGCGGGCGCGGTCCGCCCGGGCGACCTCGTCGACGTGCTCGCGACGTTCGGGGGTCCCCGCCCCTACACCGACACGGTCGCGAGCGGCCTCGAGGTGCTCACCGTCCTGGAGCCGGACGAGGGGACGTTCGCGGCCGGCGGCTCCGCCGGCCCGACGCTCGTGCTCCTCGTCGGCCCCGAGATCGCGGAGGAGCTCGCCTACGCCTCGGCGTTCGCCGACCTCGCCGTCGCGATCGCCCCGGCGTCATCGATCGCGTGAGCCACCGGGCTCCGGGAGCGCGCCCCGTCTAGGATTGCGCCGGCCCGCTCCCGGAGGAAGGTCCCCTGAGCATCCTGCAGGCGATCGTGCTCGGCATCACCCAGGGTGTGACCGAGTTCGCCCCGGTCTCGAGCTCGGGCCATCTGATCCTGGTCCCGTGGCTGTTCGAGTGGCCGATCCTGAACGACCCCGACCTCAACAAGACGTTCGACGTGGCGCTGCACATGGGGACGCTCGTCGGGGCGCTCGTCTACTTCCGTCACGACGTCGTGCGCTACGCGCGGGCGTGGCTCGGCTCGATCCGCGTGAGGAGCGTCTCCGGGACGGACGAGCGGCTCGCCTGGGCGCTCGTCGTCGGCACGATCCCGGGCGTCGTGCTCGGTGTGGCCCTCGAGGGCGTGATCCAGGACGAGCTCGGGCAGCCGTGGCTGATCGCGCTGATGCTCGCCGTGTTCGGCGTCGTGATCTACGTGATCGACCGGCTCGCCTCGACACGACGCCACCTCGACGACCTGTCGGTCGCCAACGGCTGGTGGCTCGGGGTCGCGCAGGCCGCCGCGTTGCAGCCCGGTATCTCCCGCTCCGGCGTCACGATGTCGGCCGCGCGCCTGATGTCCTTCGACCGGCCGACCGCGGCCCGGTTCTCGTTCCTGCTGTCGCTGCCGATCATCGCGGGGGCCGGCCTCTACAAGGGGATCGACCTGCTGCGCGAAGGGATCCCGGCCGGCATGGGCGGCGCGTTCCTCGCGGGGACGATCGCGTCGGCCGTCTCCGGGTTCATGGTGATCGCGTTCCTCCTGTCGTACCTGCGGACGCGCGACTTCGCGATCTTCCTGTGGTACCGGCTCGCGGCGGCCGCGGTCTGCTTCACGCTGATCGCGACCGGGGTGCGGCCGGCCACGATCTGAGGATCATCCCGGCACGGCGGCCAGCGGGGCCACGCCGAAGCCGACGCTGAAGCGCCGGCACCAGATCACCGCCGTGCGGAACCCCGAGAGGTCGAGATCGGCCGGGATCCGGTAGTTCGAGCTCCCGAGGTTCCCCTTCAACGGGCCGAGGTCGACGTACTCGCCGTCGTCCCAGACGTGCCAGTCCTGCGAGAGCGGCCGGTCGGTGACGATCACGCGCAGGTCCGGTCCGTTCGAGGTCTCGAGGTCCTCCAGCCGCAGGAACCGGGACCCGTCCGCGAGCTGGACGAGGAGCGCGGTCCCCGAGGTCGCGTGCTCGAGGCCGCGGAACGCCCCCCGCGCCAGCGCGATCCGGGCAGGAGCATCCACAGCGGGCTCGTCGTCGGTCCCTTCGGTTCCGGTGCCGGTCCCCTCACCCGAGGTCGACGCGGGGGGGTCCCCCGCGTCGCTCGTGACGGTGGGCAGCGCCTCGTCGACGCGGCGGTCCACGATCAGGTTCCACGGCGCGAACCAGTACAGGGCGAACCCGATCGCGCCGGCCACGAGCACCACGGCGAGCGCCCACCGCCACGGGTGACGCCGGATCGTCCTCGTCAGGCTCGCCGCGTCCCGCATCCCGTCCCCTCCGTCCTCCGTCCGGACCCGTCCGTTACGCGTTCGCCGCGGCTCGGAGCCGTGCCCGGGCGAACCCGCGCATCCCCGTCTCGAAGTCCACGCGCGCGCGGAACCCGAGCTCGCGCTCCGCTCGCGCGGTCGACGCGAACACGTGGCGCACGTCGCCCAGCCGGAAGTCCCCGGTCACGACCGGGGACGGCGCCCGCTCGCCGAACGCGGCCGAGATCGCGTTCGCCATCGCTCCGATCGTCCGCGGCGATCCGCTGGCGACGTTGAGCGCGCCGGGGACCGCGGGCTCGGCGAGCAGCGCGAGCGCGTTCGCTCGCGCGACGTCCTCGACGTGCACGAAGTCCCGGATCTGGCGCCCGTCCTCGAACACGCGGGGCGGTCGACCCGCCTCGAGCGCGCTCCGGAACACGCTCGCGACCCCCGCGTACGGCGTCCGATGCGGCATCCGAGGCCCGAACACGTTGTGGTAGCGGAGCACCGTCACGGGCGTCCCGGTCTCGCGCCCGAACACGGCACACAGGTGCTCCTGGTGGAGCTTCGTCGCCGCGTAGACGCTCCGCGGATCGCCGGGGGCGTCCTCGCCGACGGCGAGCGGCTCGAGGTCGCGATCGCAGCTCGGGCAGACGGGGTCGAACGCCCCGACCGCGAGCCGCTCCACGGGCCGCGGCCCCGGTCGGACGTCGCCGTGCACGGGGCACCGGTACCGCCCGTCGCCGTAGACGACCATGCTGCTCGCGAGCACGATCCGTCCGGCGGAGCCGCATCGGTGCATCGCCCGGAGCAGGCTCGCGGTCCCGAGGTCGTTGTGCGCCGCGTAGTCGGTCAGATCGCGCAGGTCGACGCCGAGACCCACCATCGAGGCCTGGTGACACACCGCGTCGACGCCACGGAGCGCGCGCTCGAGGAGCTCGCCGTCCCGGAGATCGCCGAGCACCAGCTCGGCGGCCGGGTTCAGGTACGGCGGTCGAGCCGCATGCGCCTGTGGGATCAGGGCGTCGAGCACGACGACCTCGACCCCGCGTTCCACGAGCTCGTCGACCACGTGCGACCCGATGAAGCCCGCGCCACCGGTGACGAGCACGCGGCTCACCACGGTTGCGTCACCGCCACCTCGAGCGCCAACGCCGTCCCGACGTTCGCGGCCAGCCAGCCACGAGCGGCACCGCGCGGCAGCGCGCTCGTCGCGAGGAGCACCCACGGGACGAACGGCAGCCAGATCCGCTCGACCTCGGCCTTGGACATCCCGGACAGGTCCGCGAGCGCGACCGCGACGAGCGCCCCTCCGACGAGCACCCACGTCGAGCGCCGGCGCAGCCGGGCCAGGCCCGCCACGCCGGCCGGCCCGAGCACGAGGGCGAACGCAGCGAGGTTCGCGACCAGGAAGTACGCGTACGGGCGGAAGCGGGCCACGCTCTCCGCGTATTCCACGCGCGTCGCGGCGAGCCCGTCGAGCCACGAGAACCCGCCCACCCAGAAGGCGGCGAACACGGGCACGGCACCGAGCCCGGCGAGCAGGATCGGACGAGCCCGACGCCGGGAACCGGCGACGGCGAGCGGGATCGCCGCCAGGAGCACGAGCCCGTAGGACAGGAACGCGGCCGCGCCGAACAGCGAGCCACCGGCGACCGCGAGCGCGTCGGCGCGGCTACCGTGGCGCCCGGTCGCGAGCACGACCAGGGTCACGGCCCACGCGCCGACCCCGGCGAAGAGCGCATCGCCCGAGGAGCCGAGCGTGATCGCGGCCGGCGCGAACACGAGGAAGGGCGCCGCCGCGCGGGCGCTCCGTTCCCCGGACGTCTCGCGGAGCGCGATCAGCGCCGCGGGGATCGCCGAGGCACCGATCACGATCTCGAGGCCCGCGAGCCAGGCCGGCCCGCCGCCGGCACGGTCGAGCGCCCAGGCGAGCAGCGTCATGCCGGGCGGGTGGGCTCGCACGTGGGTCGCGTAGCGATCGATCTCGTCGACGTAGGTGCGGAGGAACGGCACCGGTCCCTCGATCGAGGGGGCGTCGCTCAGGTAGTCGCGCGGGCTCGCCGGCGAGCGCAGGACGCCGCCGACGCCTTCCGTGATCGCGAGCGCGAGCGCCCACGTCGCGGCGGCGAGCAGGCAGAGGACCAGCAGGCGACGCCAGCGCAGACGGGCGGCGAGCGCCGGCCCCCAGACCACCGCCGCCACGGCCGCCACGGGCGCGGCGACCGCCTGCCACCCGAGGCGGAGGTCGAGGTGCCCCGTGAGCGGCGGGAGGTTCACGAACAGCCGGTGCCCACGGGCCTGGAGCCAGCGGCCCCAGACGTGCACCGCGACCACGGCCAGCGCGGTGGCCGCCACGGCCACCCACGCGGAGGTGCCGCCCGCGCCGCCGGATGCCGGACCGGGCCGCGCGACGCGCTCCAGGGTGGGCGCCCTCACGACGCCCTCCGGCGACGGACGAGCGACGCACCGATCCACGTCGCCGTGGCCCCCCAGACGACCACCAGCGCGACGACCAGGCCGGCGACGTAGTTCCTCGGGAGGAGGGACGGGTTGTCGGCCGGGTCGCCAAGCAGCGGTGGGAGCGAGACGAGCGCGAGGATCGCGCTCACGATCGCGGCACCCACCACCGGACCGGCGACCCGCCGGGGGACGCGCGGGACCAGCCACACGGCGACGAGCGAGACCGCGGGAACGACGAGGAGATCGTGCGCAACCGCGAGCCCCACGAACCAGGCCGCGAAGCCCGCGGGCCTGGTCGCTCCGGCGCGGGCGAACAGCGTCCAGATCCCGAACCCGATCGAGATCCACCCGACGACGGAACAGCACCAGAAGAGCCGGCCGCCGGGGTCCTCGGGCTCGGTCCCCGAGATCCGGTCGGCGGCGCTCATGAGACGACCACCTCCGTCACCCACTTCGTCTGCATGACGCCCGGTCGGTTCGGCGCGATCAGGCGAACCGGGAACCCGTGGTCGAGCACGAGCGGCTCGCCGTTGAGGTCGAACGCGAGCAACGTGTCGGGATCGGCGACGTGGTCCGCGTCGAGGATCGAGGTCGCGTACGCCGACCCGGGTGCCTGGAGCGAGACGACCTCGACCGTCGGTCGCGCACCGACCCCGGCGAGCGCGAGGAGGTCGCGGACGGGGATGCCGCGCCACGCGGCGGTGGCGCTCCAGCCGTCGACGCACGTCACCGTGAGATCGGCCTCGCGCGAGGGGAGCCCGCGGAGCTCTGCCAGGGAGAGCGACAGCGGCGTCCGCACGTTCCCCACGACGGTGAGCCGGTAGTCGGGGCTCGTGGCCGTCGCCGTGACGCCGGCCGAGCGCGCCGTCCGGTTCACCGGCACGCCCTGGGGCCCCACGGCCGGGTCGCGCGGAGCGAGCACGGAGACGCGCCGGAGGGGACGCAGGGTCTGTCCGACGGTGGCCACCGTCACCGCGAGCGCCGCCGCGGCGGCCGCACCGAGGAAGCCGCGTCGCGAGAGCGCCGCCGTCTCCCGCGCCCGGGTCTCCGGGAGGTGCTGCCGCGACAGCGCGCGCGCCGCCACGTGCAGCTTCGCACCGACGTGGGCGACGAGACCGCCGATCGCGATCCACGCCGCCGCGTAGTGGGCGGCCGGGAACGAGAAGCTCCAAGGACGGAACCGGTTGATGCTGCCGATGCCGGTGAAGAGCAGGAACAGGCTGCCGCCGACCAACGGGAGCAACGTCAGCCGCTCGAGCAGATGGGAGCGGCTCCGGAACGGTGGCCAGGTCCAGAAGCGAGGCGCGACCACCCACAGCTTGGCGAGCAGTAGCGGGATCGCCGCCAGCCCGGTCGCGACGTGCACGCCCTGGGTCACGCGGTACAGCCACGCCGGGCGGGCGGGCCACCCGAACCAGGCGGGCGGATGCTGGATCAGGTGGGAGAGCAGACCCGTCAGGAAGCAGACGGAGAACGCGACGCCGAGCGCGATGCCGAGCCACGCGGCGTTGCGTACGGAATGCAGCGCGCTCCGGAACGCGCCCTCTCGGAACGGTCCCACCCGCGGGGGCGCGAGCCGCCGCAGACGGGAGGCCGGTGGACGTTCGGTGCGACCGGTCACGGCGGTCGCCGGTCGAGGCACCC
This sequence comes from Actinomycetota bacterium, assembly GCA_036554665.1. GTDB lineage: Bacteria > Actinomycetota > UBA4738 > UBA4738 > HRBIN12 > CALGFI01. The sequence goes on along the minus strand of DATBMU010000035.1, from coordinate 19,115 downwards.
GAACCAGCGGTCGTCCGCCTCCCATACCTCGCGGAGCACGAGCCCCGCCTCCCGAGCGACCGTCGCGATCGCGTCCGTTCCGACCCGGGCCCACGGGAACCAGGAGCCCGAGCCGGAGCCCTCGATCCGCGCGAGGAAGGAATCGGTCGGCGTCCCCGGCCGATCCAGCTCGAGCAGCACGCGCCCCCGTGATCGGAGCACGCGCCGGATCCGGGCGAGGAGGGACACGGGGTCACCGCCGATGCCGATGTTCCCGTCCAGCAGGAGCGCCGTCCCCCAGGCACCTTCGTTCGGGAGCCGATCGAACACGGAGCGGTGCAGCACCGGCGCGCCCCGACCCCGCGCGACGCGGACGGCCCCGGCTGCGACGTCGACCCCGACCGCCGGGACCCCGCGCGCCCGGAGCGCGAGCGTGTGGCGGGCAGGACCGCAGCCGACATCGAGCACAGGTGGGATGGCGCGCGACAGCACCTCGTGCTCGGCGTCGCTCGGCTCGGCGTACCACCGATCCACCTCGAGCGGCAGGAGATCGCCTCGATCCGATCGGAGCCGGACGGCCGGCCGGGCCACGGCGCGGACCTCGTCGGCGACGACGCTCACGCGATGGCCCCGGCCGGTCGGATCGAGCTCCCGATCGCGTCGAGCGTCCGCGCGAACCGGGACGTGGGCGCCCGCGCGGCCACAGCCCACGCGTCGTCGATCGTGTCCACGTCTCGGAGCGGCGGGAGCTCCTCGCATCCGATCCCCAGGGACCGCAACCTGCAGCGTTGGGCCCGGAACGTGCTGGCGGTGCTCATCGGGACGCCGAGGAACACCGCCGGGTCCGGCTCGCGAAGCCCGATCGCCCAGTAGCCACCGTCCTCCGCGCGGCCGAGCACCGCGCCGCGGTCGCACAGCGTGTCGACGGATGCGCGGAGGAGCGCCGGCGTGATCTGCGGCGTGTCCATGCCGACGAGCAGCCCCGGGCCTCCCGCGTCGGCGAACGCGTTCGCGAGCCGTTCGTCCATACCCCGGCCCCGCTGGGCGAGGACGTCCCATCCCGGTCGCCGCCAGGGTCCCGGCTCACCGTCGAGCACGAGCACCCTCCTCCCCGGGGTGCGCGCGGCCTCGACCGCTTCGAGCGTGTCGAGGAGCGCCGCCTCGGCGAGGCACGCCGCCTGATCGAAGGAGCAGGGTGGGCAGAGCCGCGTCTTCGACCGGCCCGGCGCGGGGGACTTCGCGAGCACGAGCAGCGCCACGCTCACCGCAGCACCTTCGCCATGTCCCGCACCGTCCTCGCGGTCCCGCGGACCGTCCCCGTCACCTTCGAACGGCCCGCGCGGGCGCGGTACGGCACCGGCACCTCCCGGATCCGCCAGCCGGCCTCCGCGGCGCGCACGACCATCTCGAGCGGCCAGCCGAAGCGCCGATCCCCGATGCCGAGGGATCGCAGTGCATCGCGGCGCGCGGCCCGCATCGGGCCGAGGTCGCGCAGTGACACCCTGGTCCGGCGCCGGACCTCCCACGCCACCGCGCGGTTCCCGACCCGGGCGTGGAGCGGCCAGGCGCCCGCTTCGGCCACCCGCTCACCGAGGACGAGATCCGCCTCCCGATGCTCCACCGGGCCGGTCACCGACGGCAGATCGACGGGATCGAGCGATCCGTCCGCGTCCATGAAGGCCACGACCTCGGAGGTGGCGGCGATGAGCCCCGCGGCGCACGCGGCGCCGAACCCCCGGAGCGGCTCGAGGACGACGCGGGCGCCGAGGGCCCGGGCGATCCGGCCCGATCCGTCGGTCGAGCCGTTGTCGACCACGATCGGGGTGAAGCCCGCCGGGAAGCGCCGGAGCACCCACGGAAGGGCCTCGGCCTCATCGAGGACGGGAAGGATGACGTCGGGCATGCCGCCAGCCTGACGTCGGGGTCGTTATCGGATCCTTACGGGCTGCCGTCGGAACGCTTGAATCCCCGACCGGGCGAGCCCGTTAAGGCTTCCGCAACCTCCAAGGTGCATCATGGATGCCGTGGCCGCTCCCCGCGTGCTCGTGGTTGACGACGAGCCGATGGTCCGCGACGTGCTCGCCCGGTACCTGCAGAAGGAGGGGTACGCCGTCGACGTCGCCGAGGACGGCGAGCGAGCGCTCGTGGTCTCCGCCTCGACGATGCCGGACCTCGTGCTCCTCGACCTGATGCTGCCGAGGATCGACGGCCTCGAGGTCTTCCGCCGCCTCCGGGAGCGGACCCCGACCCCGGTCATCATGCTCACCGCCAAGGGCGAGGAGACCGACCGCGTCGTCGGGCTGGAGCTCGGGGCCGACGACTACATCACGAAGCCGTTCTCGCCACGCGAGGTGGTCGCGCGCGTCCGCGCCGTGCTGCGTCGGTCCTCGCGCGTCCCGACCGCGCCCGGACGCGTCGTCGTCGCGGGCGAGCTCGAGATCGACGGCCCGCGACGCGAGCTGCGACGTGGCGGCGAGCCGATCCGGCTCACGCGCAAGGAGTTCGACTTGCTGTACCTGCTCGCGACGAACCCGGGACGGGCGCTCACCCGGTCGGAGCTCCTCGAGGAGGTCTGGGACTTCGCGTGGGACGGCGACACGTCGACGGTGACGGTCCACGTGCGACGGCTCCGCGAGAAGATCGAGGACTCTCCGTCGGATCCTCGACACCTCGTCACGGTGTGGGGGGTCGGCTACCGGTTCGACCCATGACGATCTGGCGCACGCTCCTGCTCCTGGCCGCCGCGGCCGCGGTCGGCGCCGCCGGCACGTTCGTCGTCGGCGCGGCCACCGGCATGGACGGCGGCGAGCTGGGCGACCTCGCCGCGTTCGTCGTCCCGGCGCTGCTGGTGACGGTGGCCGCGATGGCCCTCGCCGGCCGGTGGCTCGCGCGCGCCACGCTCGCCCAGCGGTTCGTCGCGGTCGGCGCGGTCGGCACGGCCATCGCGTTGGCGAACCTGTGGGTGCTCTCCCGGCAGATGTTCGTGAGCGAGCACGATGCGACGCTGCTCGGCGTGCTGCTGCTCTACTCGCTGGGCGCCGGGGTCGGCGCCGCGCTCGTCACCGCGCGGACGTCGACGAGAGCGCTCGGACGGTTGACCGCCACGGCGCGAGCGCTGGGCGAGGGAGACCTCGAGGCGCGCACCGGTGCGCTCGACGCGGGGCCCGAGCTCGACACGCTCGCTCGGACGCTCGACGAGATGGCGTCCCGGCTCCAGGAGGCGCAGCGCAGGGAACGCGACGCCGAGTCGACCCGCCGGGACCTGATCAGCGCCGTCTCGCACGATCTGCGGACGCCGCTCGCGAGCGTGCGCGCGATGGTCGAGGCTGTGGACGACGGCATCGTCGACGACCCGCCGACGATGCGCCGGTACGCCGGTGAGATGCGCCGCTCGGTGAACCAGCTCGTCGGGATGGTCGACGACCTCTTCGAGCTCGTGCAGCTGGACGCCGGAGCGATCGAGGCCGAGTCCGAGCGCGCGCGTCTCGGCGAGCTCGTCGACTCGGCGGTCGCCACCGTCCGGCTCCAGGCCGAAACGAAGCGCCTCGAGCTCGTCACGCGGTTGAACGGGGCCGACGATGCGCCGTGCTCGCCCCGCCTCGTCCGGGTGCTGCAGAACCTGCTCGTCAACGCGGTTCGGCACACGCCGGCCGACGGGAGCGTGCGCGTCGAGGCACGGCGGTCGGCGACGGGGCTCGAGGTGGCCGTCGCCGACACCGGCGAGGGCATCGCCCCGGAGGACCTGGATCACGTGTTCGACGTCTTCTACCGATCCGATCCGTCCCGGCACGGCGCGGGTGCCGGGCTGGGGCTCGCGCTCGCCAAGCGCATCGTGGAGGCGCTCGGCGGGCGCATCTCCGCCGAGAGCGAGCTCTCGCGGGGATCGCGGTTCGCGATCTTCCTGCCCGGCGTCGCCGAACGGTGACCCCGGCGCCGCTCAGACGCCGGCGAGGGTCATCTCGCCGATCAGGATCGACGGCGTTCCGACCGAGGAGAAGAACCGGAGGTCGCTCCCGACCGCGGTGATCGAGCGGAGCATCTCGGGAACGGTGCTCGCGATCGTCATCTCGCGCACGGGCTCGCCGAGCGCGCCGCCGGAGATCCGCAGGCCGGTCGCGCCCACGGAGAACTCGCCGCTGATCGGGTTCGCGCCCGAGTGGACGCCCGAGACGTCCTGGATCACGACGCCGCCCTCCGCCGCCCGGAGCAGCTCCTCGAGCGGCTGCGTACCCGGCTCGACGAACAGGTTCGTGGTCCCGACCCCCGGCGTGGAGCGGTAGCCGGCGCGGCTCGCGTTGCCGGTGGAGGCCGTCCCGCCGCGGCGGGCCGTGTACGTGTTGTGGAGGAACCCTCCGAGGACGCCCCGCGTGATCACCTCGGTCCGCCCGGTCGGCACCCCCTCGTCGTCGAACGGGGAGGCCGCCGGGCCGGCGAGCAGCCGCCCGTCGTCGACGAGCGTGAAGGCCTCCGCCCCGACCGTCTCGCCCACGAGGTCGGCGAAGAGCGAGCGTCCCTTCTGCACGGCCTCGGCCGAGAGCGCGCCGGCGAGCACGCCGAGGAAGGAGGACGCCGCGAAGGGATCGAGCAGCACCGGGACCCTCCGCGTCTCGGGCTTGGTCGCGCCGAGCATCCGCGCGGCGCGATCGGCGGCCTCGCGGGCGACCGCGTCCGGATCGAGGTCGGCGACGCGGTGCCCGACCTGGAACGAGAAGCCGGTCTGCGTATCTCCGTCCTGCTCGGCGAGCGTGACCGCGACGCACCAGCATCCGGTCCGCTCGAACTCCGCCCGCACGCCGGACGACGACGCGATCACGACACGGCCGACCGCGTCGCCGAACGAGCAGGCCTCCACCTTCCGAACGCGCGGGTCGGTCGAGATCGCGACGCGCTCGAGGTCGAGCGCGAGCGCGACCTTGTCCCCAGGCGGCATCGACGCCTGCTCGTCGAAGTACAGCCCGTCGATCGGCTCGTAGGTGGCCGCGTCGGGTAGGACGTTGTGCTCGTCCTCGGTCGCGAGCGCGGCGTTCTCCCGCGCGCGTTCCACCGTCCGGTGGACCTCCTCGGAGGACGGGTCGGCGGCGTAGGCGAACCCGAGCCTGCCGCCCGCGATCACACGCACGCCGAGGCCTCGGCTCTCGGCGGACGTGAGGCCCTCGACCTCGCCGAGCCGCGCCTCCACCTCCGTGTGTCGCGACTCCTCCGCGAAGGCCTCGACCGACTCGCCGTCCCGAGCGCCCGCGATCGCGGCCGAGACGAGGTCCTCCAGGTCAGGCACCCGTGCCCCCCACGGTGATCCGGGAGATCCGCAGCGTCGGCGAGCCGCTACCGACGGGGACCCCCTGGCCGTCCTTCCCGCACACGCCCGGCCAGATGTCGAAGTCGTCGGCGATGCCGTCGACGTTGGACATCACCTCGATCGCGCGGCCGATCAGGTTGGCGCCGCGGACGGGCGCCGTCACCTCCCCGCGCTCGATCAGGAACGCCTCGGAGCACCCGAAGACGAAGTCCCCGGTCGCGGGGTTCGTCTGCCCCCCGGCGAGCGCCGTGACGAACACCCCGCGATCGGTCGACCGGATCAAGTCGTCGGGCCGGGACCCGCCGGGCAGGATGTAGGTGTTGGTCATGCGCGGGATCGGGGGATGCGCGTAGGACTGGCGCCGGCCGTTGCCGGTCGAGGGCACACCGTCCTTCTCCGCACGCAACCGGTCGTAGAGCCACCCGCGCAGGACGCCCTCCTCGAACACCACCGTCCGCTGCGCCGGCGCCCCCTCGTCGTCGAACGAGCACGAGCCCCACGCGTTCGGGACGGTGGCGTCGTCGACGCCGTTCAGGATCTCCGAGGCGAGCCGCTCGCCGACCCGTCCCCGGTACACGCTCGCCTCCTTGTCCACGATGTCGGCCTCGAGCGGGTGGCCGACCGCCTCGTGGAACAGGACGCCCCCCATCCCGGGAGCGAGCACCGCGGCCATCTCCCCCGCCGGCGCCGGGCGGGCGTCGAGCATCGTCACGGCGCGCCTCGCCGCGACCTCGGCCGTCGCCGCCGGCGGGTTCGCGTCGAGGAGCTCGAGCCCAGCGAGCCCCGCCGGGCCGTGGAACCCGGTCTGGATCGCCCCGTCGCGGGCCGCGACGACGCTCACGACGAGACGCACGCGCGGCCGGACCTCCTCCACCCAGCGTCCGTCGGACGCCGCGACGAGCAGGCGCTGCATCGAGTCCGCGTACACCGCCGTCACCTGGCGCACCTCGGGGCTGAAGGACCGGGCGGCGTCGTCGGCCTCGCGCGTCCAGCCGACCTTGTCCTGCGCGCTCGCCGAGGCCGCGTCCCGCATCGCCTCGTGCACCACGGTGGGCTCGAGCGAGCGGAGGTCCACCACGCCCCCGGGCCCGTCACCGGTCACCGAGGCGGCCGCCGCCTCGGCCGCGAGGAGCAGCGAGTCGCGATCGAGCCGGTTCGAGTACGCGTAGCCGAACGACGTCCCGTGGCCGACCCGGACGCCGGCGCCCCGGTCGGTCCCGGTCGTGAGCTCCTCGATCCTCCCGTCGTCGAGCCGGACGGAGACCCCGATCCGCTCCTCGACGAACAACTCCGCGAACGAGCCACCTCGGACGCGGGCGGCTCGCAGGACCTCCTCGACGAGGTCGCGGTCGAGCATGCGGGCGATGCTAGCAGCGGGCACCTCCCGGTCCGCCGTCGGGCGACGCCGTCGGGCGACGCCGTCGGGCGACGCCCCGGGCGTGCCCCGAACCGGGGCACGTTTGGTAGGTTCGCCGGCCGGAGGCTCATGACCAGGACGGTTCGGATCTCGCTCGCCCTCCTCGCGATCGCCGCGCTCGCGGTCGCGTGCTCCGGCGACGACGAGGTGAGCCCGTCGCCCTCGTCGGCGTTCCCGTCGGGGACGACCGGTGAGCCCACGGGCCCGACCGAAGGTACAGGCGCCACCGGCGCCACGGGCTCGACGTCGACGGGCGCCACCGGCGCCACGGGCGCCACCGCGCCTACGGGTTCGGGGCTCGGCTCCGTCTCGAGCGGGACCGTCACGATCCGCACGACCGGGGACATCCGGGTGCGAAGGACGATCAGCGAGCTGGTGACGAGCGTGTACGAGCCTCCCCCCGGCACGCTCGCGCTCACCTGGACGGCGGGCGAGGGCAGCGCCACCACGCTGAGCCTGGGCGGGACGACCTTCGTCGGGACGATGCCGACCTCGTCGAGCCTGACGCTGACGATCGTGCTCCAGACCTCCGGCGCGGTGGGCGCCTTCCAGTCACGCAACGGCGAGTGCGAGATCACGATCGACTCGGCGACGGAGGAGGGGCTCGCGGGCACGTTCGAGTGCTCCGACCTCACCGACCCGACGGGTCAGGTGGTCGACGCCTCGGGCTCGTTCGACGCCGAGGTCTAGGACGCTGCGTTCGGGAGCCCCGGCGCGCTCCGGCTGGCTCCCCCTCGCCGCCCTCACGGTCGGCCTGGGGGTGTGGCTCCTGTGGCCCTTCGTCGCGCAGGGCGCCGCGTTCCCCCTCGGGCCCGACGCCCCCGTCTACCTGTGGTGGACGCGCATCGCGGGTGCGGAGGGGCTGTCGGCCGTCGGCGGCCGGGCCGGCGCGCCGGCGCTCGCGCTCGTGCTGCAGGGCACGCTCAGGGTCTCCGTGGTCGCGGCGGTGGCGGCCCTGGAGATCTCGCTCGGGGTCGCGGTGGGCCTCGCGTCCGCGGCGCTCCTGCGGGGTCGCACGACGACGGCGGGATGGGTGCTCGCCGGCGCGCTCGCGGGCACGTTCGCCGTCCACCTCGCCGCGGGGTACCTGGCGAACCTGCTCGAGATCACGGCGTTCCTGGCGGCGGCCGTCGCGCTCGCCGGCGGGACCCGGCGCGGGGCGTGGGTCGCCGCGGGCGCCCTCGCGGCCGGCGGCCTCGCCCATCCGCTCTTCTTCCTCCTGAGCGCCGTCGTCCTCCTGTTGACCGCGGCGAGCGCGTGGCGCCGCCACCGCGACGAGGCCACGCGGGTCGCCGCGGCCGTGGCGGGAGGGGGCTCGGTCGTCGGGATCGGCCTCGTGGCCCTGCTCGCCGGGCCGGCGCCGCTCGACGTCGACACGTCGCGCGACGCGTTCCTGCGCCGCGCCGGGCTGACGGCGGAGCTGCGCGCCTCCTACCTCGATCGCTTCGTGCACCGCTGGACGCGCTACGTGCAGTGGGTCTCGGTGCCGCTCGCGGTCGTCGGGATCGGCGAGGCGGACGGGTTCGTCGGCCGGTTCCTGCGCGCGTGGGGCGTCGCGCTCGTGGCCGGCGTGGCGATCGGGCTCCTGACCGGATGGTTCCCGGCCGACCGCGTCGTCACGTTCGGCTTCGTCGTCCCGATCCTCGCGGCGCTCGGGGTCGTCCGCGTCTCGAGGTGGCTGGGGCGACGTCGGGCCCTCGCGCTCGCCGTGGCGGCCGGGGCCGTGCTCGCGATGCTCGCCGGTTCGTTCATCGCGTGGAACCGACAGGAGCCGTTCCTGTCCGTGGACGAGGTGCGCGCGGTGACGATCGCGGGCGAGGCGGTGGCGGAGGTCGAGCTGGCCACGCCCCTGGCGTTCCTCGTGAACGACCCCGACCGGACCGTCAGCTTCCTGGCGACGCGCGCCGGGAACGTGATCCGCGCGGGCGTGCCCGCCGATCGGATCCGCGACGTGGTCGTCGTCGTCCCTGCTGCGGGCGACGGACCGGCGAGCGCGGAACGCCGGGCGCTCGAGGAGCTCACCGCGAGCGATCTCCGCCGTGCGGAGACGGTCTCGGGGACACCTGCGGTGCGGTTCGTCCTCGTGCCGTTCGATCCGGTCGACCGGCCGGCGGACGCCGTCGCGATCGACCCCTCGTCACCGGTGAAGGACCTCCTCGGGCAGACGGATCCGCTCGAGCCCTCGTCGGCCGGCGCGATCGGGGTCTCGAGCGTGCTGGCGCTGGCGCTCCTCGCCGCCGTCGGCTACGGGTGGGCCCGGATCGCGGTCCCCGACGCGGTCGCCGCCGCGGCCGTCGCTCCGGCGCTCGGGGCCGCCGCGCTCGTCCTGGTCGCGATCGCCCTCGAGCGCCTCGGCCTCGCGATCGGGACGACCCCCGGCGCGTGGGTCGTGTCAGCGGCCGCCGGCGGTGGCGGCTACGTCGCCTGGCGCGTCCTCGAGCGGTTCGCCCCCGTGCGTCCGACGCCACAGGTCGACCAGTAGCCACGCCATCGCGATCAGGAGCGGCGTGAGCACGTAGTGCCCGAACAGGATGTTCGCGTCGTACGCGGTCGTGAACCCCGCCCGTTCCGACGTCCACTGCGACACCGTCAGCGCGACGCTCGCTCCGAGGAGCATGGCGCGCGGGAACTGCGGCAGCAGCCACGCGAGCGGGAGCGCCCACGTGACGTACCAGGGCAGCAGCACGGGGCCGAGCAGCAGCAGGCATAGCAGCCCCCATCCCCATGCGGCTCCGCCGAGCCACGGCGTGGCCGGGGCTCGCCGCACGAGCTCGCGCGCGATCAGGTAGAGGGCGGCGAGCAGGATCAGCGGGAACACGATCCGAGGGACGATGCCCAGCAGGTCGCCCGAGACCGCGTCGAAGATCCGCCGGAAGAACCGCGAGGGTGCGAGCCACCCTTCGTGGGTCGAGAGCTCCACGATGCCGAGCGTCGGGTCGCTCGCGTTCAGGAACGGCAGCGCCGCGACGACCACGAGGCCGCCGGCGACCGCGGCGTGCCGGGACAGGGCCCGCCAGCGCTCGCCCTTCGGCCGCGCCGCGACCGCGGCGACGATCAGCAGGAGGAGCGGGATCGCGACCGTCGCCTTCACGAGCATCCCCAGCGCGAGCACGGCCGTCGCGAGCAGGTCGCGCCTCGCGAAGACGAGCGCGACCGCCGCGGCCACGGAGAGCGCGACCAGCAGGTCGTTGTGCCCGCTCGCCACGCTCTGGAACAGGACCACCGGGTTCAGGCCGATGACCGCGATCGCGAACGCCTCGCGCTCGGGCCGCTGCCGACGGACGAGCCGGGCGACGACCGCGATCGTGGCCAGGCTCGCCGTGACGGCGATCACCCGGAAGGCGACGATCGACGCGGTGACCCCGTCGACCAGGCGGGTCACGAGGGCAGAGATCTGCGTCCAGAGCGGACCGTAGACCGCGGCGGTGTCGACCCACTTCGGGCCGACGTACGCCGCGAGGGCGTCCTGCGGGAAGTCGGCCGGCGTGGCGACGTACGGGTTCGCGTGGTACACGCTCGCGATCCTGCCGTAGTACGCGTACGAGTAGACGTCGCGCGAGAACAGCAGCGGCAGGAACAGGAGGACGACGTGGTAGGCGACCGCGAGCCAGAGCACGGTCCGCGGTGCGATCGAGCCCAGCCACGCCTCCCGCACCACCAGCACGAACGCGGCCGCCGCGAGGCAGGCCGCGGCGACGCCGACCGCCGCCAGGGCGCTGCCCTGCACCGCGTCGAGCCCCACGAGCTCGGCGAGCCACCGGAACGGGCCACCGGCCTCGGCCGAGGGCGGGTGGACGGGCGTGAACGGCGAGCCCGGTGCCGCGGCCACCGTCGCGAAGAACACGAAGGACGCGACGGAGGCGCCGAGAGCGAGCGCGGGCGAGCGCGTGGAGGGGGTCATCGTCCCCGTTGAATCTATCCCGCCGGCCGGCGCGGACACGCCTACAGGCCGGGTCCGGACAGGCGGACGTCGCCGTCGACGGTGCGCACGAACACCTGCCAGTCGTAGTAGGCGTAGTACGACTCGGGGGATCGCATCATCGTCCTCGCGTACCGCCACACGGCCGTGACGTAGGCATCCACCGGGTTGTACGCGTGGAGCGCCGCTCGGTAGTCGCTCGGGGCGCCGGACGCCGCGAGGTAGTTCGCCGCGCCGAGCACCGCGTCCCGCGGGTCCCGCACGTCGCCGCCGAGCCCGTACGCCTCCCACGTCGCCGGGAGGAACTGCATCGGCCCCCGAGCGCCGGCCGAGCTGCGCGAGCGGATCCGCCCCATCCGCGTCTCGACGAGCATGATCGCCGCGAGGACCTCCCACTCGACCCCGAAGCGATCCTCGGCCTCGAGGAAGTGACCGAGCAGGACGTCGGCGGGCTCGGGCTTGCGGATCCGGAAGTCGGGCACCTCCTCGACCGGCGTGAAGTGCTCGAACAAGGCGCGGCCGGCGTGCACGTTCGCCGCCGGCTCCCTGCGGATCTCCGGCGCGAGGCGACCCAGCACGCGGCCGGCGAGCTTCTCGTGCGCCGCGAGGTACCGGTAGATCCGCTGCTCGTACAGCGTCCACAGGACGGCGTCCCGCGGCGGCGGCCACGCGGACGGGTCGCCGTCGGCGAGCCAGCGATCGACGGCGCCGACCCTCGCGCGGTACGCCTCGTCCAACGCGCGGGCGAGCGCGACTCCGCGCGCCGGGATCTCCGCGTCCGGGTCGGGCGGGGCCTCCCCCGGCTCCGGGGTCGGCGTGACGGTGGGCGAGGGCGACGGCGAGGGCGACGGCGTGGCCGTCGGCGTGGCCGCGGTCGGGCCGCTCCCTCGGATCATGGCCTCCGACGTCACGCATCCGGTGGCCAGCGCGCCCAGCAGGACCAGCGCGACCGCGCGACGCGTCACCCGACCGAGGCCCCCACGTCGTAGGGGGACGCGAGCAGCTCCCGGACGGTTCCGTCCTCGTCGAAGAACAGGAACCGGTCCATCCCCTGCATGAACCACCGGTCGTGCGTCACCGCGATCACGGTGCCCTCGTACCGGCGCACGGCCTCTTCGAGCGCGTCGGCCGAGGCGACGTCGAGGTTGTCCGTCGGCTCGTCGAGCAGCAGCATCGTCGGCGAGTCGACCTCCATCAGCAGGAGCTGGAAGCGCGCCTGCTGGCCGCCGGACAGGAGCGCGAACGGGTTCTGCCCGGCGCGGTCGAGCTCGTACCGCCGGAGCGCCGCCATCGACTCGGTCATCGTGAGGCCCTTGCGACGGAGCACCTCGACGATCGGGCCGTCGGCGACGTCGGGCCGCTCGTGCAGCTGCGCGAACAGCGCCGGCTCGACCCGGGCGCCGAGCTTCCAGTCCCCGGTGTGCGCGACGTCCTCGCCGGCCAAGAGGCGCAGGAAATGGGTCTTGCCAGTGCCGTTCGGCCCGATCACGCCGACGCGCTCGCCGAACCAGATCTCGGCGTCGAACGCCCGGACGATGCCCGCGATCTCGAGCCCGTGGATCCGCAACGCCACCTTGCCGGTCCGTCCGCCCTCGATGTGCATCCGGACGTCCTGCACCTCCGCCTTCGGGGGCGGCGCGTTCCGCGTCTCGAACCGCTCGAGCCGATGCTCCGCGGAGCGGGCCTTCGACGCCCACCCGTCGTTGTACGCGGCCTTGCGCTTCATCTCCTTCACCATCTCGGCGAGCCGGCGCCGCTCCTCCGCGTAGCGCCGGTGGTCCTCGTCGAGCCGGTCGATCCGCGCGTCGCGCGCCTCCGCGTACCCCGAGAAGGACCCGAGATGCGTCCACGCCGACCGGCCCTCGAGCGTCACGAACCGCCCGCACGTGCGGTCGAGCACGGTCCGGTCGTGGCTCACCATCAGGATCGTCTTGCCCGACGCGTTCATCGTGTCCTCGAGCCACCCCTTGCCCTCGATGTCGAGCGTGTTGTCGGGCTCGTCCAGCAGGATCACGTCGAACGGCGAACGGAAGATCACCTCGAGCGCGAGCCGCTTGCGCTCGCCGCCGGACAGCGTCTCGATCGGTCGCTCGGCGCACTCGGGGTACCCCTGTCCGAACGCCGCGTGGGTGCACGTGTCGAACAGGACGTCGGCCTCGTAGCCCCCCGCCTCGCCCCAGTGCGCGAGCGCCTCGGCGTAGCGGAGCTGCGCGGCCTCGCCGGGGTGATCGTGCATCCACCGCTCGGCCTTCGTGAGCCGCTCGGCGGCCTCGGCGATCCGCGGCTCCGCGTACGCGAGCAGGAACCCGCGCACGGTCGTCGGCCTCGCGTCCGAGCCGATGAACTGGCGCATCAGACCCACGCGTCCATCGGCGCGCACGACGCCCGACGTCGGTCGGTCGAACCCGGCGACGATCCGGAGCAGCGTCGACTTGCCGATCCCGTTCGCGCCGACGAGCGCCGCGTGCTCACCCTCGGGAACGCGGAAGCTCACGCCCTCGAAGAGGGTCCAGCCTCCGGGCAACGAGTACGCGACGTCGGTGAGCTCGAGGAACCCCATGGCGGCCCACGCTAGCAGCCGCCGCGGGATCGACCCGCTCGCCCGGGCGATGCGCTACGTGGCCGCCCGGACCGACGACTCGAGCTCGGCGTGCAGCTGCCCGCACGCCGCCTCGATCTCGCGTCCCCGCGTGTCGCGGATCGTGACGGTGACCCCCGCGTCCTCGAGCACGCGCGCGAAGCCCTCGATCCGGGACCGGGGGCTCGGTCGCGTGGGCCAGCCGGGCGTGGGGTTCAACGGGATCAGGTTGACGTGCGCATGCAGGCGCAGCGCGATCGGGACCAGGTGCTCGGCCTGCTCGTCCGCGTCGTTCGTGCCGTCGATCATCGCCCACTCGATCGAGGGACGGCGGCGGGTGCGCTCCCGCCAGGCCGCGACCGCGTCCTCGAGCTCGGCGAGCGACCACAGCCGGCCGGGCGGGATCAGCGCCCGGCGGAGCTCCTCGGTCGCCGCGTGCAAGCTCACGGCGAGGCCCACCTGCGGGAACCGCTCACCCAGGCGCCCGATCGCCGGGACGATGCCCACAGTGGAGACCGTGATGTGCCGGTCGCCGATCCCCATGGCGGCCGGGTCGGTGAGGCGCTCGAGCGCACCGAAGGTGTGCCGCTCGTTCGCGAGCGGCTCGCCCATCCCCATGAAGACGACGTTCGTGAGGCGGCGCGGGGTCGACGTCGGCAGCCTCGCCGCCTCCCGCTTGGCCCAGGCGACCTGCGCCGCCATCTCCCCCGCCGTCAGGTTGTTGCGCAGACCCATCTGCCCCGTCGCGCAGAAGCCGCAGCCCATCGCGCACCCCACCTGGGAGGAGACGCAGACCGTGACGCGGTCGCGGTACCCCATCAGGACGGTCTCGATCACGTGCCGGCCGCCGAGGCGGAGCAGGGCCTTGCGGGTCGCGCCGCCGTCGGCCTCCCGCTCGGCGATGACCTCGACCTGGAGCGGGAGCTCCTCGGCCAGGCGCGCCCGGAGCGGCTTCGGGACGTCGGGCATCCGGTCGTAGGTCGCGGCCCGGTGCCAGAGCTGCCGGTAGACCTGCCGGGCGCGGAAGGCGGGCTCGCCCCAGTCCGCGAGGCGCCGGGTGAGCTCCTCGAGCGTGAGGTCGTAGACGGTGGCCACGGCCCGAGCGTACCCGCGGTCGCGCCCACGACGTAGGCTCCCGGGGCGATGCCGACGCCCTTCGATCCGATCCTCGCCGAGCGCGGCACCGTCGTGCTCGACGGGGGCATGGGGACCGAGCTCGACCGTCGCGGCCTCGACCTCCGCGACCCCCTGTGGTCGGCGCGGGTGCTCGTCGAGGCGCCGGACGCGATCCGCGACGTCCACACCGCGTACTTCGATGCGGGAGCGGACGTCGCGATCTCCGCGAGCTACCAGGCGAGCTTCGAGGGCCTCGCCGCTCGGGGGTTCGGGCCTTCGGAGGCCGGGGCCCTGTTCCGTCGGAGCGTCGAGCTCGCCCGCGAGGCCGCCGGCGCCACGGGGAGCCGTCTCGTGGCCGCGTCGATCGGCCCGTACGGCGCGTTCCTCGGCAACGGCGCCGAGTACACCGGCGACTACGACCTCGGCGAGGCGGAGCTGATCGCGTTCCACGCCCCGCGCCTCGAGGCGCTCGCGGAGGCGGCCCCGGATCTGTTCGCCGTCGAGACGATCCCCTCGATCGAGGAGACGACGGCGCTCCTGATCGCGCTCGAACGGGTCCCGGAGCTGCCGGCGTGGATCAGCTTCAGCTGCCGCGACGGCGCGCACCTGTGCGACGGCACCGCGTTCGAGCGGGCGGTCGAAACCGCGGTCTCCTCGCCCTCCGTGGTCGCGGTCGGCGTGAACTGCACGTCCCCGCTGCACGTGGGCTCGCTGGTCGAGATCGCCTCCCGGCTCACCGACCGGCCGGTCGTGTGCTACCCGAACCGGGGCGCGTTCTGGGACCCGGTGCGCAAGGTCTGGGTCGACCCTCCGCGCCAGGATGCGCGACCGGCCCTGCGGCCGCTCGACTGGCGCGACGCGGGCGCGCGCCTGATCGGCGGCTGCTGCGGGACCACGCCGGACGACATCGCCTCGATCGCGTCCGCGCTGCGACCGGCCTGAACGTCCCCGCTCGCGCTACGGGACGCGATGGGAGCGGACGGCCTCCTCGCTCGCACGCTCGTGCTCGTCGTCGATGTCGTGCACGACGACGGTGCGGTCGTCGAGGTCGGGCCGGTCCGGACGGACGATCGGCTGCGTCACGGCGTCGGGAACGAGCTCCGCGTTCGCCGGGCGCGCGAACGCGCCGCCCACCGCACCGCCGAGGCCCGACGCCACCAGCCCGCCGAGGATCGCGAGGAACGTCGCCCAGAGCACGGTGTCCGCGGCCGGGTCCAGCAGGGTGCCCGTGGTGTCGAGCGCCTCGACGCGGCCGAGGTTCAGGACGTTCAGGACCGCCGGGACGCCCACGGAGACCGTCAGCAGCAACATCAGCGCCCAGATCGTCACGCCGTTGAAGAACCCCGACCCGGCCCCGTGCACGCCGGAGAGCCAACCGGCGAGCAGGCCCGCGATGAACAGGCAGAGGATCGCCGATCCACCGACGAACCACTCGATCTCGTCGCGGATGAAGTCCATGCCCGACCCGTACGCGAGCGCGAACCACAGCGCCGTGAGCAGCACCAGGCTCGCGATCCCGAGGATCCCCCCACCGAAGACGGCGCCCCATCGGATCCGCTGCGGGCTCGGGGATCCGGGCGTGGCCACCGCCGTCTGCGTAGCTGTGCGCATCTCGACCTCCTTCGGAGTCTCCACGAAGGCCTACCCCCGGGGCGCCGGACCTACGCGTCGGATCAGCCGGTGTCCCGTCCCCAGTAGGAGGGCGGGTCGCTCGCCGGGAAGGAGTCCTCGGAGGCCTGGTCGACCATCGAGCGCTGCCGGCGGGGATCGGGCGGGACCACGTCGCCGGTGCGTCGCGGGGGCCGGCGCCGGAGGATCAGGAACGCGGCGACCCCCGCCGCAAGCAACAGCCACCACCTCGCCTGTCCGAACCTCATCTCCGGATCCCTACCCAGCGCGCGGGTCGCTCACGCCGCGCGAACGCTCGAGCTGGGCTCCTCCTCGAGCAGCTCCAGGACCGCCCGTTCCACGGCTCCGCGCAGCTCCGGGTCCAGCGGGTCGATCCCGCGGCGCCGGAGCGTCGGCGAGATCGTCGCCCCCTGCTCGAACCGTTCGATCACCCTCGGGTCGATGTACGAGGCGCGCGCGACGGCCGGCGTGTTCCCGAGGGCCGCGGCCACCTCCTTCACGGCCGCCGAGACCTGGCGGGCCTTCGAGGTGAGGGGCGTCGCCTCCTCCGCCTTCGTCGCCAGCGCCGCGGCGGCGAGGACGGTCGCGTGCCACGTCCGGAAGTCCTTCGCCGTGAACCCGTCGCCCCCGCGCTCGCGGACGTACTCGTTGATGTCGCTCGATCGCACGTCGCGCCATCTCCGTCCCTCGCGGTAGGCGAGGAGGTCCCGGCCGCCACCGCGACGACGCTTCATCGTCACGATCGCGGGGCGGACGACGGCGTCGCGCACCTCGAACCGCTGGCGCTTCCCGCTCTTGGCCGTGAAGTCGAAGACGATCCGGTGGCGGCCGACGTGCACGTGGTCCTTGCGGAGCGTCGCCAGGCCGAAGGACCCGTTCCGCTTCGTGTAGACCTCCGAGCCGACCCGGAACAGCGCGTGGTCGAGCAGTCGGACCGCGCAGGCGAGCGCCCGGTCCTTCGGCATGCCTCGCAGATGCAGGTCCTCGTCGACCCGTTCGCGCAGGGCCGGCAGGGCCTTCGCGAACGCGATCATGCGGTCGAACTTCGCGGCGTCTCGGCGGGTCCGCCAGTGCTCGTGGTAGAGGTACTGACGCCGTCCGGCCGCGTCCGTCCCGACCGCCTGGATGTGGCCGTCGTCCTGCGGGCAGATCCAGACGTCGGTCCAGGCCGGCGGGATCGCGAGGGCGCGGATCCGCTCCAACGTCTCCTCGTCGGGTGCCCGTCCGGCGGTGTCCTCGTAGGAGAACCCCCGGCCGCGCCGGCGCCGGACGATCCCCGGCCCTTCGACCGAGACCCGGCGGAGCCTCATCCGGCGACGCCGAGATCCTCGGAGCCCTTCGACCCAGGCACCGTGGCCTCGTCCTCCTCGACGCCCAGCGTCGGGCCGTGACCCTGGTGCTCGTGCGAGAGGTCCTCGACCCGAGCCAGGAACGTGGCCAGCGCGGCGATCGTCTCTCGCGTCTCGGGACGGACGCGGACGAAGTCCTCGAGATGATCGGCGACGTCGTCGAAGCTGACCTGCTCGTGCCCCCTGCGATCCCGGAGCCATTCCACGGCCTCGATGCTCATCGATCCTCCCGTCCGGTCCGCCATCGCGGCACCATCCTTCCCCGTTGCCACCAGGCTCAACCCATCGTTTCCACCCTCGGCGAGCCGGGTACGCGAGCGCGGTGACATCGACCCGAAGGAGACGACCGATGATCCTCGTCCGCCACGTGATGACGGAAGCGCCGAAGACCCTCGGTCCCGCGCGGTCGGTCGCCGACGCCGCGGGCCTGATGGAGCAGCACGACATCGGGATCGTCCCGGTCGCCGACGAGGACGGCGACCTGGTCGGCCTCGTGACCGATCGCGACCTGGTCCTGCGCGTGCTGGCGAAGCAACGCGACCCTCGGGAGATCTCGCTCGGGGATATCGCCACGACGAAGCTCGTCACGGTCACGCCGGACTCCAACGTCGCCGACGCGCGGGACCTGATGGCCGAGCACAAGGTGCGCCGGCTCCCCGTCGTGAAGGGCGGCCGGCTGGTCGGGATCGTGTCGCTCGGCGACGTGGCGGTGAACGATCCCTCCAAGCGAGCCGTCGGCGAGGTGCTGGAGGCCGTGTCCGCCTCGCCCAGCACCCGATCCGCGAGCGAGGGTCCCGCGCGGGGAACGCCCGAACGGGTCCGAGCCTTCGTTCCCCGATCCGACGAGCCGCCGGGTGGTGGGGCATGAGCGGCGGGGAGCCGCGGACCCGGCACCGATATGATGCCCGCGGCGGGGACCCGCCCTGCCGCGCGTTCGCGCGCTGGCCACTCGTCGTGTTCGTGCCCGGCGCCGAGCCTCCGGAGGAGGCATGGAGCTCGTCATCGACGTGGACACCACCGGCACGTGGGCCGTCGTCCGCGTGGCCGGAGAGCTCGACCTCCACACCTCGCCCCAGCTCCGCGACCACGTCCTCCCGCTGATCGAGGAGCCGCCGGTCCGGATCGCGCTCGACCTCACCGAGGTCGGCTTCATGGACTCGAGCAGCCTGGGGATGCTCGTCACGTGCCTGAAGCGCGTGCGCGAACGGGACGGCCGGTTCCTCCTCGTCGGCGTTGCCGGATCTCCCATGAAGGTGCTCTCCCTGACCGGATTGGACCGCGTCTTCGACGTCGTCTCCTCGGTGGCCGACCTGCCAGCGAACTGAGGACGTTTTCGTCGTTCTCGCTCCATAGATGTCCCCTCCCTCAACCGTGCCCAAACGCGCGTGACGCGACCCGCTTCACGTTCGCGTCACCTCGAGTGCGGGTAGGAGTTCGCCATGAGTGGTGACTCGCATCGATCCGATCGCGTCGGCCCACGAGCGGCGAAGGGGATGTCGGTCGGACTGGTCGTCGGCCCATTCCTGGGCGCCGTGCTCGGCGCCGTGGTCGGCGCCATCGCGTTCGGAGGCGGTTCGCCGGGGATGTGGGGGTCGCTCGTCGCGGGCGCCGTGCTCGGCCTGATCGGCGGGGCGCTGTGGGGCGCGCTCCTCAGTCTCGGACCGCCCGCCCCCGAGGACGATCCCCTGCCGCGTCGAACCGTCGGCGAGTGGACGGTGGAGGACGATCGAGGGCCGGCGGCCGACCGGCCCCGGGCCGATCCGGCAGGCGGCGGTAGCGTTCGGTCGTGAGCCTCCGCCGGACCGTCCGCATCACGGTCCTCTCGCTGATCG
>DATBMU010000072.1:0-15519 GCA_036554665.1 Actinomycetota bacterium | reverse complement strand
CGCGGTCTCCTCGCCGCAGATGTAGGCGCCGGCGCCGCGCCGGATCTCGACGTCGAACGCGAACCCCGCGCCCATCACGTCGTCGCCGAGGAACCCGCGTGCGCGGGCGCGCTCGACGGCTCCCTCCAGCGCGCGGGTCGCCAGCGGGTACTCGCCGCGGACGTAGAGGAGCCCGCGCTCGGACCCGGTGGCGAACCCGGCGATCGTCAGCGCCTCGATCACCGCGAAGGGATCGTGCTCCATCAGCACCCGGTCCTTGAACGTCCCCGGCTCGGACTCGTCCGCGTTGCACACGAAGTAGTGGGGCCGCGCCGGTTGCCGGGCGACGGCCTCCCACTTGACGCCGGCCGGGAAGGCGGCCCCTCCGCGCCCGAGCAGCCTCGCGTCCTTGAGCTCGCGGATCACGCCCTCCGGCCCCAGGTCGATCGCCCGCCGGAGCGCCTCGTAGCCGCCGTTGGCCCGGTAGTCGTCGAGCGAGGAGGGGTCGACCGCGCCGACGCGCCGCAGCAGTCGCAGCCGCTGCCGGTCCTCCGGCCGGCGGGTCTGCGGCGCGGACGGCGCCCCCGCGGCGGGCGCCTCGTCCTCGACGCGGTCGAAGAGCAACGCGCCGAGCGTCTCGAGGGTGGCGGGCGCGAGCGTGCGATCCTCGGCGTCCGGCCCCGCCGCCTGCAGGAACGCGGCGGGAGCCCGCTCGCACATCCCGAGGCAAGGGCTGCGGACGATCCGGTCCTGACGCTCCGGGCCCATCGTCCCGAGCGCCTGCTCGATCAGGGCGTCCGCGCCCGCGATCTTGCACGCGATGTCGTCGCACACGTGGAGCGCGCCCCGCGGGCGCGGCTGCGTCGAGAACATCGCGTAGAAGGTCGCGACCCCGTAGGCCTCCGCCGGCGGGATCGTGAGCCGCTGGGCGACGTAGGTGAGCCCGCCCTCGCTGATCCAACCCACGCGCGCCTGGAGCGCGTGCAAGGCCGGCAGCAACAGGTGACGGCGGTCCCGCTGCTCGCGCCCGCCCCGCGCCGCGTGGCCGTCGAGGGCCTCGCGCTGCCCACCGACCCAGCCGCTCTCGGGGGGGCCGAGGACCTCGTCGACGGCCGCGCGCTCATCCTCGGAGGCCTCGGCCGCCATCAGGCGCAGGTCCACGGCACCCCCGTCACGTCGCCTCCACGGCGGCCTTGAGCTTGTCGATCCGCACGGCGCTGGCCTTGAACTCGGCCGTGCCGGACTTGGGGTCCGTGGCGTCGATCGTGAGCACGTTCGTGTCGACCTGGTCGGGGAAATGCATCGTCATGAAGACCAGACCGGGTCGCAGGCCGCGATCGATGCGCACGGGGACCTCGAGCGAGCCCCGGCGGGACGTGACGCGGACGACCTCGCCCTCGGCCACATCGAGCGCCTCCGCATCCTCCGGAGACACGTCGATCGTCTCCCCGAGTCGCAGCGGCGAGGTGTAGCCGCCGGACTGCACACCGGTGTTGTACGAGTCCAGACGACGCCCGGTGGTGAGCCGGAGCGGGTACTCATCGGTCAGCTCGTCCACGGGCGGCTCGAACGGCGTCACGCTGAACGGCGCCTTCGGGCCCCGCTTGGTCGCGGTCTCCTCCCAGAGCCGCGCGTGAAGGAACTTCGTGCCCGGATGGTCTTCGTCCCAGCACGGCCACTGGATGCCGTTGAGCTCCTCCAGCCGCTCGTAGGTCATCCCGGCGTGCATCGCCGAGAGCGATCGGAGCTCGTCCCACGCCGAGCGCGGCGTGACCTCGCCCCAGTCGAAGCCGAGTCGCTTCGCGAGCTGCGCGATGATCCAGATGTCGTCCTTCGCGCCGTCCGGCGGCTCGAGCACCTTCCGGACGCGCTGGACCCGGCGCTCGCTGTTGGTCACGGTGCCCTCGGACTCCAACGCCGAGTTCGAGGCCGGCAGGACGACGTCGGCCATCTCGGCCGTCCTCGTCATGAACAGGTCCTGCACGATCAGCGTGTCGAGGCCCCCGAGCAGCGTCCTGGCCCGGCCGACATCGGCCTCCGACGAGGCCGGGTTCTCGCCGATCACGTAGAGCGCGCTCAGGTCGCGCCGTTCCATCGCCTCGAACATCTGGGTCAGGTTCCATCCGTACTTGGGGATCACCGCGACCCCGCAGACCTGCTCGTACCGCGCGCATGCCTCGGGGTCGTTCTCGATGTCTCGGAACCCCGGCAGCTTGTTGGGGATGGCGCCCATGTCGCCCCCGCCCTGCACGTTGTTCTGGCCGCGAAGCGGGTTCAGGCCGCTCCCGTAGCGGCCGACGTGCCCGCACAGCAGCCCGAGGTTGATGAGCGACAGGACGTTGTCGACGGCGTTGTGATGCTCGGTGATGCCGAGAGTCCAGCAGATCTCGGCGCGGTCGGCCTTGGCGTACGCGTGCGCGACCTCGCGGATCATCTCGGCCGGGATGCCGGTCGCCTGCTCGCCGCGTTCGAGCGTCCAGTCCATGACCGAGTCCCGATACGCTCGGAATCGGACCGTCGCCCGCTCGATGAACGGGGTGTTCGCGAGGCCCGAGACGATGATCTCGCGCGCCATCGCGTTCGAGAGGGCGACGTCGGACCCGACGTCCAGGCCCAGCCACAGGTCGGCCCACTCCGCCGAGCTCGTCCGGCGCGGGTCGATCACGATGAGCCGCGCCCCGTTGTGGACCCCCTTCAGCACGTGGTGGAAGAAGATCGGATGCGTCTCGCGCGCATTCGATCCCCACAAGACGATGAGATCGGTGTGCTCGATCTCCTCGTACGAGCTGGTCCCGCCACCTGCCCCGAACACCGTCGCCAGACCGACGACCGAGGGAGCGTGTCAGGTGCGGTTGCAGCTGTCGATGTTGTTGCTGCGAAGGACCTGACGCATGAACTTCTGCGCGATGAAGTTCATCTCGTTCGTGGCCTTCGAGCAGCTGAACAGGCCGGCTCCGCGGCCGGGGTTCCGATCGATCGCCGCCTGCAGACCCGCCGCGGCCCGGTCCAGGGCCTCGTCCCAGGTCGCCGTGCGCAGGCCGCCGTTCGATCGGACCATCGGCTCGGTGAGCCGCACGAGCCCGTCCTTCATCGAGGCGTGCTCCTTCCGTCGACGGATGTCCGACGATTCTAAGCGGCCCGCTCCGACTTCCGGCCAGCTAGGCGCGGATCCGCTCGGCGTGCGCGTACACGTTGAACCGCCCGTCGCGGACGAACCCGACGAGCGTCATCCCCAGCCGCTCCGCGGCATCGACCGCGAGCGACGAGGGGGCGCCCACCGCGGTGATCACGGGGATGCCCCCGCGCGCCGCCTTCTGCACGATCTCGAAGCCGATCCGCCCGGAGACCTGCAGGACCCGCTCCGCGAGCGGGAGGTCGCCGGCGAGGAGGGACGCACCCACGATCTTGTCGACCGCGTTGTGCCGGCCGACGTCCTCGCGCAGCGCGAGCAGGTCGCCGCCCGGCGAGAAGAGCCCGGCGGCGTGGAGGCCGCCGGTCTGCTCGAAGACGCGCTGCGCGGTCCGCAGCCGGTCCGGCATCGCCAGGATCGTCGCCGGCGCGAGCTCCGGCCCCGGCGCGAGCGGTGCGCACCGGACCTCGACGTCGTCGAGCGTCGCCTTGCCGCAGATCCCGCACGAGGAGCTCGCCCAGAAGTTGCGTCGGAGCGTCGCGGCGTCGAACGGCCGCGAGAGCTCCACGGTGACGACGTTGTAGTGCTGCTCGTCGGGTTCGAGGTCCTCGCAGTAGCTCACGCGGCGGACCTCGACCCGAGCGGAGACCAACCCCTCCGTGAAGAGGAAGCCGGCCGCGAGCTCGAAGTCCGCGCCCGGCGTCCGCATCGTCACGGCGACGGGGACGGCCTCCTGGCCGGGGCCCGCGACCCGGATCTCCATCGGCTCCTCGGCCGCGAGCACGTCGGGGCGCTCGCTCGCCGCGTCGCCGACGACCGACATCGCGCGGACGCGAGCGGTGCTCCGGCGCAGGGGAACGGGCTGCGGCATCCCCCTCATTATCGGAGGCCGCCGGTCGCGAGACCAGGCCGGGCGGCGCTGGGTTCCGGCGATCGAGGCGCCGAGGCCATCCGATAAGCTCTCGGCCGTTCCTGAACCGCGAGTCAACCCAGGGGGCGAACCCACGATGAAGAGCGCGCTGGAGATCGCACAGGAAGCCGACCTCCGTCCGATCGGCGACGTCGCGGCGGCGGCGGGGATCGAGCCGGACGAGATCGAGCCGTACGGTCGCTACCGGGCGAAGATCTCGCTCTCGATCCTCGAGCGCCTGCGCGACCGGCCCGACGGCAAGCTGATCATCACGACCGCGATCACCCCGACGAAGGCCGGCGAGGGCAAGACCACGACCTCGATCTCGCTCACGCAGGGGCTCGGCCGGCTGGGCCGCAACGTGATCCTCTGCCTCCGGGAGCCGTCGATGGGCCCGGTGTTCGGCATCAAGGGCGGCGGGACCGGCGGCGGCTACGCCCTGATCGTTCCGATGGAGGACATCAACCTCCACTTCAACGGGGACTTCCACGCGGTCACGGCGGCGCACAACCTGCTCGCGTCGGCGCTCGACGCGTCGCTCTACTTCGGCAACCCCCTCGGGATCGACCCGCAGACCGTCACGTGGCCGCGCGCGCTCGACGTCAACGCCCGTGAGCTCCGCAACGCCGTGATCGGCCTGGGGGGCAAGGTGCACGGCGTTCCCCGCGAGAGCCAGTTCGTGATCACCGCCGCGTCGGAGATCATGGCGATCCTCGCGCTCGCGGAGGACCTGACCGACCTGCGCGCGCGGCTCGGGCGGGTCGTCGTCGCCTCGACGTACGACGGCGCGCCCGTCACGGCGGAGGAGCTCAAGGCGGCCGGCGCGATGGCGGTGATCATGAAGGACGCGCTCAAGCCGAACCTCGTGCAGACGCTCGAGGGCCAGCCCACGCTCGTGCACGCCGGGCCGTTCGGCAACATCGCGCACGCGAACAACTCGATCATCGAGGACCGCGTGGCGCTCAAGCTCGCGGACTACGTCGTCACGGAGGCCGGGTTCGCGAGCGACCTGGGGTTCCAGAAGTTCTGCGACATCGTCTGCCGGTTCGGCGGGTTCACGCCGTCGGCGCAGGTCCTCGTCACGACGGTCCGCGCGCTGAAATCCCACGGGGGCGTGGCGTTCGAGTCGCTGGACGAGCCCGACCTGGACGCCGTCACCCGCGGCTCCGAGAACCTCGCCGCGCACGTCGAGATCGCGAAGGCCTACGGGCTCCCGTGCGTCGTCGCGGTCAACAAGTTCCCGAGCGACACGCGCGAGGAGCTCGACCTCGTCGCCGAGCTCGCCGGCCGGGCCGGCGCGGAGACGGTCGTCGAGAATCAGGGGTTCGAGCGCGGCGGCGAGGGCGCGGTCGAGCTCGCGCAGGCCGTCGTCGCGGCGGCGGAGAAGCCGAACGCCTTCTCCCTGCTGACGCCCGAGGGCGCCTCGATCAGGGAGCAGGTGGAGGCGATCGCGACCCGCCTGTACGGGGCGGACGGCGTCGACTACGCGCCCCAGGCCGACAAGGACATCGCACGCATGGAGCAGCTCGGGTTCGGGACCTATCCCGTCTGCATGGCGAAGACGCACCTGTCCCTGTCGCACGATCCCACGTGGATCAACCGGCCGCGCGGCTACCGCTTGCCGGTCCGAGGCGTGGTGCCGAGCGCGGGAGCGGGCTTCGTCGTGGTCCTGTGCGGGGACATGCAGCGGATGCCGGGGCTCGGGCGGACGCCCGCGTTCACGAAGGTCGACCTCGCCGAGGACGGCCGCACGGTCGGCCTCTTCTGACGGATCGGCCGAGCGCGCTCCGACGCGTCAGTCGAGGAGCGCGATCGCCTCGACCTCGACCAGCTGGCCACGGTAGCCGAGCGTCGGCACGCCGACGAGCGTGCTCGGCGCGGCGCCGATCGGCGAGGACCGGACGACCTGCCACACCGCCGACTGCGTCTCGTGGCTCGCCCCGGCCACGTAGACGGTCGTCTTCGCGACGTCCGAGGGACCGGCGCCCCCGGCGCCGAGCGCGGCGAGCAGGTTCTCGATCACGCGCTCGGCCTGCGCCAGGGCGTCGTCCTCGCCGACCAGGTTGCCCTGGGCATCGAGCGGGACGGCGCCGGCCGTGAACACCATCGTCCCGCCACGAGCCACGGCGACGTGGGAGTAGCCGGGCGGGGGCGCCAGCGTGCCGACGGTGCGGAGCTCCACCGACATCGCGTCAACCCGCCATCTGCGCCGGGCCCTCGACGAGGATCCACTCGGCGCGGGTGACGGCCTGGTCGCGATCGAAGTCGAACACGTCGTTCCAGGGCACCGCCTCCCAGGTGGCGCCGCACCCCGGACAGACCCAGAGGGACATCGTCTTCGGTTCGGATCCGCGCGGCGGTGCGCACGTGTGGAGCGGCATCGCGCCTCCTTCCGGCCGGGCCCCAAGGCGAGGATCACACGCCTGTGATTACGGGAGTGTAATCCGTGCGGGAGCGACGTCAACCGGGCCTCGGATGGGGAGGCGGACCGGCTAGGCGCGGGGGCGGACCTTGTTCGTGTCGTAGATCGGCAGGACGTCGACGGTGCCCGTCGCCACGCCGTCCCCGGCCGCCACCTCGACGGTCGTGCCGGGGGCCGCGTGACCGCTACGGAGCACGGCCATCCCGATCCGGCCGTACCGGGGACTGTCCGTCGGGCTCGTCAGGACGCCGATCTCCTCCCCGTCCTTGGTGACCGCGGCCCCGTACTCGGGCAGCACGTCCCCGTCGATCTTCACCGTGACGAACCGGTTCGGCGGGTCGGATGCGACCGCGCGGAGCGCCTCCTTGCCGACGAACGCCGCGTCCCCATCGAGCGCGACCACGCGGTCGAGGTTGAAGTCGAACGGCGACCGCTGGTGGGCCTCGTAGTCGTAGTCCGTGACGATCTGCCCGGCCTCGATCCGCAGGACCTCGATCGCCTCCACGCCGAACGGCGTCACCCCCGCCCCCACGACCGCGTTCCAGAGCGCGGCCGCGTCCCCCGGGTCCGTGAGGAACAGCTCGAAGCCCATCTCACCGCCGAAGCCCGTCCTCGACAGCGTCACGTCGACGCCCCCGACGGACACCGGCTCCGGGTGGAAGTGGAAGTAGCGGAGCGCGTCGACGTCGGCGTCCGTGAGGGATCGGACGACCTCGCGCGACCGCGGCCCGATCACGCCGAGGTGGGGCATCCGCGGCGCGATCCACTCGACCTCGACGTCGAAGCCGCCGAGCAGCTCGCCGAAGTACGACCCGTGGTCCTTGCCGTTCGTCATCACCCAGCAGTGGTCGGTCCGGGACGTGTTGAACACGGTCCCGTCGTCCACCATCAGCCCGTCGGGGTCAAGGAACGCGCCGTAGCGAGCCTGCCCGACCTCGAGGCCCATGACGTCGTTGCTGAACACATGCTGGGCGGCGCGGAGCGCGTCCGGGCCCCGGAACTCCCACTTGTTCAACGGCGAGACGTCCCAGACGGCGACGTCGTCGCGGACGGCCGCGTACTCCTTCGGGAGGTCGCCGAAGCCCTCCAGCCATAGCCAGCCGCCGTCGGCGACGTGCCCCCCACCCTGGGACTCCGTGACCTCGTGGAACGCGGTCCTGATCGCTTCCTCGTCGCTCACGGGGCGGCCTCCTGGGATCGCGGGTCGGTGGGGCGGCATCCTCGCACGGTGTTGACTCGCCGTTCAAGTTCGGCGGCCGGCGACCGGGCCGGAGGTGCGGATCACCTCGTCCTCGGTCACGATCGCGTCGACCCGGCGGTCGGCACCGCCCTCCGGGACCTCGTCGACGAGTTGGACGGCGAAGGCGATCGCGATCGCCGCCACGCCCGGCCGGGTCCGCGGGAGGAAGCGGTCGTAGAACCCTCGGCCGTACCCGACGCGCGCGCCCCGGCGGTCGAACGCCACCCCCGGGACGAGCACCACGTCGACGTCCCCCGGCTCGAGCGCCGCGCCCCCAGCCGGCTCCGTGACGCCGAACCCCGTCGTCCGGGTCGGGCCGCCCGGCTCGGACGCGACCGCGACGAGATCGTGCCCCTCGATGCGCGGCAGGGCGACGACCGCGCCCCGCCCCCGCAGGTCCTCGATCAGCGGCCGCGTGTCGACCTCGGAGCCGAAGGGCCAGAAGGCCATCACGGTCCGCGCGCCTCGGACCTCCGGCAGCTCCAGGACCCGGTCGGCGATCCGTCGGCTCCGCTCGGCTCGGTCCGGGGGGGCGAGCGCGTCGCGCCGCTCGATCACGTCGCGCCGGAGGGCGCGCTTGAGGCGCTTCAGCCGGTGGGACGGCACCTCGGACGCGCTCATCCGGCGGACGCGAGGAGCGGCAGGACGTCCTCCCCGATCAGCTCGAGCCGATCCGCCGGACCGGCGGCCAGGAGGATCGCCCACGTCGCGCCGGCCGCCGCGAGGTCCGACAGCCACCGGGCCGCCGAGCCCGGATCGTCGGCCACGGCGTCGCCGCGGATCCCGCGATCCCGCCGGGCCTGCCCAAGCCCCGCCGCCTCGCTTCCATCGCGGCCCACCACGAGCGCCCCGGCCCAGGTGGCCTCGACCTCCCGGTCGCCGGCCTCCGTCCGGAGCAGCTCGGCGCGGGCCGCGAACGTCCTCGCGTCCAGGGCCCAGCCGTTCCACCCGTCGGCCTCGCGGGCGGCCACCCGGACCGCGGCCTCCGAGCGGCCGCCGATCCACACGGGGGGCCCGCCCGGCGTGACCGTGGCGGGCATGAGCGGCCCCGCGATCGCCGGGACGTGCCGCCCCCCCGGGAACGGCTCCCCCCGGAACAGCGACCGGACGGCCCGGACCGTCTCCACGAGGTGGTCGCGCCGGACGTCCGGATCGAGGTACGGGAGGCCGAACGTCCGGTGCTCGTCGCGGCTGAGCGCGTCGCCGGTGCCGACCCCGAGCACGAACCGGCCGCCGCTCACGTCGTCTAGGGTCGCGGCCTGCTTGGCGAGCATCCCCGCCGGCCGGAGCGAGGCGCGCGAGACGAGCGTCCCGATCCGCACCCGGTCGGTGGTCGCCGCGACCGCGGCCAGCACGGCGTACGCCTCGAGCGCCGGTCGATCCGGCGGCCCGCCCGGCGGGAAGAGGTGGTCGAACGCGAACACCCCGTCGAACCCGAGCTCCTCGGCCCGTCGAGCGAAGCGCAGCGTCCGGTCGACGTCGCCCGAGGCCATCGGGAGCATGAGCCCGATCCGCATCGGGCTCACCGAGCCACGCGCCCGAGCTCCTCGAGGACGAGCGCCGCCGCGCCGACCGCCCCGGCGTCGTTGCCGAGCTCGGCGGCGACGATCGGGACCGCGGGGCGGTGCTCGGGGCCTTCGACCGCGTCGACGAACGCGGCCCGAGCGGGCTCGAGCAGCAGGTCGCCGGCGCCGATCGCGCCCCCTCCGACGACGACCACCTGCGGATCGAGGATGTTCACCAGCCCGGCGATGCCCTGGCCGAGCCGCCGGCCGACCTCCGAGAGGATCCGCACGGCCGTCTCGTCCCCCTGCCGGGCCGCCTCGGTCACGTGCTCACCCGACACCCGCTCGGGGTCGCCCCCGGCGAGGCGCGCGAGCAGCGAGCCGCCGTCCCGGCTCGCGGCCTCGCGTCCGAGCCGGTCGATCGCCCTCCCGGCCGCGACCTGCTCCCAGCAGCCCTCGTTCCCGCACCCGCAGCGCGGCCCGCCGGGCTCGACGATGAGGTGCCCGATCTCCGCGGCGAACCCGTTCGCGCCCCGGAAGAGCCGCCCGTCCGCGACGATCCCTCCGCCGATCCCCGTCCCGACCGCGACGAGCAGCAGGTGCCGGAACCCCCGGCCCGCGCCGAAGCGGTACTCGCCGTAGGCCGCGACGGTCGCGTCGTTGTCGACCTGGCAGGGCAGCCCGAGCGCCGACCGCACCCTCGCCGCGATCGGGAGCTCCCGCCAGGCGAGGTTCGGGGCGAAGCGGAGCGTGCCGTTCGACGCGTCGACGAGTCCCGCGGCGCCGACGCCGATCCCGAGGACCTCCGGCGTGACCATCCCGGTCGCGAGGTCGATCAACGCCGCGAGCGCCGCCGGCCCGTCGTCCGCGGGCGTCGAGACCTGTCGGCGCTCCAAGACCTCCCCGTCGCCCGCCACCCGGAGCGCGTTGATCTTCGTCCCGCCGACGTCGATCCCGATCGCCTGGCCGCCCTCGCCCACCGCTCGCGGAACCCCGGCTCAGATCGATCGGCCCGCGGCCGTCCGCCCCGGGCTCGGACCGAGATGGGTCACGTGATCTCGATCTTCTCGAGCCGGGTCGGCCGCGCCCGCTCCCCCTCGAGATGGTCGGCTCGCGTGTCGATCACGGCCCGGGCGGCGAGGAAGAACTCCCGCGCCGCCTTCAGGAGATGCTCCATCGCGTCGGGCGCCGCGCCCTGGGCGGCCGTCACAGCCAGGCAGATCGGACAGAACGCGACGTTGCACACGATGGCTTTCTCGTCGTCCTTGCCGTCGGTCGAGGCCTTCGGGGCCCCGGCTCGTGGCTGGCGGGGCGGGGCGTCCGTCTCCGCGTGTGACTCAGGCACGTTTCCTCCCTCCCGCCTCCGGCGCGTCGGCGGACGCGCGGGCGAAGGCGATCTCGAGGTGATCGCCGACGAAGTTCGCACCCCGGATCTCCAGCCGCTGGAGCGACTGGGGAAGCACGAGGTTGCGCTTGTAGCTCCCAACGCGCACGTACAGCTCGTCGCCCTTGCGATGGATGTCCATGTCCTCGCGGACGACGAAGGGGAGCCGCATCACCAGCACGTAGCCGCCGGCGCGCCGGCGGACGCGGATCGGCTGGTCGCGGAAGAGCACGTCCGTCGCCGATCGGTCTCCATACACCTCTTGGCCCATGTCCGCGAGCAGCGACATGCCCACCATCTCGCGGTCGAACAGCCGTGCCGTCAGGATCGGCACCGGCTCGAAGGACTCGTGGACGGTCCGCAGGTGCTCCGCCTGGATGTCCTTCCACTTCTCGAAGTACGGGTCGTTCACGTCGTCCGGGATGATCCGGTTCACGACGACGGCGTCGACCCGGTACCCGAACAGGCCGAGGTAGGTGTACGTGCGGCGGGCCTCCGCGATCACCATCTTCTCCGGGTTGACGACCAGGCGGACCGTCGAGGACGCCTCATCCGTCAGGATCCGGTGCACGGCCTCGAGGTTGCGGTGCAGGCGCTCCACGGCCGCGAAGAACCGGTCGCCCGCGATCGGCAGCGACGTCATCTTCGTGACGATCGGGCGAACGCCCTTCACCACCCGCCGCTGCATCGGGAAGACGCGCTCGATGTACCAGCTCATCACCTCGGGGAGAGAGAGCAACCGGAGCGTCTCGGCGGTCGGGGCGCAGTCGACGACGAGCAGGTCGTAGCGGCCGCTCTCGACGTGGGTCTTGATGTCGATGAGGCTGAAGATCTCGTCGAGGCCGGGGATCACCGAGAGCTCCTCGGCCTGGATCGTGTCGACCCCCGCCCAGTTCATCAGCTGGACGAAGTAGTCCTGGATCTCGCGCCAGTTCGTCTCGAGCCGGCTCTGCGCGTCGATCTGCTCGGCCCAGAGCTTCGGGACGATCGGCGTCGCGCTCTCGCCGATCTCGGTGTCGAAGGAGTCGCCGAGCGAGTGCGCCGGGTCCGTGCTCATGACGAGGGTCCGGTGTCCGGCCTCGGCCGCCCGCACGGCGGTCGCGGCCGCCACGGTGGTCTTGCCGACCCCACCCTTGCCGGTGAACAGGAGGACCCTCATCCGCGCAGCCTAGCGCGGCCGGGGGCGCGGAGCCTCGGCGCCCTCGCTACCCGAGCTCCACGCGCCGCTTCAGGCCCTCCAGCGCGTTCTCGATCACGCGCTTCTCGCCCTGCGTGCGGACGAAGCCCGGCAGCAGGATGCCGAGGTCGACCGAGAGCCGGTAGATCACCTTCGTCTCGTCCTCGTCGATCTCGCTCAGCAGGTACTCGCCGGAGATGTCCGAGACCGCGCCGCGGGCCTCCGTGGACACCCACGACATCCCGCCGTCGGCGGGTGCGTACCGATACGCGAGCGTGTAGTTGGCGCGACCGAGGATCGGCACGTCGACCTCGAAGGCCACGCGCGTGCCGACGCCCCCGTCGCCCCGCTCGAGCACCCGGACGGCCTTCACGTCCGCCCAGTCCGGGTAGGCCTCGAAGTCCGTGAGCACATCCATGATCTCGGCGGCCGTCGCCTCGATCACGATCTGGCCCTCGGTCTGCTCGGTCATGCCTGGATGATGCTACCCACGCGCCGCCGGCAAGGTGATGAACGTCGCGAGCACGATCGAGGCGAGGACCAGGGCCGCGGACGCCCACAGGAGCACGCGCGAGGTGACCAGCGGCGGTCGCCCGTCGGCCACCCGGTAGGCGTCGATCGCCGAGACCACGTAGATCGCCACGGCGGCGGCCAGGTAGAGCGAGAACAGGGCCATCCCCCGGCCGATGCCCCCTCGTCCCGAGCCCGACAGGAGCACGACCACCACGGTCCCGAGCGTCCACGCGAACAGGACCATCCGGGCGAAGCCGTCCGCGCGGAGGCCGGCCTTCCAGTGCCCGAGGCCGGGCAGCGCGAGCGACCACAGGGCGGCCGTGCGCGGCTCGATCCGCGGGGCCCGGTCCGGCGTCGGCTCCTCGAACAGGCGCGCGAACGGCGTCTGGCACATCCCGCAGACGCCCGCCTCCATCGGGTTGCGCTCCCCGCAGACGGGGCACTCCCAGGTCGCGCGGCCGCCCGCCACCTCGACCCCGCCCCCACCGGGCGTGCTCACCGCGACCGGCTCGCCGGCCGGAGCCTCTCGGGCCGGCGGCGCCGGGACGGGCTCGGGCTGCTCGGCGTGCAGCGGCGCGTAACACTGGCCGCACCACTCCGCGTCCGCCGCGACGAGCGCCCCGCAGCTCGGGCAGCGCCGATCCTCGCTCATCGGACCAGGGTAATCCCGCTACCCGACCGCCTCGCGCAGCCACGCGGCCAACTGGCCGGCAGCCCGATCCCAGGTGAAGTGCCGCTCCACGCGGGCGCGTCCAGCCCTGCCCATCGCCTCGGCGAGCGCGGGGTCGCCGAGCAGCGACGCGACCGCGTCCGCGACCGCATCCACGCTCCTGCCGTCGACCAGGAGCCCCGTCGTCCCGTCCAGGAGCGATTCCCGCGCGCCGCCCGAGTCCCCCACCACGACCGGGCGCGCGCACGCCGCCGCCTCGATGAACACGTTGCCCCAGCCCTCGACCTCCAGGCCCGCCCGGCGCGTCCGGCACGGCATCGCGAACACGTCGCCCGCCCGGTAGTAGCGGGGCAGGTCCTCCTCGGAGACCTGCCCGGCGAAGACCACCGTCCCGTCCGGCCCCTCCGCCGCCATCGCCTCCAGGTCCGCGCGCGCCGGCCCGTCGCCCACGATCAGCAGGGCGGCGTCGGGCACCTCCCGTCGGATGCGCGGCATCGCCCGGATCAACGCGTCCTGGCCCTTGCGGGGGACGAGGCGGCTCACGCACACGACGATCGGGCGGTCGACGAGCCCGTGGCGCTCGCGGAGGTCCTCGAACGGCAGGTCGGGATGGAACGCGTCGACGTCGGCGCCCGGGTACATCACCGAGACCGGGACGCGTTCGGGCACGGCCGTGCGCACCACGCGACCGATGAAGGCGCTGCACATCACGGGCACGCGTGACGCGCGCGACGTCGCGTGGCGCAGCAGCGCGTGCGCCCCCGGGGCGATCGACAACCAGTACTCGAACCCGTGCGCCGCGGACAGGTACGGCGTCCGCCGCTTCGCGATCGACGGTCCCAACGTGGCGAGCGGGTACGTCGCCCCGAAGAGCACCACCTCCGCGCCGAGGTCCGCCACGGCCGCGCGGATCCGGCGCCCCACATCGGGGGTCGGCCACAGGAACCGCTCGGGTTGTCGCAGGACGGGGTACCGAGCGGCCCGGTCGAAGTCCCCCGCCCCTTCCCAGGCGGGACACAGCACCGCGACGCGGTCGGCCGGGAACCGTTCGACGAGCGCCTCGAGCGTCCGCTGGATGCCGCCGACGCGCGGGGAGTAGTCGTTCGTGACGACCAGCGTCTTCGGCACGTCCACGTCGGCCTATCCTCTCAGAGGTGACCGAGCCCAACCGCGAACGGGCGGCGAGCGCCCTCGAGGAGGGACGCGCGTACGCCGAGCTGTCGACGGTCGCCGTGACGCTCCTGTCCGGTGCCGACGCGCGCCGCTTCCTGGGCGACCTCGCGACCACGGACGTCGCCACGCTCCGACCCCACGGATCGCGGCCGTCCCTCCTGCTCACGCCGACCGGCCGGATCTTGGCGAGCTTCCACGTCCTCGGCCTCGACGGCCCCGACCTCCTCCTCGTCCAGGCAGTCGACCAGCCGGCGCCGATCGCAGACCTGCTCGCTCCGTACGTGCTCTCCTCGGACGTCGCGATCGTCGCCTCCGACGCCCGGCTCCTCGCCGTCCCCGGAGGCGACGGGTCACCGCCCTGGGCGGACGGCGTCTGGCGACCGTCGGTGCTCGGCGACGGCTACGACCTCCTCCTCGACGGAGGCGAGGACGCGCTCCGGTCGGCGCGCGAGCGCCTGGAGGGCGACGGTCTCGAGCCGGCGACGCCAGAGACCGTGGAGGCCCGGCGCGTGCGGCGCGGCGATCCACGGTTCCCGGTCGACCTCGACCCGGACTCCCTGCCCGCGGAGGCGGGCTGGGACGGCCCGCCCGTGACCGACCGCGGCAAGGGTTGCTTCCTCGGGCAGGAGGCCGTCGCGAAGGTCGCGAACCTCGGACACCCGACCCGCCGGGTGCTCGCCGTGCGGGCCGAGACCCCGCTCGAGGCCGGCGAGCCGGTGGTGGCCGACGGCGGACCCGTCGGCGTCGTGACCAGCGCGGATGGGCGACTCGGCATCGCCCGCGTGCGTTGGGACGCGCGCGCCGCACCGCTCTCGCGGGGGTCCGGTGAGCGGCTCGACCGCCGCTGAGCCGCGCTCATCTACTCCACCGCCACCGAGTTTTCAAGACTGTTCTCCACGTTCGCTGGGTTGCTACAACGGGTCCTGCCCGGCGCCGCCCCGCGCGGCACGGGCGCATCGGTCGGACGCAGGAGCCAGGGGTGACCAAGGAGCGGATCGCCGGTATCGACCTGAGGACCCTCCCCACGAACCCTTCCCCACCGGACGTCTGGCAGGAGACCGCCGCCTGTCACGGCATCGACCCGGACGTGTTCTTCCCGACCTCCGAGGAGGAGGCGGGCCCGGCGCTCGCGTACTGCGGGGCGTGCGGGCTGCGCGAGACGTGTCTCGCGTGGGCGCTCAAGAACGGCGAGCGCTACGGCGTCTGGGGTGGCCTCACGGAGCAACAGCGCCGCCGGGTCGTCCGGTTCGTCGCCTGACGCCTCGGCGAACGCGCTCCGCGGTTGGTCATGCTCGCGATGCGACGCCCATACTGGGCGGGCCGATGACCCTGCCCACCGTCCGCGCGACCGCGCCCCTTCGGATCAGCTTCGTCGGCGGCGGCACGGACTTCCCCCACTACTTCGACCGCCACGGC
>DATBMU010000114.1:0-5308 GCA_036554665.1 Actinomycetota bacterium | reverse complement strand
CCAGGTGTCCGAGTACAGCTTCGACAGGTAGTTGCGGCCGCTGTCGGGCAGGATCACCACCACGACGTCGTCCGGTCCGAGCTCGCGCGCGACCTCGACCGCGGCGACCACCGCGGTGCCGGACGAGCCACCGACGAGGATGCCCTCCTCGCGCGTGATGCGCCGGGCCATGCGGAACGCGTCGCGGTCGGAGACCCGGACGTAGCGGTCCACGAGCGCGGGGTCGAACGTCTTCGGCCAGAAGTCCTCGCCGATGCCCTCCGTCAGGTACGGATGCACGTCCCCGGAGTAGATCGAGCCCTCGGGATCGGCCCCGACCACGAGGAGGTCGGGCTTCTGTGCTTTGAGGTACCTTGCCGCGCCGGTGATCGTGCCGCCGGTGCCGACCCCGGCGACGAACGCCGTCACCGCCCCCTCGGTCTGGCGCCAGATCTCGGGTCCGGTCGTGGCCTCGTGCGCCGCCGGGTTCTCCGGGTTGTAGTACTGGTTCGGCTGGAAGGCCCCCGGGATCTCCTCCGTGAGCCGGTCGGCGACCCGGTAGTAGGACTCCGGGGACTCCGGGGCCACCGCGGTCGGCGTGATGACGACCTCGGCGCCGTACGCGCGCAGGAGCGAGATCTTCTCCTGGCTCATCTTGTCCGGCATCACGAAGATGCACTTGTAGCCGCGGATCGCGGCGGCGATCGCGAGCCCGTGCCCGGTGTTGCCCGACGTCGGCTCCACGATGGTCCCGCCCGGCCGCAGGAGACCCGCGCGTTCGGCCGCCTCGATCATCCGGGGCGCGATCCGGTCCTTCACGCTCCCGCCCGGGTTCAGCATCTCGAGCTTCGCCAGGACCGTCGCCGGGACGCCGCGGGCCACCTTGCCCAGCCGGACGAGCGGCGTGTTCCCCATCGCGTCCAAGAACGAGTCGAGCACGTCCATGCGCGTCCCTCTCCCTGCCCCCGGGACCGTACCCGGTCCGCCGGCCCGGGCCGGCGACATCGGGCCGTCGACCTCGGGGCCGCCGACCGGGGCCATCGTCCCACGAACCGGCGGGT
Organism: Actinomycetota bacterium; assembly: GCA_036554665.1. GTDB lineage: Bacteria > Actinomycetota > UBA4738 > UBA4738 > HRBIN12 > CALGFI01. Next base: position 4,268 of record DATBMU010000114.1, on the reverse strand, counting down.
GCTCGTACCGGCTACACCCGTCGGGGTATCCTGCCGATTCCTCCCCGGGACAGGGGGATGGTGCAGTTGTCGGTCGAGGACGCGAACGATCTGGCCCCCGGGCCTGCCGGAAGCTCCGTGCTGGTCGTCGACGACGACCCCTTCATCGCTCGGCTCCTCGAGATCGAGCTCAAGGCCGCCGGGTACGAGGTGCGTGTCGCGAACGACGGCCGGCAGGCGCTCGACACCGCCCGCGAGCGGTGCCCCGACCTCGTCCTCGCCGACGTGATGATGCCGAACATGGACGGGTTCGAGCTCACGCGGCAGCTCCGCCACGACAGCCGGACGACCTCGGTCAGCGTGATCATGCTCACCGCTCGCGGGCTGTCGGCCGACAAGCTCGAAGGGTTCTCGGTCGGCGCCGACGACTACATCGTGAAGCCCTTCGACACGCCCGAGCTCCTCGCGCGGATCCGGGGGGTGCTGCGCCGGGCGAAGGAGATGCGGCAGCAGTCGCCGCTCACCGGCCTGCCCGGCAACGTCCGGATCGAGGAGGAGATCGAGCGGCGCGTCGAGGCCGAGGCGAGCTTCGCGGTGCTGTACGCGGACCTCGACCACTTCAAGGCGTTCAACGATCACTACGGCTTCATGCGCGGCGATCAGGTGATCCAGGCGACGGCGGAGCTGATCGAGGACGTGGCACGAGGCTCCGGCAGCCCGGGCACGTTCGTCGGGCACGTCGGCGGCGACGACTTCGTCGTGGTGTGCGAGGCGGACGAGGCAGAGCACCTGGCCGAGCTCATCGTCCAGGGGTTCGACGGCGCGGTGCCGGCGATGTACGACCCGGAGGACCAGGAGCGCGGCCACATCCTCCTGACGAGCCGCCGCGGCGAGGAGCAGGACTTCCCCTTCCTCACGATCTCGATCGGCGTCGCAACGACCGCCCGGCGCACCTTCCGCCACTTCGCCGAGGCCGTCGCGATCGCGACCGAGATGAAGTCGTTCACGAAATCCACGGTCGGCTCGTCCTGGGCGATCGACCGCCGCACGTCCTGAACGATCGACCGCCGCGCGACTCGAGCGCGCGCCGCCCTATCATCCGGTCGGAGGTGGCCGCATGAGCGCGCGAGAGGTCCGGGCTCCCCGCGGGAGCGAGCGATCGTGCAAAGGGTGGCCGCAGGAGGCCGCCCTGCGGATGCTGATGAACAACCTCGATCCCGACGTCGCCGAGCGTCCCGAGGACCTCGTCGTCTACGGCGGCACCGGCCGCGCCGCGCGATCGTGGGACGCGTTCGACGCGATCGTCCGCGCGCTGCGAGGACTGGAGGGGGACGAGACGCTGCTCGTGCAGTCGGGCAAGCCCGTGGCGGTGTTCGAGACGCATCCGTCCGCGCCGCGCGTCCTGATCTCGAACTCGATGCTCGTCCCGAAGTGGGCGGACTGGGAGACGTTCCGCGAGCTCGAGCACGCCGGGCTCACGATGTACGGCCAGATGACGGCCGGCTCGTGGATCTACATCGGCACGCAGGGGATCCTCCAAGGAACGTACGAGACGTTCGCGGAGGCGGCCAGGCAGCGGTTCGACGGCTCGCTCCGGGGCACGGTCACGCTCACCGGGGGCCTCGGCGGGATGGGCGGGGCCCAGCCGCTCGCGGTCACGATGAACGAGGGCGTCGCGCTCTGCGTCGAGGTCGACCCGGCCAGGGTCGAGCGGAGGATCAAGACCCGGTACCTGGATCGCGAGACCGCCGATCTCGACGAGGCGCTGCGGTGGACGGAGCGGGCGGCCGCCGACGGGGAGGCCGTCTCGATCGGCCTGGTCGGAAACTGCGCCGAGGTGCTCCCCGAGCTGCTGCGACGCGGGTTCCGCCCCGACCTCGTCACCGATCAGACGAGCGCGCACGACCCGCTGGGCGGGTACGTGCCGGGCGGCCTGTCCCTCGAGGAGGCGGCGTCGCTCCGCGCCTCGGACCCGGCGGAGTACGAGCGGCGAGCGTACGCGTCGATGGCGGAGCACGTCGCGGCGATGGTCGGCTTCCTCGACGCCGGCGCCGTCGTCTTCGATTACGGGAACAACCTGCGCGCCGGGGCGCGGATCGGCGGCCTCGAGCGCGCGTACGCGTACCCGGGGTTCGTCCCAGCGTTCGTGCGGCCGATGTTCTGCGAGGGCAAGGGGCCGTTCCGCTGGGTCGCGCTCTCGGGCGACCCCGAGGACATCGCGCGGACCGATCGCGCCGTGGGCGAGCTCTTCCCGGAGCACGAACGGCTCCACCGGTGGCTGTCGATGGCCGAGGAGCGGGTGGCTTACCAGGGGCTGCCGGCACGGATCTGCTGGCTCGGGTACGGGGAGCGCGCCGCGGCGGGGGTGCGGTTCAACGAGATGGTGGCGAGCGGCGAGCTGTCCGCCCCGATCGTGATCGGGCGGGACCACCTCGACGCCGGGAGCGTCGCGAGCCCGTACCGCGAGACCGAGGCGATGAAGGACGGCTCGGACGCGATCGCCGACTGGCCGATCCTGAACGCGCTCGTGAACACCGCGGCCGGCGCGCACTGGGTGAGCGTCCACCACGGCGGGGGCGTGGGGATCGGCTACTCGATCCACGCGGGGATGGTGGTGGTGGCCGACGGCTCGGCGGACGCGGGCGAGCGGCTGCGCCGGGTGCTGACGAGCGACCCCGGGATGGGCGTCGTGCGACACGCCGACGCGGGCTACGACGAGGCCCTCGCGGTCGCCGCGGATCGGGGCGTTCGCCTGCCCTGGCGCGAGTGAGCGCGCGCTAGTCGCGTCCGCCGTTGCCGCTCGCCCGCCCCGCGGCCTCCTCGGACGCGTAGGCGGGGTCGGTGCGGTACACGAGGTAGTCCACCGCCGCCCAGATCGACTTCGAGAACGGCCAGAACAGGAGCGGCACGAGGATCGCGAGCCCGATCGAGGCGAGCGTGAGCGCGAGCACGTGGACGTCGGGCAGGTCGATCGCGAGCCACACCACGAGCAGGATCACCCACGCGAGCGCGGTGACCCCGTAGCTCACGACCATCGCGCCGAGGAACCCGCCCTCCTCGCGCTCGAGCCGCAGGTTGCACCGCGGACACCGGGCGCGGACCCGGAACCAGGTCTCGAACAGGTCGCCGCCGCCGCACCGGGCGCACCGCCGGGCGGCGCCGCGCAGGAGGGCCGCGAACGCGCCGGGGGCGTCCGATCGGCGGGTCGGTCCCGGGGGTGGCGGACGATCGAGGTCGTCGAAGGGGCTCGCCACGCGGCCACCGTACCAGCGCCGTTCGTCCCACACGCCGGGGCCGAACCGGTAGCCTTCGGCCGTGCCCGTCCGGGTGGGAGAGCCGCTCACGCTGCACGACGTCGTCGCCGTCGCCGCCGGCGCCGAGGTCGAGCTGGCACCCGCGGCCGTGGAGCGCATCGAGGCCGCCAGGGCGGTCGTCGAGGCGGCCGTCGCCTCCGAAGCGACCGTGTACGGCATCACCACCGGCTTCGGCAGCCTCGCGAACGTCCGGATCGAGCCGGAGCGCGCCGACGTGCTCCAGGAGCGGATCGTCCGCTCGCACGCCACGGCGGTCGGCCGGCCGCTCTCCCGCGAGGAGGCCCGAGCGATGCTGCTGCTCCGGGCGCACGTGCTCGCGCTCGGTCACTCGGGGGTCCGCGTCGAGGTCGTCGAGCGGATGGTGGAGATGCTGAACCGGGACCTCGTGCCGGTCGTCCCGGAGCAGGGCTCGCTCGGCGCGTCGGGCGACCTGGCGCCGCTCGCGAACCTGGCGCTCCCGCTGATCGGGCGCGGCGAGGTCCTCGAGGCCGGCGTCGCCTCTCCCGCGGGCGAGGCGCTCGCGCGGGCCGGCCTGGGGCCGCTCGAGCTCCGGGCCAAGGAGGGGCTCGCGCTCGTGAACGGCACGCAGGGCATGCTCGCGGTCGGCACGCTCGCCGCCCGGCGGGTGGAGCGGCTCGTCCGGACAGCGGACGTCGTCGCCGCGATGAGCGTCGAGGCCGCGCTCGGCTCCGATCGCGTCTTCGACGAACGGCTGACGTCACTCCGTCCACACGCGGGTGTGGTGGCCTCGGCGTCGAACCTGCGGCGGCTGCTCGACGGGAGCGCGATCGTCGCCTCGCACCGCGACAGCCCGCACCTGGTGCAGGACGCGTACTCGCTGCGCTGCGCACCGCAGGTGAACGGCGCCACGCGGGACGTGCTCCGGTTCGCGGCGTCGGTGCTCGAGATCGAGACGAACTCCGTCTCCGACAACCCGATCGTCCTGCCCGACAGCGGCGAGGTGCTCTCCGGTGG
>DATBMU010000081.1:0-3080 GCA_036554665.1 Actinomycetota bacterium | reverse complement strand
AACGTTGTGATCCAGCAGGTGGTCGTGACCGACAGCGGCATCATCGACGCCGCCGGGTACCCCTCGCCCGAGGTGACGATGACCGGCACGGGCAAGGCGTGGATCCTCCGCGGGGGCCGACTGATCGTCGGTCGCTGGGAGCGGTCCGACGAGGACGACCTCACGATCTTCCGCACGAGGGCCGGGGAGGAGATCCACCTCGCGCCCGGGACGACGTTCGTGGAGCTCGTCCCCAAGGGCCGGCCGGTCGCCTTCGCGAAGTAGTCCTCGACCCGAGGACTACTTCGTGGCCCCGCGACCCCGCCGCGCGACGGCTGCTCGCCGAGGTCGCGGCGGTACACTCGAACGACATGGGTGCCGAGGAGGGATACGCCGTGGGGCGCGAGACCGGTACGTTCCGGGTGAAGTCGGGCCTGGCGGAGATGCTCAAGGGCGGCGTGATCATGGACGTCACGAACGCGGAGCAGGCGAAGATCGCCGAGGACGCCGGAGCCTGCGCGGTGATGGCGCTCGAGCGGGTGCCCGCCGACATCCGCAAGGAGGGCGGCGTCGCACGGATGGCCGACGCGACGAAGATCGAGGAGATCCAGCAGACCGTTTCGATCCCGGTCATGGCGAAGGCCCGGATCGGCCACTTCGTCGAGGCGCAGATCCTCCAGGCCCTCGGCGTCGACTACGTCGACGAGTCCGAGGTCCTCACGCCGGCGGACGAGGAGTTCCACATCGACAAGTGGGCGTTCACCGTCCCGTTCGTGTGCGGCGCCCGCGAGCTGGGGGAGGCGCTGCGTCGGATCGCCGAGGGCGCCGCGATGATCCGGACGAAGGGCGAGGCCGGCACGGGCAACGTGGTCGAGGCGGTGCGTCATCAGCGGACGATGCTCCGTCAGATCGGCGAGATCCAGACGGCCCGTCCCGAACAGCTCGTGACGATCGCGAAGGATCTCGGCGCGCCGGTCGAGCTCGTCCGTGATGTGGCCGCGCTCGGACGGCTGCCGGTCGTGAACTTCGCGGCGGGTGGGCTCGCCACGCCGGCCGATGCCGCGCTGATGATGCAGCTCGGGGTCGACGGGGTGTTCGTCGGCTCGGGGATCTTCAAGTCCGAGGACCCGGCGCCCCGCGCGCGCGCGATCGTGGAGGCGACCACGCACTTCAACGACCCCGACGTGCTCGCGAAGGTGTCGCGGGGTCTCGGGGACCCGATGCCGGGGCTCGACATCAAGGAGCTCGGCGAGGAGGGTCTGCTCCAGACCCGCGGCTGGTAGCAAGGGGCACCGTGAAGGCGGGTGTGCTCGCGCTGCAGGGGGACTTCCGCGAGCACGCGTGGGCGTTCGCGGAGGCCGGCGCCAGCCCGATCGAGGTGCGCACCGCCGAGGACCTGTCCGACGTCGCGTGCCTGGCGATCCCCGGTGGGGAGTCGACGACGATCGGGAAGCTCGCACGGGCCTATGGCCTCGTCGAGCCGATCCGGGAGCGCGCCCGGGCCGGGATGCCGATCCTGGGGACGTGCGCGGGGATGATCGTGCTCGCTCGTGAGGTGATCGGCGGTGAGCCGCTGCTCGCGCTCATGGACATCACGGTCCGCCGCAACGCGTACGGGCGGCAGGTCGACTCGTTCGAGACCGACGTGGCCGTGGAGGGGCTCGATCATCGCGTCCGCGGCGTGTTCATCCGTGCACCCGTCGTCGAGCGGGTCGGTCCGGCCGTCCACGTCTTGGCCGAGCACGAGGGACACCCGGTCGTCATGGAGGAGGAGAGCCTGGTCGTGGCATCCTTCCACCCGGAGCTCGTGGGCGAGACCGGGCTCCACCGGTTCCTGATGACGAAGGTGGTGTAGCCGATGTCCGGTCATTCCAAGTGGGCGACGATCAAGCGGAAGAAGGAAGCGACCGACTCGAAGCGCTCGAACATGTACGCGAAGCTGCTGCGGGCGGTCGAGGTCGCGGCCCGCGATGGCGGCGGGAACGTCGAGGGCAACATGACGCTCGCCTCGGCCGTGGACAAGGCGAAGAGCTTCTCGGTCCCGAACGACAACATCGAGCGCGCGATCAAGCGCGGGACCGGGGAGCTGTCCGACGGCGCGCGCTATGAGGAGCTGCAGTACGAGGGATACGCGCCCGGCGGCGTCGCGTTGCTCGTCGAGGCGCTCACCGACAACCGCAACCGGACCGGTCAGGAGATCCGCCACGCGTTCACCCGCAACCACGGCAACCTCGGCGACCAGGGGAGCACCGCCTGGATGTTCACGCGCAAGGGCGTGATCGTCGTCGAGAAGGCGATCGCGCCCGACGAGGAACGCGTGCTCGAGGTGGCGCTCGAGGGGGGAGCCGAGGACGTCCGCGACGCCGAGAGCTCCTGGGAGATCGTGACCGATCCGGGCGGGCTCCGCGCGGTCGTGGGCTCGCTGGAGGCCGCCGGCCTCCCGGTCGAATCGTCCGAGCTCACGATGCTCCCGCAGACGGCGATCCCGGTCGGGGGCTCGGAGGCCAGGCAGGTGCTGCAGCTGATCGAGGCGCTCGAGGACCTCGACGATGTGCAGGCCGTCTACGCCAACTTCGACATCCCCGAAGAGGTCATGGCCTCCCTGTAGCCGGACCGAGGGACGGCGCTCGTATGAGCCCGGGTGCCGCCGCGGTCGTTGCCCGGGGGGCACCGGCCGCCTAGGATGCACGAACGGATGTTCGATTCCCGGGTGATCGGCGTGGACCCCGGCGTGGCCAACATGGGCCTCGCGGTGGTCGAGCGACGGGACCGTCGAACGCGGATCCTGTCGGCCACGACGGTCCGGACCACCTCGGGGACGCCCGAAGCGGAGCGGATCCGGCTGATCGCGGAGGCGTTCCGCGCGTCGATCGCCGAGCACGCTCCCGGGTCGGTCGCCCTGGAGCGCGTCGCCTGGAACGTGAACGAGGCGAGCGCGATGGCGGTCGCGCGGGCCACGGGGGCGGTGCTCCTCGTGGCGGCCGAGGCCGGGCTCGAGGTCGCCGAGTACGGACCGCTCGAGGTGAAGAACGCGGTGGCCGGCTCGGGCTCGTCGTCGAAGCCACAGGTGCGCGAGGCGCTGCGGCGGATCCACGCGCTGG
>DATBMU010000075.1:0-3187 GCA_036554665.1 Actinomycetota bacterium | reverse complement strand
TTGCCGACGCCGAGCGACGCGAGCCCGTTCGCGAGCGCGTCGGCGATCTCGCGGAGCTCGCGGTACGTCACACGCCGGACGTCGCCCTCCTCGCCCTCCCAGATCACCGCCTCCGCGTCGGGGGTGCGCTCGGCCCACCGGTCGACGCAGTCGTGCGCGAGGTTCACGGAGCCACCGCCGAACCACGTCGCCCACTCGATGCCGTGGGACACGTCCACGACGCGTTCGTACGGCTCGAAGAACTCGAGCCCGAGGTCCTGCACGACCGCGTCCCAGAACCACGCGACGTCCGCCGTCGAGCGCCGCAGCAGCTCCTCCTCCGTCCCGATCCCGTGCGCGCGCATCAGGCGCGTCACGTTCGCGCGCTCGACGTACTCGGGAGACGGATTCCACACGATCGCCACGGGCGCCTCCGCATCCTGGCTGGAGCCTGCCGGGTACCCTTTCGCCGAAGCCTATGTCCGAGGCCCCTTCCACGCGCGCCACGTCGAGCCATCCGCACGCCCGCAGGGCGTTCCTCGCCGTCTCGGCGAGCGTCGCCGCCGTCGTGACGCTGATCTCGGCGATCGGGATGGGCACGTACTTCTGGACCAAGGAGCAGATCCACACGATCCCGACCTTCGACGCGGCCGGGCCCGGGACGACGGGTTCGGCGGAGCCCGACATCATCGGCCGGTGCGCCGAGCGCGCGTGCAACTACCTGTTGCTCGGCAGCGATTCCCGCAAGGGCCTCACCCCCGAGGAGCTCGAGGCGTTCGGGACCGACGAGTTCATCGGCGGGACGAACCGCTCGGACACGATCATCCTCGTTCACACGCGGCCCGACCGGCAGGAGGCGATCTTCCTGTCGTTCCCGCGCGACCTGTGGGTCGACATCCCCGGCGTCGGCATGGGCCGCATCAACTCGGCGTTCCAGGACGGGATCGATCGCGGTGGGGCGCAGCTCGTCGCGAGGACCGTCAAGAGCCTCACGGGGATGCAGATCCACCACGTGATGTACGTCTCGCTCCTCGGCTTCCAGCGGGTCGTCGACGCGCTCGGCGGCGTCGACATGTGCGTCCCGTACCCGATGAAGGACGAGCTGTCGCTGCTCGACATCCCCGCCGGCTGCCAGCACTTCGACGGCTTCACCGCGCTCGCGTACGTGCGGACGCGGCACCAGCCGTGCGACGCCGTCCCGGACTTCGCGCGGATCAGCCGGCAGCAGCAGTTCCTGCGCGCGGTGATCGCGAAGATGCTGCGACCGGGCGAGCTGCTCCGGCTGCCCGACCTGGTCCCGAAGCTCCTGTCGAACCTCGTGGTGGACGAGGGGCTGAACCCCGCCGAGCTCGTGTACCTCGCCGGGCAGCTCCAGGGCGTGGGGACCGAGAACGCCGACTTCCGCGCCGTGCCGACGATCCCGGAGGGCATCTACGACGCCGACGGCACGTACCTGTCCGTCGTGAAGCTGATCGAGCCGGACGCGCAGGAGCTGTTCCGCCGGCTCCGCGAAGGCAGGCCGCTCGGCGACCTCGGGACGGAGCTCGCGCAGACGCCGCCGTCCCCGGCGAACATCGTCGCCTCGGTCGTCGACCGCGACGCCGGGACGATCGTCCAGCCCGACGCCGCGACGATCGCGGCCGACGTCCTCACCGTCCTGACGGAGGGCGGCTTCAACACGTCGCCCGGGATCGTCGACGACTCGGGGACCCGGCTCCCGGGGAAGGGACCGATGATCCTGTACCGGGACGGCGCCGAGTCGATGGCCAAGGTCGTCGGCACGTACTTCCGGAACCTCGAGCTCGTCCCCGCGCCCCCCGGCTCGCTCGGCGCCGGCGAGGACGTGGCCATCGTCGTGACCTCCCGCTACGAGCTGCCCGATCCGAACGAGGAGCCGCCGGTCGAATGCCCGACCTAGGCGTCGATCACGCCGGCGCGGCCAGCACCGACCGGTAAACCTCGATCGTCTTCGCCGCGGCGGCGTCCCAGGTGAACGTCCGGGCGCGTGCGATGCCCTCGGCGCGCAGCCGGTCGCGCAGGGAGGCGTCGTCCAGGAGCCGGTCGAGCGCCGACACCCACGCGCCCACGTCGTGCGGCGGGACCAGCACCCCCGCGTCCCCGACGACCTCCGGGAGGCTGGCAGCGTCGGAGCTCACCACCGGAACGCCGCACGCCATCGCCTCCAGGGGCGGCAGCCCGAACCCCTCGAACTCGGAGGGGAAGGCGAACACGTCGGCCGCGCTCATCAGCGCCGGCACGTCCTCGTCGGGCACGTGCCCGGTGAGCGTCACGCGGCGTTCGAGGCCCAGGGCGCGCAGGCGTTCGAAGAAGGGCTCGTACAGCCAGCCCTTGCCTCCGGCGATCACGAGCCCGACCTCCGGACGTCGCCGGAGGAGCTCGGCGTAGGCCTCGAGGAGCGTCGTGAGGTTCTTGCGCGGCTCGATCGTGCCGACGTACAGGACGAAGCGCTCGGGCACCTCGTATCGATCGCGGACGGTCGCGACGCGCTCGAGGTCGGGGTCGGGCGTGAATCGCGGGTCCACGCCCTCGGGGATCACGTGGATCTTCGCGGGGTCCAGCCGGTAGAAGCGGAGCGCGTCGCGACGCGTCGCCTCGGACACGGCGATCACGGCGTCGGCCCGCCGCACGAAGCGCGGCATCATCGCCCGCAGGTAGATCCGGTTCTTCGGCAGGTGGTGCTGCGGGAAGCGCAGGTACGCGACGTCGTGGAGCGTGAACACGCTGCGGGCCCGGGTGAGCCGCGGCAGCAGATGCGCGGTCGCGTGGAACAGCCGGACGCCCTCGAACGCCCGGTCCATCGACGGGCCGCCGAAGTACGAGGCGGCCGCCCGCAGCCGCCAGCGCGCGCGGGGGAGCCCCGCGGTGTGGAGCGGCAGCTCGCTGAGCGGCGGCGAGAGGTGGGAGCCCGCGCGATCGTTGACGAAGGCGGAGAGCTCCACGCCGCGCGCGAGCAGCGCTTCGCCGAGGGCGGTCGCGTAGCGCCCGAGGCCGGCGCGCTCGTGCGCCGCGGCGGACAGGTCCAGGCAGCACGTCACCTCGGCGTCCATCGGACGGCACGATACGCGGCGGCGCCCGCCGGAGCCGGTGTGCGGACCTCGCGCTCGAGCCTCGTGCGCGGACTCCCGATCGAGCCGGTGCGAGGACCCACGCCACTACACTCCGCGCCGTGCGGATCGCGATCGACGCC
>DATBMU010000063.1:0-6208 GCA_036554665.1 Actinomycetota bacterium | reverse complement strand
TCCGCCGAGCGATGCGGGTTGCGTTCCGCGCCGGCGGCGTAGCCGGGATGTTCACGGTGGGGCTCGGACTCCTCGGCGCCACCGTGATCCTGCTGATCTACAAGGAGGACGCGACCGCGGTCCTGGTCGGGTTCGGCTTCGGCGGGGCCCTCCTCGCGATGTTCATGCGGGTGGGCGGCGGCATCTTCACGAAGGCGGCCGACGTCGGCGCCGACCTCGTCGGCAAGGTCGAGAAGGGCATCCCGGAGGACGACCCGCGCAACGCGGCCGTGATCGCCGACAACGTCGGCGACAACGTGGGCGACTGCGCCGGGATGGCCGCCGACCTGTTCGAGTCCTACGAGGTGACGCTCGTCGCCTCCCTGATCCTGGGCGCCGCGGCGTACGCCGGGAGCGAGGTCGGCGCGATCGCGGGCGTGATGTTCCCGCTGTTCGTTCGCGCCGTCGGGGTGATCACCTCGATCATCGGGATCCTGGCGGTCTCCCCGCGGAGCGAGGACGAGCACGGGATGCGCGCGATCAACCGCGGGTTCTTCATCTCGGCCGCGATCTCGGCGGCGGCCGTGTTCGTGATCAGCGGCGTCTACATGGACGACTACCGGCCGGCGATCGCCGTCCTGTTCGGGCTGATCCTCGCGAGCGTGATCCAGGTGCTCACGCAGTACTTCACCGACACGAAGTTCAAGCCCGTGCAGGAGATCGCCGAGGCGACGCAGACAGGTCCGGCGACCACGATCCTCGCCGGGTTCTCGACCGGGCTCGAGTCCACCGTCTGGTCGATCCTGATCGTCGGCGGGGTCGTCGCCGGGGCCTTCGTGCTCGGCGACGGCACGGCGGAGGCGCTCTACTTCATCTCGCTGACCGGCATGGGGATGCTCACGACGGTCGGGGTGATCGTCTCGATGGACACCTACGGACCGGTCTCGGACAACGCGCAGGGCATCGCGGAGATGTCGGGGGAGTTCGAGGGCCGTCCGGCGCAGGTCCTCACGGGCCTGGACGCGATCGGCAACTCGACGAAGGCGATCACGAAGGGCATGGCCATCGCCACGGCGGTCATCGCGGCCACGTCGCTCTTCGGTTCCTTCGAGGAGGCGCTCCGGGCCGCCGGGCTGGAGCCCTTCCTCGGGATCCGCGTGGATCAGCCCGACGTGCTCGTCGGGCTGCTGATCGGCGGCTCGATCGCGTTCCTGTTCTCCTCGCTCGCGATCCGCGCCGTGGGCCGGGCCGCCGCGCAGGTGGTGGTCGAGGTCCGCAACCAGTTCCGCGACCACCCGGGCATCATGGACTTCACGGAGAAGCCCGACTACGCGCGTGTGGTGGACATCTGCACGAAGACGTCGCTGCGCGAGCTCATGACTCCGGCGCTGCTCGCCGTCCTCTCGCCGGTCATCGTCGGCTTCGCGTTCGAGGCCGAGGCCCTCGGCGCGTTCCTCGCCGGCTCGATCCTGACCGGCCAGCTGCTCGCGGTCATGCTCTCGAACTCGGGCGGCGCCTGGGACAACGCGAAGAAGTTCATCGAGGACGGCCATTACGGGGGCAAGGGGTCCGACGCACACAAGGCCGCCGTCATCGGCGACACCGTGGGCGACCCGTTCAAGGACACCGCCGGCCCGGCGCTGAACCCGCTGATCAAGGTGATGAACCTCGTCGCGCTGCTCTTCGCGCCGGTCATCGTCGAGCAGGCCGACAGCGAGGTCGTGCGGATCCTCGTCTCGGTGATCGCCGCGATCGTCGTCGGGGCCGCGATCTGGGTCTCGAAGTCGCGCAGGTCCGAGCTGATGGTGGAGTCGGAGAGCGAGGCGGCGGCCGTGGAGGCCACGCCGGTCTCCTAGCCGGCGGGCGCGGCGGGCGATCCATGGGGCTCCTCGACCCGTTCCGGCGCTTCTTCCGCCGGATGGCGGAGAGCGACGAGCAGCGCTACGCCGAGGAGATCGAGGCGTGGGCCGCGCAGGTCCCGGGGACCGTTCGGATCCGCGAGGCCGAGAATCGCTCGCGCGTCAAGCTTGCCGGGGTCGTCCGTCGGATCACGGTGCGGCCGCTGGAGGGGAGCGAGTCGCTCGAGGCGCTCCTGTACGACGGGACCGGCGAGGTCGTCGTCGTCTGGATGGGGCGCCGGTCGATCCACGGCCTGAACCTCGGGACGCATCTCGTCGTGGAGGGCCTCATCGCGGACCAGCGAGCGGGCCGCCGGATCGTGAACCCCAGCTTCGAGTTCGCGGCGTAGGCTCGGCGGGAGGGAGATGTCGTCGGAGCCTGAAGCGCCGGAGGTCCCGGGCGGGGAGTCCGTCGAGGCGCTCGTCGGCCGGGAGGTCGTCGAGCCCGTCCTCGCGACCGAGTGGACGCCGGAGGAGGCCCGACGCCGGAAGGCGGCGCCGTTGCGGATGTACCTCGGAGCTGCCCCGGGCGTCGGGAAGACCTACGCGATGCTCTCGGAGGGGCATCGCCGGCGTGAGCGCGGCACGGACGTGGTCGTGGGCTTCGTCGCGACGTACGGCCGGACGCAGACGATCGCGATGCTCGAGGGGCTCGAGATCCTCCCGATGCGCACGCTCGAGTACCGCGGCCGGCGCTTCGACGAGATGGACGTCGATGCCGTGATCGGGCGCGGCCCGCAGGTCGCGCTGATCGACGAGCTCGCGCACACCAACATCCCGGGCGCGCGGCACGCGAGGCGATGGGAGGACGTCGTCGAGGTGCTCGCGGCCGGGATCGAGGTGATCACGACGATCAACATCCAGCACCTCGAGAGCCTGAACGACGTGATCGCCAACGTCACCGGCATCCGGCAGGGCGAGACGGTGCCGGACTGGCTGTTCGACCTGGCCGATCAGGTCGAGCTCGTCGACATGTCGCCGCACGCGCTCCGGCGCCGGATGGCCCACGGGAACGTGTACCCCGATCCTCGCAAGGCTGAGGTCGCGCTGCAGCGGTTCTTCACGATGGAGAACCTCACGGCGCTTCGCGAGCTCGCGCTCCTGAAGGTGGCGGACCAGGTCGACGACTCGCTGCTCGACCGCTGGACGCGCGAGGGCGCCGCGCCCGACGTCCGCGAGCGCGTCCTCGTGTGCGTCTCCCGCCCGGGCGAGCTCTCCGACACGCTGATCCGGCGCGGCGCCCGGGTCGCGCAGCGGGCGCGTGGCGACCTGCTCGTCCTGCACGTCCGTGGAGGCCCGGGGGCGACCGACCCGGTGTGGCTCGAGCACGTCGAGGGCCTCGTTCGCGACCTGGGAGGGTCGTTCGACGTGCTCGATTCCGAGTCCCCCGTCGAGGCGGTGCTCGGGTACGCCTACCGGCAGTCGGTCACGCAGATCGTGGTCGGGGAGTCCCAGCGCTCACGGTGGAAGGAGCTCATGCAGGGCTCGTTCGTGAACCGGTTGATCCGCGCCGCGACGAACCTCGACATCCACGTCATGCGCCGGGAGCGCTGAGGGCCGGGGCGGCGGCCAGCCCCCACCGTCGAGCCTCCTTCGGCCGCGCGAGCACCCGGACCTCGTCTCCTTCGTGGAGGCGCTGCCGCAGCGCGGATGGGCCGGCGACGAGCTCGACCGTGAGCACGAACCGTCGGTCGGCGGCGATCAGGAGCGCCTCGTCCGTGAGGCGACGTTGCGCCCGGGTCGGTTCGACCCCGAGGACGAACATCGCCATCGCCTCGCCCGGCCGCACGGCGCCGAGCGCCTGGGCCGCCGTCGAGCGTGGACGGGTCCCGACGACCACCACCGTCCGGGTCAGCGCCACCGTGCTCATGCCGCCCGCTCGAGCGCGAGGTTGAGCTCCAGCACGTTCACCCGCTCCTGGCCGAGGAACCCGAGGGTCGGACCCTGCGTGTGCTCTTCGATCAGCGCCAGGATCTCGTCGAGGGGCAGGCCGCGGACCTCGGCGATCCGCGCAACCTGGAGCTCCGCCGCCGCGACGGAGATGTGCGGGTCGAGCCCGCTCGCCGATGCCGTGAGCAGGTCCTCCGGGATGTCCGCGACGGCGAGACCGGGGTTGTACGGGGACTCGAGGTCCAGGACGGCCTGTGCGCGCTCCTCGATCAGGTCGGCGAGCGCCTGGGAGTTCGGGCCCAGGTTCGTGCCGGACGAGGTGGAGGCGTCGTAGTCGACCGCCGAGGGCCGTCCGTGGAACCACTCGTCGCCCTCCCACAGTTGGCCGATCGACGAGCTCCCGACGACCTGTCCGTCCACGCGGACGAGCGAGCCGTCGGCCCGGTCCGACATCGTCACCTGGGCGATGCCCGTGATCACGAGCGGGTAGACCAAGCCGGTGAGCAGTCCCAGCACGACGACGGCGCGGAGCGCCCGGAACGCGTTGCTCATACGAAGTTCACCGCCTCGAGGACCAAGTCGATCGCCTTGATCCCGATGAAGGGCACGATGATGCCGCCCAGTCCGTAGATCAGCAGGTTGCGCCGGAGCAGCCCGTTCGCTCCGATCGGTCGGTACGCGACGCCGCGGAGCGCGAGCGGGACGAGCGCGACGATGATCAGCGCGTTGAAGATGACGGCGGACAGGATCGCCGACTCGGGCGTGGCGAGATCCATGACGTTGAGGGTGTCGAGCGCGGGGAGGATCCCGGCGAACATGGCCGGGATGATCGCGAAGTACTTCGCGACGTCGTTCGCGATCGAGAACGTCGTCAGGGCGCCACGCGTGATCAGGAGCTGCTTGCCGATCTCCACGATCTCCATGAGCTTCGTCGGGTTCGAGTCGAGGTCGACCATGTTGCCGGCCTCCTTGGCCGCGGTCGTCCCCGTGTTCATCGCCACGCCGACGTCGGCCTGCGCGAGCGCCGGCGCGTCGTTCGTGCCGTCCCCGGTCATCGCGACGAGCTTGCCGCCCGTCTGCTCGCTCTTGATGAGGTCCATCTTGGCCTCGGGGGTGGCCTCCGCCAGGAAGTCGTCGACGCCCGACTCCTGCGCGATTGCGGCCGCCGTGAGGTGGTTGTCGCCGGTGATCATCACCGTGCGGATGCCCATCGCCCGGAGCTGGCCGAACCGTTCGACGAGGCCCTCCTTGATGATGTCCTTCAGCTCGATGACGCCGAGCGGCGCCCGGTCGCGGGCGACCGCCAGGGGGGTGCCGCCCGCCCGGGCGATCCGCTCGACCTCGGACGCGAGCGAGGGTGGCAGCTCGCGTCCCGACCAACCGACGATCGCGTCGACGGCGCCCTTGCGGATCTCGTTGCCGTCGACGTCGATGCCGCTCATACGCGTCTGCGCCGTGAACGGGATGAACGTGTGCCGGGTCTCCATCAGCTCGCGCTCGCGGATGCCGAACTGCTTCTTCGCGAGCACGACGATGGAACGGCCCTCCGGGGTCTCGTCGGCGAGTGACGCCAACTGGGCGACCTCGGCGAGCTCACGCTCCTCGACCCCGGGGGCCGGGATGAAGGCCACCGCTTGCCGGTTGCCCAGGGTGATCGTGCCGGTCTTGTCGAGGAGCAGCGTGGAGACGTCTCCCGCCGCCTCGACCGCCCGGCCGCTCATCGCGAGGACGTTGCGTTGGACGAGCCGGTCCATCCCGGCGATGCCGATCGCCGACAGGAGGCCGCCGATCGTTGTCGGGATCAGGCAGACGAACAGGGCGATCAGCACCGCGTCGGAGATCCGCCCGCCCGAGTAGACCCCGAACGCCTGAAGGGTGACGACGACGATCAGGAAGATGATGGTGAACTTGGCGAGCAGGATCGAAAGGGCGATCTCGTTGGGCGTCTTCTGACGCTCGGCGCCCTCGACGAGCGAGATCATCCGGTCGAGGAACGACTCCCCGGGGTCAGCCGTGATCCGTACCCGGATCCAGTCGGACAGGACCCGGGTCCCGGCGGTGACGGCCGAGCGGTCGCCGCCCGATTCGCGGATCACCGGCGCGGACTCACCGGTGATGGCCGACTCGTCCACGGACGCGATGCCCTCCTCGATCTCGCCGTCGCCCGGGATCACCTCGCCGGCCGCGACCACGACGAGGTCGCCGGCACGCAGCACTGAGGCCGGGACGGTCTCCTCGTCGCCGCCGGCCGTGAGTCGCCGCGCAACGAGGTCCGCGCGCGTCTTTCGGAGAGCGTCGGCCTGGGCCTTCCCGCGCCCTTCGGCCATCGCCTCGGCGAAGTTGGCGAAGAGCACCGTGAACCAGAGCCCGAGGGCGATCGCGGCGTCGAACGCGACCGAGCCCCCGCTCACGACGTCCGCAACGATCCTGATCGTCACGAC
>DATBMU010000058.1:0-4723 GCA_036554665.1 Actinomycetota bacterium | reverse complement strand
GGAGCGAGCCGCCGACGAGCGAGCGGAAGGACTGCGACCAGCGGATGAACGAGACGTCGGAGGGGCCGGGCCTCGTCACGGCATCGGCCTCGATCTGGGCGACCATCCCTCGACGGAGCAGGAAGGTGGCGAAGCCGGGATCGTCCGGCACGAGGACCCGCCCGGCGATCTCGAGCCGGTCCCCGCGGACGGCGTCCGGGGGCGCTCCCTCGCCTCCCACCCAGGCCGCCTCGCGGATCCGCCATGCCCTCCCGTCGACCTCCACGACCCGGACGTCCCCGACGGCCGACCAGTCGCCCGGACCGGCGCGCGGGTCCGTCCGGAGGACCGCCTCGACCGACACCCGCGCCGGCGCGAGGCGCGCGAGGGCGCCGCCGCGCACCCGATGCTCGTGGGCGGCGCCGAGCCCGACGCCGAGGGCGACGGCGCCGGCCAGCGCGAGGATCGGCGCGAGGGCCGGCGGGCCGCGACGACGGCCGAGCGGGGCGGGCGCCACGGCCTCGACGGCCGGGTCGGATGCGATCGTGGGGACGAGCGCGTCCGGCCGGGCGTCCGGGGCGGCACGGACCGGCAGGAGCGCGGCCGCGACGGCGATCGACACCAGCGCGAGCACGAGCCACACGGCGACCGGCGCGAGGCCGCCCACGAGCGCGGCGGAGAGCAGGCCGGCCCACATCCCGCCCGCGAGGCCGGGCAGGAGCCAACCGCTCACACGGTCACCAGATCCCGGATGTTCTCGAGCGTCACGTCCCCGATGCCCGTCACGTCGAGGAGCTGGTCGACGGACGTGAACGGGCCGTTCTCGGTGCGATGGTCGATGATCGCCTGGGCGGTGACCTCACCGATGCCGGGGAGGGTCTCGAGCTCGGCGGCCGTCGCCGTGTTCACGTTGACGAGCCCGCCGGCGGGAGCGCCGGGGATCGGCGCCGGGACCGGAGCCGCCTCGCCCTCCTTCGGGACCAGGATCTGCGAGCCGTCGACGAGCGGGGCGGCGAGGTTCAGGACCTGGAGGTCGGCGCCCGAGCGGGCGCCGCCGGCCGCCTCGATCGCGTCGATCACCCGCGCGCCGGCTGCGAACTCGTACACCCCCGGCCGTCGCACCCACCCCGCGACGTCGACCAGCAGCGGGGCCGGCGCCACCGAAGCCGATGCGCTCGGCGCCGGGACCGGCGGCGACCCCTCGTCGGCCCGCACCTCGACCGGCGTGGGGAGCGAGCGGACGTACCAGAGCCCGGCGCCCGCCACGGTGACCGCCACGACGGCGACGAGCCCGAGCAGCTCACCGCGCGACAGCGACGAGAGGCGTTCGCGGATCGACTCCCCCGACACGCACAGGCCTCCGAGGGGGAGCCGGACGGAACGGAGATCGGAGGCTAGCGGGTCCCGGTCGCGACCGCTGTGACCTTGGTCACGAGCGCTCGCCAGTCGTCGGCGTCCTCCGCGGTCGAGCGCCGAGGCAGCGTGAACGCGAACTCGGCGCCCCCCTCGGGTGCCTCCCCGACCGTCACCTCGCCGCCGTGCGCCTCGACGAGGCCGCGGGAGATGTACAGACCGAGACCGGCGCCGGGCTTGGCGCCGTCGCCGAGCCTGCGGAAGCGCTCGAACACGGCCTCGCGGTCCTCGGGGTCGATCCCGGGGCCGTGGTCGCGCACCGCGAAGCGGACGGAGCGTTCGTCCTGGGTGATCGCGATCTCGATCGGCGAGCCCTCCGGCGAGTACTTCTTCGCGTTGTCGAGCAGGTTCGTGAGCACGCGGACGATCGCATCGGCGTCGCAGACGACCGGGTCGACGCGATGGAGCTCCACCTGCACGCGCCCGCTCGTCCCCGACGCGCGCTCCGCGTCGGCGACCAGGGTCCGCGGCTTGACGCGCTCCGGATGCAGGCGCAGGACCCCGTCCTCGATCCGCGAGACCGTGAGGAGGTCCTCGACGAGCCGGGACAGGCGTTCGGCCTGCGCCTGGGCGCCCTCGATGAGCTCCGCCTTCACGTCGTCCTCGAGGACGTCGCCGTGCGCCTTGAGGGTGCTCAGGACCCCGATCACCGCGGCGAGCGGGGTCCGGAACTCGTGCGCCGCGATCGCGACGAACTCGGACCGCTTCGTGTCGACGCGGCGAAGCCGCTCGACCTCCGCCCGCTCCTGCCCGAGCTCGGCCCCCCGGGTCTCGACCAGCGCCTCGAGCGCCGACCGCTCGCGCCGGTGCACGCCCCGCTGGTAGGCCAGCACGCCGACAGCGACGCCCGTGGCGATCATCAGCGTCGGGCGGTAGACGATCTGATAGCGCTCGAGCCCGCCCTGCGCGACCGTGAGCGACAGGTGCAGGACCGTGAGGCCCAACGCCACGCCGAGCGTCTCGGGCAGGCGGAACCGGAGCGCGGCGGACACCACGACGATGAGGTAGAGCGTCCAGAACTCGCTCGACGGGCCGCCGGTGGCCTGCACCCACAGCGTGATCAGGAGGATGTCCACGAGGACCGTCACCACCCGCGCCCGCCAGGACGGCATCTGGCCGTTGACCAGGACGAGGAGGGAGACGAGCCCGTAGAGGCCCGCGAGCGCGAGGATCACGATCGCGGCGGGACCGAGGGAGCGGCGGATGCCGAGGGAGCTCAGGTAGATCCACATCACGACGCCGACGATCGCGATGCGGATCAGCGCGATCGAACGCTCGCTGCGCAGCGCCGAGCCGGCGAACCCGCCGTCGGCGGCCCTGCGGGCGGGTAGCGTCGGTTGTGCGATCGCGGTCAATCCGTCCTCCCGGCCGAGCGCGCGACGGGCCACCCCCGGATGGCCCCGATGTCAGTTATCGGCGGTGGCCCGGGGGGGTTGAGGGGGGTCCGTTCGGGTGGTTCGCGGGCCCTTCGGGGGACCAGGTCGAGCCGTCAGCCCTCCAGGGGCCGGAACCGCGCCTGGAAGAACCGCAGGTACCTCGGCTCGAAGACCATCTCCAGACCGCGCGTGCGCTCCCGGCGATCGAAGACGGCCGCGACCGACCGCGCCACGGCCTCCAGGTGCCGGGACGTGTAGACCCGGCGCGGGATCGTGATCCGGACGAGCTCGAGGGCCGGGTGCCGGTGGTGGCCGGTCTCCGGGTCGCGGCCGGCCGAGACGATCCCCCGCTCCATCGTCCGGGTCCCGGAGTCCAGGTAGATCTCGGCCGCGAGGCGCTGCGCCGGGAACGACTCCTGCGGCAGGTGCTCGTAGATCCGCCGTGCGTCGAGGAAGACGGCGTGGCCGCCGATCGGCTCGACGATCGGGACCCCGGCCTCGAGGATCCGCTCGCCGAGCTCGCGCACCTGCAGGATCCGCGCGCGGACGTGATGCTCGTCGATCGACTCCTCGATCCCGACGGCGATCGCCTCGAGGTCGCGCCCGGCGAGCCCGCCGTACGTGTGGAGCCCCTCGTAGACGACGCAGAGGTTGCGCGCCTGCGCGGCGAGGTCGCCGTCGCGCAGTCCGATCCAGCCCCCGATGTTGACGAGCGAGTCCTTCTTCGCGGACATCGTGCAGCCGTCGGTGAGGTCGCACATCTCGCGGAGGATCTCGGCGACGGTCCGGTCGGCGTAGCCGGCCTCACGCTCCTTGATGAACCAGGCGTTCTCGATCGCCCGGGTCGCGTCCAGGATCACGGGGATGCCGTGCTCGTCGGCGACGTCGCGGACCCGGCGCAGGTTCTCGAGCGAGATCGGCTGGCCACCCGCCATGTTCACCGTACCGGCGATCGACAGGTACGGGACGTGCTCGGCGCGCTCGATCACCTTCTCGAGCTTCTCCACGTCGACGTCGCCCTTGAAGGGGTACGGGCTCCGCGGGTCGTGGGCCTCGTCGACCACGACGTCGACGAACTGCCCGCCGGCGAGCTCCTGGTGCAGGCGGGTCGTCGTGAAGTACATGTTGCCGGGGACCTCGTCCCCGTCGCGGATGAGCATCTCGGAGACGATGTGCTCCGCGCCCCGGCCCTGGTGGGTGGGGATCACGTGCTCGTAGCCGTACACCCGGCGGACCGTGTCCTCGAGCCGGTAGAAGTTCCGGCTGCCCGCGTACGCCTCGTCGCCGAGCATCAACGCGGCCCACTGGCGATCGCTCATCGCGTTCGTGCCGGAGTCCGTGAGGAGGTCGATCGTGACCTCGTCCGAGCGCAGCAGGAACGTGTTCCACCCCGCCGCATCCAGCGCCGCGCGCCGTTCCTCGCGCGTGGTGATCGGGATCGGCTCGACGGCCTTGATCTTGTACGGCTCGAACCAGGCGTCCATCGTCGTCCTCCTCGTCGGGCGAGCCGAGCTCGCCGCGTGAACAGCCTGGGGTCGCGGGGCGACGGGAGCGGGAGTCGAACGGCCCGAGCGGCGAGGGACGAGCGTCCGGTGGCGGACGTCAGGACGTGACGAGGTTGACCAGGCGGGGCGCCCGGACCACGACCTGGCGGACCTCGCGCCCGTCGATCGCACGGAGCGCGTTGTCCGAGGCCAGGGCGAGCTCGCGGCAGCGCTCCTCCGGCGTGTCGGCCGCGACCTCGATCCGGTCGCGCACCTTGCCGTCGACCTGGACGACGAGGACCACCGTCTCCCGCCTGGCCAGCCCGGCCTCGAAGGTCGGCCATGCGGCGAGATGGACGCTCTCTGGCTCGCCGAGCACCTCGCGCCACAGCTCCTCCGCGACGAACGGCGCCAGCGGCGCGAGCATCAGCACCAGGGCCCTGGCCGCCTCGCGGCCGCCCCCGCCCGCCT
>DATBMU010000054.1:0-7780 GCA_036554665.1 Actinomycetota bacterium | reverse complement strand
ACGCGGGCCTGCTCGACCTCGGGTACGTCGCGTTCTTCGCGTTCGGCGCGTACACGACCGGCCTGCTGACGGGGGCGTTCCTGAACACGACGACCGGGGCAGCCGACCCGGCGATCGGGGCCGACCTGAGCTTCTACGTCGCCGTCTGGATCGTGGCGCTGCTCGCCGCGGGCGTCGGGCTGCTGATCGGCGCGCCCGTCCTGCGGCTGCGTGGGGACTACCTCGCGATCGTGACCCTCGGCCTCGGTGAGATCGTGAGCGTGATCACCGCGTCCAGGTGGGCGCAGCCGCTGATCGGCGGTCCTCAGGGGATGCGGGGGGTGACCAAAGCCGAGATCTTCGGGTTGAACTTCCAGGACAACCCGCAGCACTTCTACTACCTCGCGCTGGCGTTCGTGGTCCTCGCGCTGTTCGTCTCCTGGCGTCTCGCGGCCTCGCGGGTGGGCCGGGCCTGGAACGCGATGCGCGAGGACGAGCAGGTCGCCGAGGCGATGGGCGTGAGCACGATCCGGTTCAAGCTGCTCGCCTTCGCGATGGGCGGCGCGATCGGCTCGCTCGGCGGTGCGTTGTTCGCCGTCTCGATCGGCTCGCTCACGCCGGCGAGCTTCGAGTTCCTCGTGTCCGTCACCGCGCTCGCGGTGGTGATCCTCGGCGGGCTGGGGAGCCTGCCGGGAGTGGTCGTCGGGGCGCTCGTGCTGATCGGGCTTCCGGGCCTGCTGCGCGAGTTCGAGGAGTACCGGCTCCTATTCTACGGTGGCGCGCTCGTCGCGATCATGATCCTGCGACCGCAGGGGCTGATCCCGAACATCCGCCGCAGCCGCGAGCTGGAGTCGGAGGAGGCCTCGCAGGACGCGTGGGCGAAGGGAGCTACGGGCGAGGCGGAGGCCGTCGCGGCGGTCGTGCCGGGCGGGACCCTCGGGGTGGAGGAGGAGGACCTCGAGTGAGCGAGACGCCGCACCTGCTCGAGCTGCGGGGCATCGCGAAGCACTTCGGCGGCCTCTACGCGCTGTCCGGCCTCGACCTGCACGTCGGGGAGGGCGAGATCGTCTCGGTGATCGGTCCAAACGGCGCCGGCAAGAGCACGATGTTCAACGTCGTGACCGGCCTCTACGGGCCGGACGAGGGCGACATCCGCTTCCGGGGCGACAGCGTCGTCGGGCTCGCCCCCAACCGGATCACGAAGCTCGGGATCGCGCGGACCTTCCAGACCGTGCACCTGTTCCCGAACATGACGATCCTGGAGAACGCGATGGTCGGCCAGCACTGCCGGTCACGCTCGGGGATCGTCGGCTCGGTGCTGCGCCTGCCCGGCACGCGCCGGGAGGAGGAGCGGATCCGCGAGCGGGCCAAGCAGAGCCTGGCGTTCTTCGGCTCGCGCCTGGCCGGCTACCGGCACGAGCAGCCCGCCTTCGCGCTCTCCTATGCGAACCGGCGGCGCCTCGAGATGGCCAGGGCGCTCGCCACCGAGCCCACGCTCGTGATGCTGGACGAGCCCACCGCCGGGATGAACCCGCGCGAGACGCTCGAGCTCCGGGACCACATCGTGCGGATGCGCGACGAGCTCGGCCACACCCTCCTGGTGATCGAGCACGACATGCGCGTCGTCAAGGGTGTCTCCGACCGCGTGATCGCGCTCGACTACGGTCGGAAGATCGCCGAGGGCACGTACGAGGACGTGGCGAACGACCCGCAGGTGATCGAGGCCTACCTCGGCACGAAGGCGGTGGGATGATCGAGCAGCCGACCGCGGCGACCGCGGGCTCCCGGGAGGACGGCGCGCGCGCTCCGGTGCTCGAGCTCCGCGACGTGAGCACGCACTACGGCCTGGTCGCCGTGTTGCGCAACGTGAACGTCGAGATCTTCCCGGGCGAGATGGTCTGCCTCCTGGGCGGCAACGCGTCCGGGAAGACGACCACCCTGAAGACGATCCTCGGGTACGTGAAGCCCTCGGAGGGAGACGTCGTTCTCGACGGCGAGGTCGTGAGCGGCTTGCCGACCTCCGAGATCGTCCGGCGAGGGATCTCGATGGTGCCCGAGAACCGCCGCCTGTTCTCGGACATGACCGTGTCGGAGAACCTGGACCTCGGCGCGTACCAGCGGCGCGACCGGGCGCAGGTGAACGAGGACCGCGATCGCATCCTCGAGACGTTCCCGCGGATCCGCGAGCGGCTGAAGCAGAAGGCCGGCACCCTGTCCGGCGGCGAGCAGCAGATGGTCGCGATGGGGCGGGCGCTGATGTCCGACCCCAAGGTGCTCCTGATGGACGAGCCGTCGATGGGCCTGGCCCCGATCCTCGTCGAGCAGGTCTTCGAGATCATCAAGACGATCCGGGGGCTCGGTCGCACCGTGTTCGTCGTCGAGCAGAACGCGAACATGGCGCTGTCGATCGCGGACCGCGGCTACGTGATCCAGACGGGCCAGGTGGTGCTGGCCGACACCGCGCAGAACCTGCTGAACAACCCCCTGATGCGAGAGGCGTACCTCGGGGAGCTCTAGATGCCCGTCCCCGTGATCGACGCGGACGCGCTCGCCCGCCTGCTCCCGATGGAGTCGGCGATCGACGCCCTGCATGCGGCCTTCGCCGCCGACGAGCTCCCCGTCGCCCCGCTCCGCTCCAACCTCGAGACGGCGAGCGGGACGCTGCTGCTGATGCCCTCGCACGGGGCCCAGGGCGTGGGCGTCAAGCTCGTGACGCTCACCGGTTCGAACCCGGCGCGCGGGCTGCCCTTCATCCACGCCGCGTACGTCCTGTTCGACGCGGAGACCCAGGCGCCCGCGGCCCTGCTCGATGGTGCGGCGCTGACCGCACTGCGGACGGCGGCGGTGAGCGGGCTCGCGACCCGGTTCCTGGCGAGGGACGACGCGCGCCGCCTGGTCCTGTTCGGCGCCGGCGTCCAGGCCCGCTCGCACCTCGCGGCGATGCGGGCCGTCCGGCCGGTCGAGGAGGTGGTGGTCGTCTCGCGCGGCCGCGAGCGGGCGCAGGGGTTGGTGGACGAGGCGTCGGCGCTCGGGCTCGCCGCGTCGGTGGGCGACCCGGGGGCGGAGAGCGAGGCGGACCTCGTGTGCACGTGCACGACGAGCGAGACGCCGGTCCTCGCGGGCTCGGTGCTCGCGGACGGCGTCCACGTGAACGCGGTCGGCGCCTACACGACGACGATGCGCGAGCTCGATGCGGAGGCCGTCCGCCGGGCCAGGGTCGTGGTCGAGACGCGCGAGGCGGCAGCGGCGGAGGCGGGGGACCTGGCGCTCGCGATCGCCGACGGGGCGATCGGTCCCGACCACGTGGTCGCGGACCTGCGCGAGGTCGTCCGAGGCGCGCGCGTCAGGACCTCGGACCGGGACGTGACGCTCTTCGAGAGCGTCGGGGTGGCCTTCGAGGACCTCATCGTGGCGAGGGCGGCCGTGGATCGGCTCGGCGCGTGAGCGAGACAGCGGACGTCGTCGTGATCGGCGGGGGCGTCGTCGGCGCGAGCACCGCGTACCACCTGGCCGCCGCGGGGGCCGGACGGGTGGTGCTCCTCGAGCGGCAGGATCACCTGGCCGGGGGGTCGACCGGCGCCTGCGCGGGCGGGTTCCGGTTCCAGTTCTCGAGCGAGGTCAACGTCCGCCTGTCGCAGGCGAGCGTGCCGATGATCACGGGGTTCACCGAGACGCACGGGCTGCCGCTGGACCTCGCGCAGGACGGCTACCTGTTCCTCGTGCGCGGCGCGTCGCGGTGGCGGGAGTTCGAGCGAGCGGCCGAGCTCCAGCGCTCGCTCGGCGTCCGGGTGGAGCTGCTCTCCCCGGAGGAGGCGGCGGCGCTCGTCCCGGGCATCGAGCTCGAGGGCGTCGTGGGGGCGGCGTTCGGCCCAGACGACGGGATCGCCGATCCCTCGGCGCTGACGCACGGCTACGCGACGCTCGCCCGCCGGGAGGGCGCCGTGCTCGAGCTCGGCGTCGAGGTCACGTCGATCGTCGTCCGGGGAGGGCGCGTCGTGGGGGTGGACACGGGCGGTGGGTCGATCGCCGCTCCGACCGTCGTCAACGCCGCCGGGCCGTGGGCCGGGGTGCTCGCGCGGACCGCCGGCGTCGAGCTCCCGATCGAGCCGATCCCGCGCCACGTGCTGGTCACGGGGGCGTTCCCCGGGGTGCCCGAGCGCCGGACGCTGGTGATCGACGCCGAGACCGGGTTCTACCTCCATCGGGAGGGCGCTGGCGTCCTGATGGGGATGGGCAGCCCGGACGAGCGGGCGTCGTTCGACACGGCCACGGACGAGGCGTTCGTCGCCGACCGGCTCCTCCCCACGGCCGTGCGCGTCTTCCCGGCGCTCGAGGACGCCGCCGTCGAGCACGGATGGGTGGGGCTGTACGAGATGACCCCGGACCGCCACCCGATCATCGGGGAGGCGCCCGGGGTGACGGGGCTCTTCCTGGCGAACGGGTTCAGCGGGCATGGGTTCCAGCACGCGCCGGTCGTCGGAAAGCTGATGGCCGAGATGATCGTGGACGGTGACGCGCGGACCGTCGACGTCTCCGAGCTCGGGCTCGACCGCTTCGCGAGCGGTGCGGTGGTCCCCGAGCTCCACGTCGTCTGATCGGTGACCGTTCGAGATCGGTGCCGGGAGAGGGACTCGAACCCTCAAGGGCCGAAGCCCACGAGTTTTTGAGACTCGCGCGTTTGCCGGTTTCGCCATCCCGGCGGCGCTGCGATTCTAGCCACCGGACGTCGGCGGACCGGTCGGAGCGGCCGCCGGACGGCCGGCGCGAGAGGGCTCGTAGACTCGCGGTCCCGTCCCGACGCGGAAGGAGCGTGCCGCACGTCCCGGAGAGCCCTGTCGGCCCTGCTGCTCCCGCTGCTCCTTGCGGCGTGCGAGGGCGCGGCGCCGGCCACCCCGCGTCCCGCGCCGACCTCGGGCGGCGCGTCCCCCGTCGCGCCATCGCCTCCGGTCGAGCTCGCCGTGGCGTTCCTGCAGGACCTCTCGCCCGAGGGGGCGCCCGAACGGACCCTTCCGGTCCTGCAGGCGGTCGACCTCGCCTTCCGGACGGCGGCCCTCGACGGCGAGCGACCGCTCGAGGTAGAGGTGGTCCCGTTCGACACGGAGGGGAGCCCGGAGACGGCGGCCGCGATCGCCGACGAGGTCGCCACGGGGGAGGGGTTCGTCGCCGCGATCGCCGCCCCGGACCTGTCCGGCCAGGCGGCGCTCGTCGACGCGCTCTCGGGAGCCGGCGTCCCGCTGATCAGCCTGTCCGGACGCGGGTCGGTCGGCGCGGTTCGGCCCGGCACGTGGGTGCGTCTCGTCGCGCCGGTGGAGGACCAGGCACGGGCGTTGGCGGAGACCGTCTCGAACCTCCGCCGAGCGGGGTCCGGGGTCTGCCTGGTGGCCGCCCCACCGGACGGCACGACCTTCGCCCGGACGGTGCGGCGCTCGTTGCCGGGGGACCTCGAGGTGACCGAGGTCGAGGGGGCGGGTGCCGCCGCCGAGGCAGGCTGCGGCGTCGCGATCTGGACGGGAGACGCCGCCGGCGCCGCGGAGCTCGCCACGGCCCTCGCCGCGTCGAGCCCGGAGGGGCCCGTCCTGGCCGGCGGCCCAACGCTGCTCGACCCCGTCTTCCTGGAGGAGGCGGGGGCGGCGGCCGAGGGCGCGATCGCGGTCTGCTCGTGCGCCGACCTGTCGACCTCGCTCGAGCTGGCGGCGCAGCGGTTCATCCAGGACTTCCAGTCCGAGCACGGCTCGCCCCCGGGCCCCTACGCCGTCGAGGGGTGGGACGCGGCCACCCTGGTGATCGCCGCGCTCCGGGCGGGGGAGCCGGCGGACCCCGATCTCGCCGCCTGGCTCGCCACCCGCGCCGAGGTCGACGGCCTCGGCGGTCCGTACCCGCTCGCCGCCGGCGAGCTCGCGGAGCCCGGGTCGCTGGTCCGAGGGTTCCGCGTCCGCGGCGGTCGGTGGCTCGAGGGGGGATGATGTGGTTCGGCCGGCCGACACTCGGTTGCCCGACCGGGGAGGCCAGCCTATATTGCGACGTATCCGAGTCTGCGGAGGCTGCGAGGCGCGGCTCCGGGCTCGATCCTGAAGAGGGGGTGCAGATGCTCGCGAAGCGGGTGCGCACGGCACTGCTGATCCTCGTCACCCTCTCCCTCGTCGCGGTGGCTTGCGGCAGCGACGACGGGGACGGCGGCGAGACCGGAAGCACCACCGGCACCACAACCGGGACCACGGGCACGGCCGAAGGCGCGTGCGCCACGGCGGCCGAGGGTGACCTGCTCGCCCAGGTCTGCGAGGAGGGCGTCATCCGGGTCTCGACCGACCCGGCCTATCCGCCGCAGTCCTCGCTGAACGAGGACACCGGTGAGTACGAGGGGTTCGACATCGACGTCGCCACCGAGATCGCGACCCGGCTCGGCGTGGAGATCCAGTGGGAGACGCCGGCGTGGGAGCTCATCACGGCCGGCGGCTGGAACGACCGCTGGGACATGAGCGTCGGCTCGATGACCGTCACGACGGAGCGCGCCGAGGTGCTGGACTTCTCGCCGGCGTACTACTACACGCCGGCCTCGGTCGCGGTGCACGTCGACAACACCACGATCACCGACACCTCGACCGACCTCGACGGCGCGACGGTCGGCGTCTGCGGCGGGTGCACCTACGACCTGTTCCTGCAGAAGACGCTCGAGATCCCCGGGTACACGTTCGACTTCGTGATCGACGACGCGAACATCGTCACGTACGACACGGACTCGACCGCGATCCAGGACCTCTCGCTGGGCGACGGCGCCCGGCTCGACGCCGTGATCTCGGCCACCCCGACCCTGCAGGGTGCGATCGACAAGGACCGGCCGATCAAGCTCGTCGGCGACCCGATCTTCTACGAGCCGCTGGCGGTCGCGTTCGACCGGAACGCGCCGCTCGACACCGCCAGCCTGCTGGCGGCGGTCTCGGGGATCATCGACGAGATGCACGCGGACGGGACGCTCACGGACCTGTCGATGACCTGGTACGGGGAAGATCTGACCGTCCAGGTGTAGGCGGCTCCGGGTGAGCGATGCCGTGAAGGTACAGGAGGAGGGGGCCGGGACGACCCGGCCCCCTCCCGGCGGTCCGGGCGGGGCGAAGTTCTCCGATCGCCTCTCGATGGCGAGCTCCCGGGTGCCCTTCCGACTGAAGCTCGCGCTGGTCTGGGTCGTCATCTTCGCCCTGATCGGGCTGTTCCTGTCGCTCGCCGACCTCGACTGGGCCTGGATCCAGGACAACTGGACCTACATCCTCAAGGGGCTCCCGTACACGATCTTCATCGCCGTCGGGGCCATCATCCTCGCGGTGATCCTGGCGCTCGTCGGGGCGCTGGGGCGCCTATCCAAGAACCCGATCGCCTACGGGATCGCGGGCTTCTACACGTCGTTCTTCCGCGGGACCCCGCTGCTCGTGCAGCTCTTCCTGATCTACCTGGCGCTGCCGCAGATCGCGCTGGCGTTCGACAACCAGACCCTGAGCAACCTGCTCACGCTTACCGCGGTCCAGGCGGGGATCCTCGGCCTCGGGCTGAACTACGGCGCGTACATGACCGAGATCTTCCGGGCCGGGATCCAGTCGGTCGGTCACGGGCAGGCCGAGGCCGCGGACGCGCTCGGCATGTCGTACCGCCAGAAGATGCGTCGCGTCGTGCTGCCGCAGGCGGTCCGCGTGATCATCCCGCCCACCGGCAACGAGTTCATCGCGATGATGAAGGACACCGCACTCGTCGGCTTCCTCGGTGTGGTCGTCGACCAGGCCGAGATCTTCCGACGGGCGCAACTGGTCGCGAA
>DATBMU010000026.1:0-11542 GCA_036554665.1 Actinomycetota bacterium | reverse complement strand
GTCGTTCACGTTCGACCTCCTCGCGAACGTTCCCTGCGTGGGCAACGCTCCGTGGACGATCGACGCCAGGCGCTCGGCCGACCACTCCGGCTCCATCGGGTTCCAGCTGGACGCCGGCGGGAGCGACCTGACCACCGACCTCACCGGACAGTGCAGCCTGGCGTTGGTCACCGGGCCGGCCAACGCCGAGCTCGGCAGCGACGGCGCCACCCAGAGCGAGGCCATCACCGGGACCCCGTACGACCCCGCCGGCCCGTCGGTGTCGGTGGAGGTGCTCGACGCCGCCGGCCAGCGTTCCACGGCATCGACCGCCCCGGTCACGCTCGGCCTGCAGGGCGGCACGAGCGGCGCGGTCCTCCGGCTCGCGGGCACGACGCCGGTCACCGCTGCGGCCGTGCAGGGCGTGGCGACGTTCCCCGGCCTGACGATCGACCTGGTGGGGCTCGGCTACGTCCTGGACGCGTCCTCGCCGGGCATCGTCTCGGCGCTGTCGGGCCCCTTCAACGTCGTGCAGTTCGGGCAGGTCTGCGGGTCCGAGACCTGCGGTACCCCGACCGCCGGGAACCCGACGGGAACGACGACCGGGTCCGCGACGGCCTCGGGCGTGACCCCGGGGACCGAGCTCGCGATCGCGTTCACCGGGGACGACCCGTGCTCGGGGACCGGCTACACGCCGGTGACGCCGGACACGTTCACCGTGCTCGCGCTCACGGACGGGCAACCCTCCGAGAACGTCGTGCTCCAGGTCACGATCGGGATCGAGCGCGCGCAGCTCGGCGGCCGCCGGGTGCCGCAGCTCGAGGTGTGCTACGCGCCGGACGTCGAGGGCAAGACGTTCATCGACAAGACCGGCAACCCGGTGACGCAGGGCCTGCTGCCGAACTGCCAGCGCGCGGATCAGCTGAACTGCGTCGTCTCGAAGACGAAGGACCGCAGCGGCAACGTCACCATCGTGTTCGTGGTGATCGACGGCCGCGGCAAGATCTGACCGAACCGGGTCCCTGGCACCGCCGTTCCGGCGGAACCTAGACTCCGGGGATGCAGGTCTGCCCGAGCTGCGGCGAGGAGAACCCGGACCGGTTCCGCCTGTGCGGCATGTGCGGGCAGCAACTGGCCGCCGCGCTCCCCCCGCAGGAGGTCCGCAAGACGGTCACGATCGTCTTCAGCGACCTGAAGGGATCGACCGCGCTCGCCGAGCGCCTGGACAGCGAGTCGCTGCGCGAGGTCCTGACCCACTACTTCACCGAGATGCAGGCCGTGCTCGAACGGCACGGCGGCACCGTCGAGAAGTACATCGGCGACGCCATCATGGCCGTCTTCGGGCTGCCGGTGCTGCACGAGGACGACGCGGTCCGCGCCGTCCGGGCGGCGGCCGAGATGAAGGACACGCTCACCAGCGTCAACGAGCGGCTGGAGCGGACGCACGGCGTCCGGCTCGAGAACCGGACGGGCGTGAACACCGGCGAGGTCGTCGCCGGCGACGTGACGCAGGGTCAGCGCCTGGTGACCGGTGACGCCGTGAACGTCGCCGCCCGGCTGGAGCAGAACGCGCCGGCGATGGAGGTGCTCGTCGGGGCGTCGACCTACCGCCTCGTGCGCGACGCGGTCGTCGTCGAGGCCGTCGAGCCGCTCGAGCTCAAGGGGAAGTCGGAGCCGATGCCGGCCTACCGCCTGATCTCCGTCTCGCTGGAGGAGGGCGTGTCGCGGCGGCACGACACCCCTATCGTCGGGCGCGAGCGCGAGCTCGCCGCGCTCGGGGACGCGCTCGCCGATGCGCGCGCCTCGCGCCGCTGCAAGGTCGTGACCGTCGTCGCTCCCGCCGGCGTGGGCAAGTCGCGGCTCCTGCGCGAGTTCCTCGACCGCTCGGCCGAGGAGACGCTCCAGCTACGCGGCCGGTGCCTGTCGTACGGGGACGGCATCACGTTCTGGCCGCTCGCGGAGATGGCCCGCGAGGCCGCCGGCATCGAGAACGACGACGGGCTCGAGACGGCCGCGTCCAAGCTCCACGACCTCCTCGGTCCGCACGCGGAGGACGTGACCGAGCGGATCGCGGCGGCGATCGGCATGTCCGAGCGCGCCTTCCCCGTCCAGGAGACGTTCTGGGCGGCCCGCCGGCTCTTCGAGCTGCTCGCCCGGGGTCGCCCGGTCGTCGCGCTCGTCGACGACATCCACTGGGCGGAGGAGACGTTCCTCGACCTGATCCGCTACCTCACCGAGGCGATCGAGGACACCCCGGTGCTGCTCGTATGCTCCTCCCGGCCCGAGCTGCTCCTGGACCACCCGGACTGGGGTGAGGACCCGGCGATCCTCTCGATCCGCCTCGAGCCCCTCACGGAGGAGGAGAGCTCGCAGGTGGTCGAGAACCTCCTCGGCCGCGGCGACGTCGATCCGGCGGTCCGCGACCGCATCATCCACGCCGCCGACGGCAACCCGCTGTTCGTCGAGCAGATGCTCTCGATGCTCGTCGACGACGGGCTGCTCGACCGCGACCCGGAGGGCAGGTGGCGCCTCGTGTCCGACCTCGGGGCGTTCGAGATCCCGCCCACGATCAGCGCGCTGCTCTCGGCGCGGCTGGACCGGCTCGGCCCCGCCGAGCGCGCCGTCGTCGAGCGCGGGTCGGTGATCGGGCAGATCTTCTTCCGCGGCGCCGTCGAGGACCTCTCGCCGCCCGAGCTCCGATCGGAGGTCGGGTCGAGCCTCGGGCGTCTCGTCTCCAAGGAGCTCGTCGGCCCCCACGAGTCCTCGTTCGCCGGGCAGGAGGCCTTCCGGTTCATGCACCAGCTGATCCGGGACGCCGCGTACCACGCGATCTTGAAGCGGGCCCGCGCCGAGCTCCACGAGCGGTTCGTCGACTGGCTCGAGGCCGTCGCGCCCGACCGCGTCCTGGAGTTCGAGGAGATCCGCGGGTACCACCTCGAGGAGGCCTACCTGATCCTCGTGCAGCTCGCGGCGGCCGACGAGCACGCGGTGGAGGTCGGCCGGCGTGGCTCCCGCTACCTCGCCTCCGCCGGAACGCGCGCGCTCGCCCGCGGCGACATGCCGGCGGCCGCCTCGCTCCTGCGGCGAGCCGGCGCGCTGCTCCCGCCAGACGACCCGGCCGCGCCGCGCCTGCTCCTGCAGTCCGGCGAGGCGCTGATCGAGGTCGGCGACTTCGGCCTGGCCGAGACCGTGCTCACCGGCATCGCCGAGCGCGCCGCGGACTCCGGCGACCGGGCCCTGGCGGCGAACGCGCGCATGGTGCTCCTCCAGCTGTGGCACTCGACGGCGCCCGAGGGCATCGAGGCCGAGATCGTCTCGGCGGTCGAGGACGCGGTGCCGCTGCTCGAGGAGCTGGAGGACCACGAGGGGCTCGCCCGAGCGTGGCGGCTCCTCACGATGGAGCACTGGCAGGCGTGCCGGTGGGGCGCCGCCGAGGCGACGGCCAACCGGATGATCGAGCACGCGCGCAAGGCCGGGAACCGGATGCTCGAGGACCGCGTCCGCCCCGCGCTCGCGACGTGCGCGCTCTACGGTCCGAGGCCCGTCACGGAGGCGATCGAGCTGTGCGAGCAGCTGCTCTCGACGGCGCGCGACGATCGCAAGGGAGAGGCGATGACGTTGCTCGCGCTCGGGCACCTCGAGGCGATGCGCGGCGACTTCGAGCACGCCCGGGCCAACTACCGACGCAGCCGGTCCTCGCTCGAGGAGCTCGGATGGAACCTGCACGCCGCGGTCACGTCGATCTCGTCGGGACCGATCGAGATGCTCGCGGGCGACCCGGTCGCCGCTGAGCGGGAGCTCCGCCGCGACCTCGAGGCACTCGAGCGCATGGGCGAGCGGTACTACCTGTCGACGACCGC
This sequence comes from Actinomycetota bacterium, assembly GCA_036554665.1. Taxonomy (GTDB): domain Bacteria; phylum Actinomycetota; class UBA4738; order UBA4738; family HRBIN12; genus CALGFI01. The sequence goes on along the minus strand of DATBMU010000026.1, from coordinate 7,703 downwards.
GGGCTTCCTGGCCGAGGCCCTGTATCGGCAGGACCGTCTCGACGAGGCCCTCCGCGCCTCGGAGACCTGCCGGGATCTCTCGGCGCCCGACGACGTCTCCTCGCAGTTCCTGTGGCGGTGCGTGCGGGGCAAGATCCTGGCCCGCCAGGGCGACCACGCCCGGGCCGAGGAGCTCGTCCGGGAGGGCGTCCGGCTGATCCGCGAGGCCGAGGACCCCGACTCCCAGGCGACCGCGCTCCTGGACCTCGCGGAGGTGCTCCGGCTCGCCGGCAAGCACGAGGAGGCGCGGGCCCAGGTGGACGAGGCCGCTCGCCTGTACGGGCTCAAGGGCAACGTCGTCGGAGCCCGCAGGGCGGACGCGTTCCTTCCCGCCTGAACGGTCCGGCCGCGTCGGTACCGACCGATAGCGTTCGACGATGCGCTCGGTCGTCGTGCTCGGCCCTCGGGGGCTCCGGCTGCGGTGCCTCGTGCCGTTCACCCATCGCGAGCGCGCCCGCGGGCTGCTCGGCCGGGAGCCGCTCGGCCGGGACGAGGCGCTCCTGCTCACGGGCGCGACGTCCGTCCACACGTTCGGGATGCGAGCGGCGATCCTCGTGGCGCGGCTCGACGACGCCCTCAGCGTGGTGGACGTTCGCCTCCTCCGGCCCCGCCGGGTGCTCGGGCCCGACCGCCGGGCCCGCCACGTGCTCGAGTGCCGGGCCGACGTCGACGTTCGAGTTGCCGATGTGCTCCGGCTGGCTCAGGCGGGGCAGCCGCCGAGCCCGGCCGCGCCGGTCACCGTCCATGAGCCGGCGCGTTCCTCCAGGGCGAGGTTCACCCCGAGCGGGTCCTCCGAGGCCAGCTCGGACGCGTAGTTCGCGCCGACCCGGACCTCGCCGCCCTTGCGGTCCTTCAGCGGTCCGAGCCAGAACAGCAGGCCGCCGTCGCGGACCGCGCCCCCGTCGGCCGCGGCCTCGGCGGTCGGGACGAACCGCACGTCGACGTACCGCTCGAGCTGCGAGGTCAAAGCACGCTTGCCCGCCTCGGGGATCGTGCCGGCGCAGCTGAGCTGATCCGGCTCCACCTGACCGGCCTGCCGGCAGACGCCGTCGACCACGAAGACCACGGGCGGCGGGGCCCCGAGGTCATCCAGGACCTCGGCGACGACCACCGCGTAGACGACGGGCTCGCGATCGCCCCAGACGACCGGCTCGCCCGACGGGGCCGACGCGCCGGTCGCCGGCTGCTCCGCGCACGCGGTGAGGAGGGACGCGGCGAGCGCGAGGAGGACGGCCGCGGTGCGGAGCTTCACGGTGCAGAGCTTCGGGGCCCGGGCGGACGGTCCTGAGGGCCGGACGACCCCGCTCGCGCGGTCCGGTCGGCCCGGGATCACCCGACGAGCGAGCGGACCAGCACGGAGACGATCGTCGAGGCGAGGGCGAGCGCAACGACGAGCACCGGGAGCACCCGGCGGGTCCACGCGGGGAGCGCGACCGGCTCCCGCCGGGGCCGGTCCGGCGTGACGATCCCGAGGTACTCGAGCAGCGATCGCATGAGGGTGACATCGGCGCCGCCGGCGCCGTCTTGAGGTCGTTCGCCGCGGCCGGCGCGCCGGATCGGTCGCTATACTGCCTCGGCTGCCCCCGGCGCGCCCGGGCCCCCATCGTCTAGTGGCCTAGGATTTCGCCCTTTCAAGGCGGCGACACGGGTTCGAATCCCGTTGGGGGCACGGACAACCGAATACCGAGCACGCGGCTGTGGAGGAGTCCGGAGTCCTCACCGCCCTGTCAAGGCGGAGATCGCGGGATCGAAGCCCGTCAGCCGCGCGGAGACATCGAGCGCCGGTCGGATGCGACCGGCGTTCGCCGCAGGGCCAGGTAGCTCAGATGGCAGAGCACGCGGCTGAAAACCGCGGTGTCGGCAGTTCGATCCTGCCCCTGGCCACCCTCGGACCCTAGTTCGTGCTCTCGTGGTTCCGGAGCTCGGTCGATCGGACGAGCGCGGCCTGATACAGCTCGGCCGAGCGCGTGAACTCCTCCGACGCCAACGCCTTCAGGGCCTCACCGATGTCGCGGGCGCTCCGATCGTCGTCCATCTCGTCCCAGGTCATCAGGTCGCAGAGCCCGCCGTAGTCCAGCTCCAGGAGCGATCCGGCGTCGAACAGCGACAGCCACTGATGGAGCTCGACGATGAGATCCGCCACCGGCCCGAGCTCCGTGTGCCGTAGCGTCGGGACGGCGCGCTCGACGCGGCGGATGGCCTTGCGCGTGGTCGTGAGGTACGAGAGGCGGTGCCGCGTGCCCGTCTCGACGAGTCGGCGCTCCGCGTCGTCGAACAGGACGAACCACCGCACCGGGACGTGCCAGGGCGACTGCATGATCGTCGCGACGTGGCCGGGTTCCTTGCGCCGCATCCGCGCCAGCCGCCGACGGGCGCGACGGGCTTCGCCCTCGGTCACGAACGCCTCCGCACCCTCGAACGGCCGGGCTTCGCGGAAGGCGAGCAGGCCGGCGAGGACCCGCAGACGCGTCCGCTCGGGGCAGACGTAGTAGTCGCCGTCGACGACCTTGACGCGGGCGCCGCCCTCGTCGCTCGGGTACACGAAGCCGAGCCCGGCCGGCGTGGCGAGGTCGGCGTACCGGGGGCGCACGTCGCGGGGGGCACCCGCGACGATGTACCGCTCCCATCTCGCCTGCTCGTCCGGGAGGAAGGCCGGGAGCGGCTGGTAGACGCGGAGCTCGGCCGCCGGGACCATGGGGGAGCAGTGTATATGCTCTTCGCCGCCCGCCGTTCCCCGAGGTCCACGTGAGCATCTCCGACATCGCCGCCCACGACGCCCCGATGGTGCAGCTGATCGCGCCCGACGGGTCCGCGATCGGCGATGCCGACATCGGCCTGGCCGACGAGCGGCTCCGCGACCTCCTCCGGCAGATGATCATGGCCCGGCGGCTCGACCGTGAGTGCATGGCGCTGCAGCGGCAGGGAGAGCTCACCGTCTACCCGCCCTTCGAGGGGCAGGAGGCCGCGCAGGTCGGCAGCGCCTCGGCGCTCGGCCCGGACGACTTCGTGTTCCCCTCCTTCCGCGAGCTCGCCGCGGCGATCGTCCGCGGGGTTGACGTGGTCGAGTACCTCGAGTACCACCGCGGCACCTGGCACGGCGGCCCCTACGACCCGATCGCGGCCGGGTTCGCCCCGATCTGCGTGCCGGTCGCGACCCAGATCGTGCACGCGGTGGGCTGGGCGCTCGGCGCCGCGCTCGACGGTCGCCGCGCGTGCGCGCTCGCCTACTTCGGCGACGGCTCGGCATCCGAGGGGGATTTCCACGAGGGCGCGAACATGGCGGCCGTGTACGGCGCCCCGGCGATCCTGTTCTGTCAGAACAACGGCTGGGCGATCTCGGTGCCGCTGTCCGAGCAGACGGTGGCGCCGATCGCGAGCCGGGCCGCGGGGTACGGGATCCCCGGCGTGCGGGTCGACGGCAACGACGTCCTCGCCGTCCACGCGGTCACCAAGGCGGCGGTCGACCGAGCCCACGCGGGCGACGGCCCGACGTTGATCGAAGCCGTCACGTACCGCATCGGCCCGCACTCCACGGCCGACGACGCCTCGCGCTACCGCGACGACGCGGAGGTCGAACGCTGGCGCGATCGCGACCCGATCGAGCGCTTCCGCCGCTACCTCCTCGGGAGCGGGAAGGCCGACGAGGCGTTCGTCACCGCGTGCGAGGACGAGGCCGAGGCCTGGGTCGGCGACGTCCGCGAGCGGATCACGGCGATCGGGCCGCCGCCGGCCGGCGAGCTGTTCGACCACGCCTTCTCCGAGCCTCCCGACACGCTGCACGCCGAACGCAAGGACCTCCTGGGTGGCTGAGGTCACGATGGTGGCGGCGCTGAACGCGGCGCTCCGCGACGCGCTCGCGGGCGATCCGCGGACCCTCGTGTTCGGGGAGGACGTCGGCACCCTCGGCGGCGTCTTCCGCGTCACCGAGGGTCTCCAGGCGGAGTTCGGCCGGGAGCGCGTGTTCAACACGCCGATCGCGGAGGCCGGCATCGCGGGGATCTGCGTCGGGCTCGCGCTGGCCGGCTGGCGCCCGATCGCCGAGCTGCAGTTCGACGGCTTCTCCTACCCGGCGCTCGACCAGGTGATCGGCCACGTGGCGAAGTACCGGACCAGGACGCGCGGACGCGTGGCGATGCCGATCGTGATCCGGATCCCCTCGTTCGGCGGGATCCGGGGCAAGGAGCACCACGGCGAGAGCCCCGAGACGTACTACGCGCACACGGCGGGCCTGAAGGTCGTGGTCCCCTCGACGCCCCTGGACGCCTACGCCCTGCTCTCGGCCTCGATCGCCGATCCCGACCCGGTGATCTTCCTCGAGCCGAAGAGCCGGTACTGGCCGAAGGAGGAGGGCGACCTGCCGTCGGACGGACCGGGACTGGGCACGGCACGGGTCCTCCGCGAAGGCGACGCATGCGTCCTGATCTCGTACGGCGCGATGGTCCACCGGTGCCTCGAGGCCGCGGACGCACTCGCCGCCGAGGGCGTCGGGTGCCGGGTCCTCGATCTCCGCTCGCTCGTCCCGCTCGACGTCGGAGCGATCGCGGACGCGGTCCGCGCGACGGGCCGGGCCGTGGTCGTCCACGAGGCGCCGCGCACGCTCGGGATGGCCGCCGAGATCTCCGCTCGGATCGTGGAGGAGGCGTTCGACTTCCTCGAGGCCCCGATCGCGCGCGTCACCGGCCCCGACGTGCCGTATCCACCGGCCGCGCTCGAGCAGCACTACCTCCCCGGCGTCGAGCGGATCGCCGACGCCGTTCGCCGGACGGTCGCGTACTGATGGCCGAGCGGGTCTTCGTCCTGCCGGACCTCGGCGAGGGGCTGGAGGAGGGCGTCGTGAGCGCGTGGCTCGTGGCGGAGGGCGACGACGTCGAGCTGAACCAGCCGATCGCCGAGGTCGAGACCGCGAAGGCCGTCGTCGAGATGCCGTCGCCGCACGCCGGCAAGATCCTGCGGCTGCACGTGGATGCCGGCGCCACCGTCTCGGTCGGGGCACCGCTCGTGACCTTCGAGGTGGCCGACGCGGACGCGCCCGCTCCCGAGACCGGCGCCCCGGCGTCGGCCTCGTCCGTCGGCGTCACGGGGTCGACCGCGGCGGTCACGGCCGCGACGCCGGCCGTGCGCCGGCTCGCCAAGGACCGGGGGGTCGACCTGGGGCGGGTCACCGGCACGGGGCCCGACGGCCGCATCACGCGCGAGGACGTCGAGCGTGCCGCCGCGGCGGTATCGGACGCCGACGAGATCGACGCCGAGGTGGTGCCGATCTCGACGATCCGCGCCGCGATCGCCCGCCGGCTCACCGAGGTCGCGTCGATCCCACAGGTCACGACGTTCCGCACGGTCGACGCCACAGCGCTCGACGCGGTCCGCCGGGAGCTCGGCGTCTCGCCGCTCCCCGTCTTCGTCCGGGCGCTCGCCGAGATCTGCCGGGAGCACCCCTGGCTGAACGCGAGCTGGGGCGGCGACCGGATCCTGCTCCACCGGAGCGTCCACGCCGGGATCGCCACCGACACCGAGCGCGGGCTCGTGGTCCCCGTCGTGCGCGACGCCGCGAGCTCGGGCATCGCGTCGATCGCGGCGGAGATCGAGCGCCTGGCGCGCGCGGCGCGAGGCGGATCGCTCTCGCCGGCCGACGTCACCGGCGCGACGATCACCGTCACGAACACCGGCAGCTACGGGTCCGAGTCGGGCACGCCGCTGCTGGATCCGGGGCACGCCGTCACCGTGGCGCTCGGGGTGATCGAGCCTCGAGCGCTCGTCGTCGACGGCCGCGTGGAGGCCCGGCCGGCGTGCACGGTTTCGCTGACGTTCGACCACCGGGTGCTGGACGGCGCGACGGTCGGCAGGGCGTTCGGCGCGCTCGTGGACCTGCTCGGCTCTCGGGAGCGGCTCGAGGCGCTCCCGCGGTAACCTCGGCCGCGTGAAGCGCGAGAACCTCGTGACGCCGCAGGACGCCGGCAAGCGCGTGTCGTTCCAGTTCGAGCTGCCGAACGGGTTCGTCGGCGAGGCCGTCGGGACCCTCGAGTACTACGACCATCAGGCGGAGACGTTCATGGTGCGACGCAAGGACGGAGAGCTCGCCCGGGTGCCGGCGCGCGGCGTGCGCTTCGGCAAGGTCCTGGAGGGCTGATGGCGGGCGAGGACCTGCCCACCGCGTACATCCGCCGCCGCCTGGGCTCCGAGGACGCGCACTACGGCGGGAACCTCGTCGCGGGAGCGAAGCAACTCGAGATCGTCGGCGACCTGATCACCGAGCTCGCGATGCGCTACGACGGCGACGAGGGGCTGTTCCGCGCGTACGAGTCCGTCGAGTTCCTGGCACCGCTCTACGCCGGCGACTGGATCGAGGCGAGGGGACGGATCGTCCGCGTCGGCAGGACGTCGCGGACCTGCGAGTTCGAGGTCTGGAAGCTGGGCGGGGCGCGGCCGGAGGTCTCCGAGTCGGCCGCGGAGTTCCTCGAGGAGCCGGTCCTCACATGCCGGGCCGTCGGCACCACCGTGGTGCCCGAGGAGCATCAGCGTCACGAGCACTGAGCTCGAGCCGCTCCGGGACCTCGCCGTCCGCCTCGCCGAGCGAGCGGCCGCGCTCCACCGCGAGGGCCGCGAGCGCGGCTACACGGTGCGCGAGAAGTCTTCGGCGACGGACCTCGTCACCGAGGTCGACCGGGCGGCGGAGCGGGCGATCGTCGAGGGCATCCTCGCCGAGCGCCCCGACGACGCGATCCTGGGCGAGGAGGGGACGGATCGGCCGGGTTCGTCCGGGGTCCGGTGGGTGGTCGACCCGCTCGACGGCACGGCGAACTTCGTGCGCGGGTCGCTCGCGCACGCCGTGTCGATCGGCGTGGAGGTCGACGGCGAGGCCGTGCTCGGCGTGATCGTCGACGCGCGCGGGGCGCGGACCGAGGGCGTGCGTGACGCCGGAGCGACGAGGGACGGCCGTCCGATCCGCCCGTCCGCCCGCGATGACCTCGCGCTCGCGGTGCTCGCGACGGGGTTCGGCTACGACCCGGTGGCCCGCGAGCGGCAGGCGCGCGTCGCCGCGAGCGTGCTGCCTCGGATCGCCGACATCCGTCGGAGCGGCTCCGCCGCGATCGACCTGGCGGCCGCGGCGGCGGGCGAGGTCGATGCGTATTACGAGGTCGGCATCGCCCCGTGGGACCTGTGCGCCGGGCGCGCGATCGTCGAGGCGGCGGGCGGCGTCGTCCGGGTGCTGCCGCAGCCGGACGGCCGAGCGCTCACGATCGCGTCGCCGCCGCAGCTGCTCGAGCCGCTGACCCGGCTGCTCTCCGAGGCGGGGCTCGCGACGGACTGAGGGCTCAGCTCGCGCGCTGGAGCCCGTGGAGGACGTCGAGGAGATCGTCGACGCTGAACGGCTTCGCGACGAAGGCGTCGGCCCCGAGCTCGGCGGCCTTCGCGCGATCGCGCAGGCTCGAACGGGCCGAGACGACCACGACGCGGGGGCGCTCCCCTTCGGGGAGCTCCTGCAGCTCCTCGAGCACGCTCCACCCGTCCATGACCGGCATCATGATGTCGAGCAGCATCAGGGCCGGGTGGTGCTCCCGCACCTCGGCGAGCGCCGCGACGCCGTCGCGGGCGGCGAACGTCCGGTAGCCCTCGGCCTCGAGGCTGAACTGGAGCATCCACACGACCTGGGGCTCGTCGTCGAC
>DATBMU010000041.1:0-5415 GCA_036554665.1 Actinomycetota bacterium | reverse complement strand
TCGGGCGACCGTTCGGGGCTTCTCCGGGCGCAGCCGGCGGGGAGATCTCGCCTCGAGGCTCCCACCGGCGGAGGACCTCTCGGCCAGCCCGGGTCAGGTGTCCGGCGGCGGCCCCCGGGCGGGACCGTTGCCGTGAGCCTGCTCACGACGCCCGACCCCGAGACGCAGGCGCTCCCGGGCGGACGGCGACCTAAGGGTTACTTAGGCAGCGAGCGCGTATTCAGTATCGGCGCTTGTGTTTGTCCCGGCTTTTCACGAGGCATCCGGGGACCTCGGCCCGCTTCCCCCGAGCGGTTCATCGCTCGAGTCGAAGCCAGTACACCCCCATATGCGGTTGTCCGACCAGTATACGAAAGGGCCGCGGGAGCTCAGTATCGCTCTGCCTCGGCCTCCTCGACGATCCACATCTGCGGGTTCTCCACCCCCGCTCGAGCCATCGCCTCCTTGAGCTCGGGGGCGGCCGCGAAGGCCCTGGCATCGTCCGCGCTCGCGAAGTCGTTCACGACGACCAGCGTGTTCGGGTCGTCGACGCTTCGGTAGATCGTGTGTCCCGTCGCGCCGTGGGACTTGCGGAAGTCGACGCGCTCGGAGAAGACCGCATGGAACCGTTCGTAGTCCTCGACGTGGGACTGCACGATGGCCTTGACCATCTCCGCTCCTTCCCGGGCGGATCGCCGCCCGCCGCCGCCACTGCGTCCGCGGATCGTGCCCGACGGACGACGCCGGTGATGCTAGCGCCGACGGCTCGCGGCTCGCTGCATCTCACGCTCGTGCTCGCGCTCGGCGATCGCCTGGCGCTTCTCGTACTGGCGCCTGCCCCGCCCCAGGCCGAGCTCCAGCTTCGCGAGCCCGTGGGCGAAGTAGACGCGGAGCGGCACCAGGGCCAGCCCGCGCTCGGCGGTCTTGCCCATCAGGCGCTCGATCTCCTTTCGATGGAGCAGGAGCTTGCGCGTGCGCGTCGGGTCGTACGACCGCTTGTCCATCGCCTGCTCGTACGGCGGGATGTGCATCCCCTCGAGCCAGACCTCGCCGTCCCGGACCCGGGCGAACGCCTCCGCCAGCGATCCCCGGCCGCCGCGGAGCGACTTCACCTCCGCGCCGCTCAGCACGATGCCGGCCTCGAACCGCTCGAGGATCTCGTAGTCGCGGCGGGCGCGCCGGTTCGAGACGACCGTGCGCTGTCCTTCCGGGTCGGCCTTGGGGCTCATCGGCCCCGCAGCTTAGACGTCGAGGAAGCGGCGCATCCCGACGAGCCCGGCGAGCAGCGCGACGAACGCCCCCGCGATCAGCAGCCACGGGATCACGGCGACCACGTCGCTGTTCGTCACCCACGGGACGAACTGGACCGTTCCGTACAGCGGATTGATGAACGCCACCTTCAGGCCGAACAGGAACAGGATCGCGGCGCCCGCGCCGATCAGGCTCTCGAACACGCCCTCGATCAGGAACGGGATCCGGATGCGCCAGTTCGTCGCCCCGACGAGCTTCATGATCCCGATCTCCTTGCGGCGGGCGAACAGCCCCATCCGGACCGTGTTCGCGATCAGGATCGCGGCCGACAGCAGCATCACGAACGACACGAGGAGCACGCCCACGCGGAACACGCGCGTGATCGAGAACAGCCGGTCCAGGAACGCGCTCTGATCGACGATCCGGTCGATGCCCGGCTGGCCCTGGAGGACCGCCTCGACCTGGGCGTACTGCTCCGGGTCCTCGAGCTTGACGCGGAGGGAGGCCGGCAGCGCGTCGCAGTCGACGTTGTTCACGAGCGCCTCCTGCTCGCGGAAGAGCTCGACGAACCGCGCGCAGGCGGCCTCCTTGTCCTCGAACGTGACGTCCTCGACGACCGGGAGCTCGTTCAGCGTGTCGGTCAGCGTGGCCACGGTGTCCGGGTTCACCGGATCGGAGAGGTAGACGGCGACCTCGACGTTGCCGGTCGTCGCCTCGATCATCAGGTTCACCTGCCGGCTGATCAGGAGCGCGAGCCCGAACAGCAGCAGCGCGATGAACGTCGTGCTGATCGCGGCGAAGGCGACGAGCCCGTTCCGCCGGAGCCCCGAGGTCGTCTCGCGGAAGAAGTACTCGAACCGCGCCACTAGCTGTACACCCCGCGCGCCTGGTCGCGCACGACCTTGCCCTTGTCGAGCTCGATCACGCGGCGGCGCATCGCGTCGACGATCGCCTGGTCGTGCGTGGCCATGACGACGGTGGTGCCGATCCGGTTGACCTTGTCGAGCAGGCGCATGATCTCGACCGAGGTGCTCGGGTCGAGGTTGCCGGTGGGCTCGTCCGCGAGCAGCACCAGCGGGCGGTTCACGCAGGCCCGGGCGATCGAGACCCGCTGCTGCTCGCCGCCGGAGAGCTCGTCGGGGAAGTTGTTCAGCTTGTCGCCGAGGCCGACGAGATCGAGGATCTCGGGCACGCGCTGGTCGATCACGTGCTTGGGCTTGCCGATCACCTCGAGCGCGAACCCCACGTTCTCGAACACGGTCTTGTCCTGCAGGAGCTTGAAGTCCTGGAAGACCGTCCCGATGTTGCGGCGCAGGTGCGGGATCTTCCAGCTGTTGAGCTTGGCGAGGTTCTTCCCGGCCACGTAGATCTCGCCCTTGGTGGCGCCCTCCTCCTTCAGGAGGAGCCGGATGAACGTCGACTTGCCGGAGCCGGAGGCGCCGACGATGAAGACGAACTCGCCCTTGTCGACCTCGACCGTGACGTCGTCGAGCGCGGTCGTGCCGTTCCGGTAGACCTTGGTGACGTGCTGAAGACTGATCATGGCGTGGTTTCAGAGGGGAAGCTCTGGGGGGTCGGCCGCGGCGGAGTCTAGCAGACGGTCCCGGCCGCAGGAACGAAGCACGACCGGATAGCCTGGAGGCCCATGGACACGGCGACGAGGGCCGCCGAGACGCCAGCGGCCGCCGAGCCGGTCGAGCACCGTGCGCGCGTCCGCCGTCTCCCGATCGCCGTCGCGGGACCCGCGCTGATCGTCGTGTCCGTGCTCGTCGCGCTCCGCGGCTTCGCGTTCCTGCCGCGGCTCACGAACCAGCACCCCGACATCCTGTCGTTCTGGCTCCCGCGCTCGTGCCTGCTCGGGGACGCGCTCGCCGACGGCCGCGTGCCGCTGTGGAACCCGTTCGAGATGGCGGGCACGCCGTTCGCCGCCGACGCGCAGTCGGGGTGGCTCTCCGTGCCGGTGATGACGTTCTCGTGGCTCTTCGGGTGCGGGGACGGTCTGCGCGCCCTGATCGTGCTGTACCCGATCATGGCCGGCCTCGGCCTGTGGTGGTTCCTGCGCAAGGAGGGACTCGGACGGGTCGCGTCAACGGCCGGCGGGCTGTCGATCGCGATGGCGATCGCGGCCTCGAGCGTGGCGATCTCCATGCCTTTCGCCGGCGCCCTCGCGTGGACGACGATCGTGCTGGTCGGCGCGTCCGGGTTCGCCACCTCGACCGGCTGGCGCCGGCTCGCCTGGCTGGCCCTCGCCGCGCTCGCCTGGGGGCAGGTCGCGACCGCGCACCTGTCCCACGGGCTGTTGATCTGCACGGCGCTCGTGACGGCGTACGTGATCGCGCGCGGGATCCGGGACGTCAGGGCCGGGACGCGCTCCGCGCGCGCGACGGTGCTGCTCGGGCTCGGGTTCCTCGCGTTCCTGCCGCTCGCGAACCTCGCGATCCTCCTGCCCCGGTTCGTGCTCCTGGACCGCTCGAGCCTGCACGTGGGCTACGGCGGCCTGGTCGGGACCACGCCCACCCTCGGCGAGGACCGGCCGATCCCCGATCACGGGATCTGGAGCGGCTGGGTCTTCGCGCTCGCGTCGACGCCCGGCGCCTACGTCGGGGCGACGCTCCTGCTGATGATCCCGCTCGCGTTCCGCGACCGGGCGCGGCGGTACCTCGTGGCGGCGCTCGCGACCGTGGCGGGCGTCGGCTACCTGCTGACGCTGACGGTGCTCGTCGGCGCGGGGTGGTTCCGCTCGATCGTGCTCGCGTTGCCGTTCGGCGACGTGTACCTCCACAACCCCGGCCGGCTGCGGTACGTCGCGTACCTCGTCGCGCCGGCGCTCGGGGCGATCGGCGTCCAGGCACTGCTGGATCGCCGCCCCTCGTTCCGGGAGACGGTCCGGTGGCTCGGCATCGGCGCGGCGGTCTTCCTCCTGCTCCCGCTGCTCCTCGGCGCGAACCCCGAGCGCCTGGTCGTCGTCGCAGCCGGCTCGGTCGCGGTCCTCGCCGTCGTGTGGTTCCTGGCCGCCGGCCGGCGGTGGGCGCCGGTCGCGCTCGTGGGCGTCCTCGCGCTCGAGCTCCTGGCCGGCGCGCTGTGGTCGTCGGCCTACCGCGGCGGGACGGTGTACTTGGGGCTCGAGGGTGGGGACCGGGCCGTGCTCGCGCACGGGCCGCTCCGCTGGCCGCGGGTCGACCTGGACCGCTACCTGGAGCCCGGGCCGATCGCGCGGACGATCGCGGACCGCGACGAAGGACGCTACCTCGCGTGGGTGCCCCCGGCCGCCTACTTCAACAAGGGGTACCTGTTCACGCAGGACGAGGCCGACTGGCCGGCCCTCCTGCTCGGCCGCGCGATCGTGTTCGGCCTGCACGACGCGCTCGGCTACTCCCCGATCCAGGCGCCGCGCTACTGGAACTACATCCGCGCGACGAACCGGCTGCCCGTCTTCTACAACGCCGCCGTGATCCAGGTCCCCTCGCCCGAGGACATCCGGCTGCTGGGCGTCCGCTATCTGGTCGCGCACGAGGGCCAGCCGCTGCCGACGGGGATCGGCGGCGAGGTGCTCGCGTCCGAGGCCGGCTACCTGCTCTACGAGCTCGACATCGCGCAGCCGCGGGCGTCGGTGGTGCCCGCGTGGTCGGTCGTCGACGACGGGGCGCTGGCCTTCGACGCCGTCGGCGCGCGCGGGTTCGACCCCGCCGTCACCGCCGTGGTCGAGGGCGACCCGGGGATCGAGCCCGGCCCTGCGCCGACGGCGGGGACGGCCACCTACGCGGAGGCCACGCCGGAGGACGTCCGGGTCGAGGTCGACGCGCCGTCGCCGTCGATCGTCGTCGTTCGGAACACGTGGGAGCGCGGATGGTCGGCCACGGTGGACGGCCGGCCGGCCCCGGTGCTGCGGGCCGACGCGTTCCTGCAGGGCGTGCCCGTGCCAGCCGGCCAGCACGAGGTCCGGCTGGTCTACCGGGAGCCGGCGATCGGGTACGGGATCTGGGCGTCGGCGATCGTGTGGGCGGTGCTCGGCGGCATCGCCGTCGCGACGATCGTCGCCGCGCGCCGACGGGACGCTACGCGCCGTTCCCCTCGGCTCGACGCCTGAGCTCGGCCTCGATCAGCGGCTCGAGGTCTCCGTCCAGCACGCGGTCGACGTCGCCGATCTCGACGCCGGTGCGGTGGTCCTTCACCATCCGGTACGGC
>DATBMU010000148.1:0-9460 GCA_036554665.1 Actinomycetota bacterium | reverse complement strand
CACCGCCTCCGCGAGCGCGTCGTCGTGCTCCACGACGGCGTCGACCGCCCGTCGCACGGCCGCGCCCGCGAGCTCGCCCAGCGTCAGCAGCTGGAGCTCCATCTGCTCGAGCTCCTCGTGGAAGTGCGGCCGGGCCATCAGCCGAACCTCCCCGTCACGTAGGCCTCGGTCCGCTCGTCCGAGGGGTTCGTGAAGATCGTCTCGGTCCGGTCGAGCTCGACGACGGTGCCGGTGCGCTGCCCGGTCTGCTCGTTCACCTCGACGGTGAAGAACGCCGTCCGGTCCGACACGCGCGCCGCCTGCTGCATGTTGTGCGTGACGATCACGATCGTGTAGTCGGAGACGAGCTCCTGCATCAGGTCCTCGATCCGCTGCGTCGCGATCGGGTCGAGCGAGGAGCACGGCTCGTCCATCAGGATCACGTCCGGCTTCGTGGCGATCGCGCGCGCGATGCACAGGCGCTGCTGCTGGCCGCCGGACAGCGCGAGCCCCGACCCCTTGAGCTTGTCCTTGACCTCGTCCCACAGGGCCGCCCGGCGCAGCGACTCCTCCACCAGAGCGTCCAGGTCGCCCTTGAATCCCGCGATGCGCGGTCCGAACGCGATGTTCTCGTAGACCGACTTCGGGAACGGGTTCGGCTTCTGGAAGACCATCCCGATCCGGCGCCGGACCTCGACCGGGTCCACGCGCGGATCGTAGAGGTCCACGCCGTGGTACAGGAGCCGGCCTTCGATGCGCGCCCCCTCGATCAGGTCGTTCATCCGGTTCAGGCATCGCAGGAACGTGGTCTTCCCGCACCCGGATGGTCCGATCAGGGCCGTGATCTCGTTCCCGAGGATCGGCAGGGTGATGTCGCGGACCGCCCGGAAGTCCCCGTAGTGGACCGACACGTCCCGCACGTCGAACACGACCTCGCGCGGCGTCGCGGCGTCCTCGCGGCCGTCGCGGACCACCAGGCGCCGGCCCCCGGCGAGGTGCCCCTCCTCGTCCGTGAGATCGACCCGGTCGGTCACGTCCATCGGCTCACCACCTTCGCTCATACCGGTTCCTCAGCAGGATGGCCACGGCGTTCACCACGAGGATCACGACCAGCAGCACGATGATGGCGGCCGCGGCGTTCGCTCGCCAGTCGTCGCCGATCTGCTTCGAGAAGGAGTAGACCAGCGTGGGCAGGGCCGTATAGGGACCCTGCAGGATCTCCAGGGGCGACCGGCCGCTCGGGGTGTTGATGTACCCGGTGACCGCGCCGACCAGCAGGAGCGGGGCCGTCTCCCCGAACGCGCGGGCGAGCGACAGGATCGTCCCGGTGAACATGCCCGGGGCGGCGTAGGGCAGCACGTGGCTGCGGACGACCTCCCACCGGGTCGCGCCGACGCCGTACGCGGCCTCACGGATGCTCGTAGGGACCGCGCGCAGCGCCTCCATCGAGACGAGGATGACGATCGGCATCACCAGCACCGCGAGCGTGAGCCCGCCGGAGAGGTAGCTGCCGTTGACGTCGGGTCCCGTGAGGAACCCGAGCGCTTGCGCGAACACCACGAGCCCGAGGATCCCGAACACGACCGACGGAACCCCGGCCAGGTTGCGGATGTTCGCGATCAGGAGCCGGTTCAGTCGGGTGTCCCGCGCGTACTCCTGCAGGTAGATCGCGGCGGCGACGCCGAGCGGGAGCGCGACCACGGCGACGAACGCGATCAGGATCAGCGACCCGACGACGCCCTGCCAGACGCCCGCCCGGCTCGCCAGGGCCGACACGTCGCTGCGGACGAAGTCCCATCCTCGCTCGGCGAAGACCGGCTGCGCGGTGGTCCACGTCGTCCAGACCAGCGCGACCAGCACGACCAGCGCGACCAGGAGGGTGAGGACGAGCAGGCCCTTGAACACCGATCCCCGCAGGTCGACGCGGCGGCCGCGGAGGGCCGCCTCCACCGAGCCGCGCGCCGCGTCCGAGGCGACGACCGACATCAGTAGGCCTTCCGGACGCGACGGACGAACCGCTCGCTCGCGACGTTCAGCGCGAACGTGATCACGAACAGGCAGAGGCCGACGAAGTAGAGCGCCGGGAACGCGAGGCTCGAGCCCTGGACCTGGTCCGAGCCGATCGCGAGCGAGGAGATCGCCCCCGTCATCGTCTGACCGCCGTCGAACGGGTTGATCGTGCGGAGCGCGCCGCCGGTCGCGCCGGCGGCGATCGCGACCACCATCGTCTCGCCGATCGCCCGTGACAGACCGAGGATCAACGCGGCGACGATGCCCGAGACCGCGGCCGGGAGCACCACGTGGAGCGCGACGGTGCGGCGGCGGGCGCCGATCCCGTACGCGGCCTCGCGCAACGCGTTCGGCACCGCGTACATCGCGTCCTCGGCGACCGAGGCGATCAGCGGGATCGTCAGGATCCCGACCCCGATCCCCGCGCTCAGGAACGAGAAGGCGCCGGCCCCCCCGAACACCGTGGTGACGACGTCCGGCTGGATCACGGTCAGGGCGAAGTACCCGAGGACGACGCTCGGGATGCCGGCCAGCACCTCGAGGATCGGCTTGAGGATCCTGCGGGTCCGCGGGGTCGCGAACTCCGACAGGAACAGCGCCGCGCCGAGACCGAGCGGTGTGGCGACCAGCATCGCCACCGCGGCCACCAGCAACGTCCCGAGGAGCAGCGTCAGGATGTCGAACTCGTCCTGTCGCGGGAACCACCCGTCCCCCCACAACATGGGGAGGTCGACGTCGAACAGCCACCCGACCGCCTGGCCGGTCAGGGCGACGACGATCGCGACGCTGACGACGAGCGAGAACAGGGCGGCGGCCTGGAAGGCGATCCGGACCGCTCGCTCCTTCCGACGCCGCTTCGCGTTGCCCCGCAGCAACTGCGGGGCGGTATGCTCGCTGCTCACGACCCTCCTTCGCTCGTCGCGGAGTCTAGTGGCGGGGACGGGTGCCGAACGCCCAGGTGCCCGGCCCTCCGTCGGGCCTCAGGCCGCTCCCTCCCAGGCGGTGCGCGTGGCCTCGACCCGATCGGCCGGGAGCGGGATGTAGCCGACCTCGGCGACGATGTCGTTCAGCGCCTCGTCGCTGAGGTAGTAGTCGACGTACGCGGCGAGCGCCGGGCTCTCGGCGACCGTCGCGGTGTTCACGTAGATGAACAGCGACCGGGACAGCGGGTAGCTGCCGTCGGCGATCGCCTCGGCCGACGGGCCGACGCAGCCGTCGCCGCCGTCGACCGCGATCTCCCGGACGGCGTCCCCGGCCTCCTCCGCGAAGGCGAAGCCGACGAAGCCCAGCGAGGACGGAGATCCCGCCATCGCCTGGATGATCACGTTGTCGTCCGGCGAGCCCGTGTAGTCCTTGCGAAGGGCCTCGGACTCCTCCTCCGGGACCCCCTGCGCCACCGCGATGTCCGGGATGCCGGACAGCTCGATGAACGCGTCGTAGGTCCCCGACTCCTCGCCGGGGGCCGTGATGTCGAGGGGGGCGTCCGGGAAGCCGCCGGTGCCGCCGACCTCGGTCGCCAGGGCGTTCGCGTCGCTCCAGCTCGCGAACCCCTCGGACTCGGGGCCGAACAGCGCGTACAGGTCGCCCGAGTTGAGGCACTCGACGGCCGCGTTCTCGGGGTTCGTCATGACGGTGATGCCGTCGAACGCCACCTCGAGCTCGACGTACCCGATCCCGTTGCCCTCGCAGGCGACGACCTCCTCCTCGTCGATCGGGCGGGAGGCGTCGCTGATGTCGGTCTCGCCGCTGCAGAACAGCTCGAAGCCGTCTCCGGTGCCGGGGCCGTCGACCGTGATGCCGACGTCCGGGTTCGTCTCGTTGAAGATCTCGGCGACGAGCGCGGAGATCGGCTGGACCGTCGAGGACCCCGAGATCGTGATCGAGCCGGTCAGGCCGCTCGGTCCCGTCGGCTCCGAGCCGTCTCCATCACTCGAGCAGGCGGCCGAAACAATCGCGAGCGCGCCGAACAGGGCCACGAGAGCGGCCCACCGCTTCCCCTTCACCATCGAGCCCTCCTTCGGACCGGTGCGGTGACGTACCGCCGCGGACGCTAGAGAGCGAGGGTGAACGCGGGTCGTCCCCGAGATGAACGCCCGGTGAACGGCCCACCGCCACCCCTACACTGAGGCCGTGGGCGAGGCGATCGTGCTGGTCGCGGGCATGATCGTCGCGTTCGCGCTCGGCGCGGCGATCGTCGCTCGGCGGGCGCGCCGGCGCCTCCGGTCGGCGGAGGCGGCCCACGCCCGGCGGGAGGAGGAGCTCGCCCAGCGCGCCCGCGCGGACGAGGACGAGTCGCATCGGATGGCGCTCGTGTTGTCCTCGATGCAGGAGGGCGTGGTCCTGTTCGGGTCGGATGGGGGGACGGTCTTCGCGAACCCGGCGGCCGAGCGGCACCTCGGGCCCGTGCCTCGCTCCGCCGAGGCCCTGCTCCCGCTCGCGATCCGGGAGGCCACCGAACGCGCGTCGAAGCTCGGCCGGCACCACGCCGCCGACGCCGAGGTCGGCTCGCCGTCGAGATGGCTCCGCGCCGACGCCGTGGCCGTCGACGACGACGGCACCGTGCTGCTCGTCGTCCGCGACGTCACGGAGGCCAGGCGCCTGGACGCGGTCCGGCGCGACTTCGTCGCGAACGCCTCGCACGAGCTGAAGACGCCGGCGGCCTCGATCCAGGCCGCGGCCGAGACGATCCGGACCGCGTCGCGCGACGACCCGGACGTGGTCCCCCGGTTCGCCGCGCAGCTCGAGGACGAGGCGGTGCGGCTGTCGCGGATCGTGAGCGACCTGCTCGACCTGTCGCGGCTCGAGTCGGGCAGCGAGCTCGACGACGCCGTCTCGCTGGGCACCGTCCTCCGCGACGAGGGGGGACGGTTCGAGGCGCCCGCCGCCGACGCCGGCGTGGAGCTCTCGGTTCGGGCCGGCGCCGTCCCGCCGGTGCGGGGCTCGGCGCGCGACCTCGCCCTGCTCGTGCGCAACCTCATCGACAACGCGATCCGGTCGACGCCCGCCGGCGGACGGGTCGAGGTCTCGCTCGGCGCCGACGACGGCGAGCTCGTGCTGACCGTCGCCGACGACGGGATCGGGATCCCCCAGCGGGACCTGCCGAGGATCTTCGAGCGCTTCTACCGCGTCGACCGCGCGCGCTCGCGCGAGACGGGCGGGACCGGACTCGGCCTGGCGATCGTCCGCCACGTCGTCGAGAACCACGGCGGCCGGATCTCGGTCGAGTCGGAGCTCGGACGCGGCACCACGTTCGAGGTCCGTCTCCCCGCCGCGCCCCCGGACGGCGCCACGCCCGGCTGACGGCGATACGCTCTGCGCTCGTGACCGTCCTCCTGCTGATCCGGCACGCGCACACCGACGCCGCGGGCAAGCGGCTCACGGGATGGAGCCGGGGCGTCCACCTGAACGAGCGCGGGGTGCGCGAGGCCGGGGCGCTCGCCGAGCGGTTGGAGGGGATCCGGATCGACGCGATCTACGCGAGCCCGCTCGAGCGCTGCCGGGAGACCGCCGCCCCGCTAGCGCGCCGGCTCGGCCTAGCGGTCTCGACCCGGCGCGGGCTGCTGGAGGTCGACTACGGCGACTGGACCGGCCGTCTGATCTCGCAGGTCCGCCGGACGCAGCGCTGGCGGGTCGTCCGGCACACGCCCTCGCAGATGCGGTTCCCCGGCGGCGAGAGCCTCGTCGAGGTGCAGGCGCGCGCGGTCGTGGAGGTCGAGCGCATCGTCGCCGCCCATCCGAAGGACGTCGTCGCGATCGTGACGCACGCGGACGTCGTCCGGCTCCTGCTCGCGCATTACCTGGGGCTCCACCTCGACGGGCTCCATCGGCTGGTGGCGGACACGGCGTCCGTGAGCGTGATCGCGCTCGCCGACGGCTCGCCCCGCGTGGTCAAGGTGAACGACACCGGCGACCTCGACGCGCTCCGGCAACGCGGAGGCGGCGGGCGGAAGGTGGGAGCATAGGCGGATGGAGCTCGAGGCGGTCGACAAGGTCACCGCGGGCGCCGTCGGCGAGCCCGGCGAACGGACGTTCTTCCTCCAGGCGCGCGCCGGCGACCTGCTCCTGACGATCGGGGTCGAGAAGGAGCAGGTCGAGCTGCTCTCGTCGTCGATCCTCGAGATCCTCGCGACGGTCGACAAGGAGACGGGCGACGGCCCGCCTGAGGAGGAGCTCGAGCTCGAGGCGCCGCTCGAGCCGCTCTGGCGCGCGGGGCGGCTGTCGATCGGCTACAGCGAGGAGCGCGACCGCATGCTGCTCGAGCTCGAGGAGGTCGTCGCGCAGGCGGAGGAAGACGAGGAGGAGGAGGAGGAGCCGGACGACGCGCCGGACCCCGACCGGGTGCGCGTCTGGGCGACGCGGGAGCAGATGCTCGCGCTCTCCCGCCACGGAGCCGCCGTGGCCGCGCGCGGCCGCCCACGCTGCCGGTTCTGCGGCAACCCGATGGACGCGGAGGGCCATACGTGCCCGGCGATGAACGGGCATCGATCCACCGCGCGGGCGTGACGGCGGCCGACGCCGAGACCCTCGACCTGCTCGAGCGCGGCGAGCTCGAGCCGCTGGGCCTGCTCCCCCGGGCGTCCAACCACACGTTCCTGTGCCGCGTCCGGGAGGGCGAGCGCGAGATCCTGGCCGTCTACAAGCCGCGTGCCGGCGAGGCGCCGCTCTGGGACTTCCCCGAGGGCACGCTCTGCCGCCGGGAGGTCGCGGCGTACGTGCTCGCCGACGTCCTCGGGTGGCCGCGCGTGCCGCCGACCGTGCTCCGCGACGGCCCCGGGGGGTTGGGGTCGGTCCAGCGGTTCCTCGCGTTCGACCCGCAGCAGCACTACTTCACGATGCTGGAGGAGCGCCCCGACGACTTCCGCCGCGTCGCGCTGTTCGACGTCGTGGCGAACAACGCCGATCGCAAGTCGGGCCACTGCCTGCTCGCCGAGGACGGCGAGCTCTTCGTGGTGGACCACGGGGTGTGCTTCTCCGTGGAGGACAAGCTCCGGACCGTGATCTGGGACTTCGTGGGCGAGCCGGTCCCGCCGCCGATGCTGGAGGACCTCCGCGGCCTCGAGCGCCGGTTCGCCGACGACGTCGCGGAGCGGCTCACGCCGCTGCTCGCGCCCGGGGAGGTCGACGCGACCCGTGAACGGCTCGCGGCGCTCGTCTCGCTCGGGCGCTTCCCCGAGCCGGGGCCCGGCCGCCCCTACCCCTGGCCGGTGGTGTGAGCGCGCCCGGACCGGTCTCACGGACGACGAGGCTCCGTCGTTCCGAAGGACGGATGGATCTCCCGCCGTTCCAACGGCTGCTCGAGGAGCATCGCGTGGACGTGTACCGCTTCCTGGTCGCCGCCGTCGGGTCCCAGGACGCCGACGACTGCTTCCAGGAGACGTTCCTGTCCGCCCTGCGCGCCTACCCGCGCCTGCGCGACGGGTCGAACCTGCGGGGGTGGCTGTTCGCGATCGCGACGAACAAGGCCATGGACCACTGGCGCGCGTCCAAGCGCCGTCCGGTCCCGGTCGAGACGCTGCCGGAACGGCCCGGGCCGGAGCGAGCCGACGGCCGCCCCGAGCTCTGGGCGGCGGTGGCCGACCTGCCCGAGATGCAGCGGGCGGCGGTGCTCCACCGGTACGTGCTCGACCGCACCTACGCGGACGTCGCGGCGGCGCTCGGCATCACGGAAGAGGCGGCGCGCGCGAACGCCTACGAGGGTCGGAAGAAGCTCCGGGCCAGACAGGGGGCGATCGCATGAAAGACCTGCGGATCGCGTGGTCGGGCGACCTCGACGCCGCCTCGCGCCGAGCCTCCGAGGCCGTCTCGGCGCGGGCGAGGCGCGCCGGCCTCCTGGACGTCGGGTACGCGATGCTCGACTCGCCGGTCGGACGCATCCTCGTGGCCACGACGCGGGAGGGCCTCGTCCGCGTCGAGTACGCAGACGACTCCATCGATCGCGTGCTCGAGGAGCTCGCGGCGTCGATCTCGCCGCGGGTGCTCGAGTCCGCGGGCATGACCGACGGCATCCGGCGCGAGCTCGACGCCTACTTCGCCGGCCGGACGCGCCGGTTCCGCGCACCGATCGACTGGACCCTGGCGACGCCGGGGTTCTTCCGCCGTGTCCTCGAGGCGACGGCGCGGATCCCGTTCGGCTCGGTCTCGACGTACGGGACGATCGCGAAGCTCGCCGGCAGCCCGCGGGCGGCGCGCGCGGCCGGCAACGCGCTCCACGACAACCCGGTCCCGATCGTGGTCCCGTGCCACCGCGTCGTGCCTTCGACCGGCGGGATCGGCAAGTACGGGGGCGAGGAGTGGCGCAAGGCCTTCCTGCTCCGCCTCGAGGGCGCGATCGACCCCGAGCCCTGAGCGGACCGACCTCGAGCCGCGATGGCCTCGAGCCGCGGTGGGAAGATGTCGACGTGGCCCGCCGCCTCCCGCTCACACCGCTGCTCGCCCTCGCGCTGCTGTCCGGCCTCGGGCTGCTGGCCGCCGCGTGCGGCGGCGAGGACGAGCCGACGGCGTCGGGCTCGCTCGGACCGGTGACGCAGGCCGACGCCGATCGCGCCGTCCTCGCGCTGTGCGAGACCGCGGAGGCGACGGACCTGGCGGCGGCCGCCGCACCGTTCCACAACCGCGCGCATCAGACCCTCCACGCGATCGCCGCGGCGACCGAGGAGCGCGACCGCGCGGCCGCGGCGGACCTCCTGGCCGCCAAGCAACGGGTCGAGGCGGACCTCGCCGAGACCGACCTGCCCCCGGGGTTCGCCGACGACGTCGAGGCGCTGCTGGGCGCGACGCGGGCGGCGCTCGACGCGATCGGGCTCGACGCGCCCGCGTGCCCCGCCTGACGAACCGGGGGTGGCGCGGGAAGATGGGAGCCGTGCGCCGCATCCTCCTCCTCGTGACCGCGCTCGGCCTCGTGCTCGCCTCGTGCTCCTCCGAGGGTGAGGACCCGGGCCCCGAGCCGACGCCGACCCAGGCGGGCGCCCAGGTCGCCGCGGCGATGGCGGTCTCCGACCTGTACGTGGGAACGCCGCAGCGCGTCGCGGTCGGCCTGATCCTGCCCGACCAGCGCCTCGTGAGCTTCGGCAGCGTGGACTTCGCCTTCAGCTACGTCGGGACGGCGGCCGAGCCCGTCGAGCCCCAGCCGGGCCCGTCGGCGGTGGGCGTCTACCTGCCGACGCCGGGCACGCCGGAGGGTTCCAGCGGCCCGGCGGTGACGCTCCCCGCGGACGCACGGGGCGTGTACCAGGCCGAGGACGTCACGTTCGACCGCGCCGGGTTCTGGCAGGTCGACGTGACGGCCGACGTCGAGGGCCTGGGGGTGCAGCGCTCGCGGACCACGTTCCCCGTGCTCGAGGATCCCGCCTACCCGGCGCCGGGCGAGCCGGCGCTCGAGACCGAGAACCTGACGCTCGACTCGACGGACGCGCCGCCGGCCGCGATCGACTCGCGGGCCGCGGCCGAGGGCGAGGTCCCCGACGGCAGCCTG
>DATBMU010000034.1:0-4043 GCA_036554665.1 Actinomycetota bacterium | reverse complement strand
AGGTGCTGCACGGCCTTCTCGTGGCGGGGCTCCGTCGTCCGGATGTAGTCGTCGAACGCGATGCCGAGCCGGGCCCACACCTCGCGCCAGCGGGGCTCCATGTCGTCCACCCACCGCTGCGGGTCCACCCCCGCCGCCTCCGCCGCGCGCTGGAGCTTCAGCCCGTGCTCGTCGGTGCCGGTGAGGTGGAAGACCTCCTCACCCCGGAGCCGGTGGAAGCGCGCGATGAGGTCGGCCGCCACCGAGGTGTACGCGTGCCCGATGTGCGGCACGTCGTTCGGGTAGTAGATCGGCGTCGTGATGAAGAAGACGTCCCGGCCCATGGCCGGCCATCCTACGACGGCCCGGCGGCGGCCTCAGGGGATCCGGGGACCGACGAGGCCGTCGTAGATCGCGTTCGCGCTCGCGCGGTGACGACGGGCCACGGTCGCCGCCGCCTCGCGCTTCCGCATCCCGCCGGCGACGAGCCCCCGCGCCTCCTCGACCAGGTCCGAGAGCTCCCGATCGTCCTCGTCGCGGCGGCCCTCGATCACGAGGACGACCTCGCCCTTGGGCTCGGCGTCGCCGAGCCGGGCCAGGACCTCGGCGACGCGGCCCCGGAGGACCTCCTCGTGCCGCTTCGTCAGCTCCCGCGCGAGCGCGACGCGGCGGTCGCCGAGCTCGAGCAGGACGTCGCGCAGGAGCGTGGCGACCCGGACCGGCGACTCGAACAGCACCACGGTTCGCGGGTCGGTCGCGAGCGCGCGCAGGCGGTCCCGCCGCTCCCCCACCTTGCGCGGCAGGAACCCCTCGAACACGAACCGGTCGACGGGCAGGCCAGAGACCGCGAGCGCCGCCGTCACGGCGGACGGGCCGGGCACGACGCGGACGTCGATCCCCTCCTCGACGCAGGCCGCGACGAGCCGGTAGCCGGGGTCGGAGATCGAGGGCATGCCGGCGTCGGTGACGAGGCCGACGTCGTCGCCCTCGCGGAGCCGGGCGAGCAGCAGGGTCGTGCGCTCGCGCTCGTTGCCCTCGAACATCGAGACGAGCGGTCGCTTGACGCCGAACCGCGACAGCAGACGGCCGGTCCTCCGAGTGTCTTCCGCCGCAAGGACATCGACGGTCCTCATCGTGTCGAGCGCCCGGTCGGACAGGTCGCCGACGTTCCCGATCGGCGTGCCGACGAGGTACAGGCGCCCGCTCATGCGAACGATGCTCCCACGCCGGGCTCCGAGCGGGAACGTCCGAACGGCGTAGGCGCCGCGCTCGCGCCATCCCCTCGGAACGCCTGCGCTGCCGTACCATCGGGCGCGTGTCTCCGCTGCTCGCCAAGCTCAACCGACCCGTCGTGGCGATCCTCGCCGTCGGCGCGATCGCCGGGTTGCTGCGGTTCACGCACCTCGGCTACCCGGAGAAGCGGATCTTCGACGAGTACTACTACTCGAAGAGCGCGTGCATCTACCTGGGGTACTCGGACGACCGCTGCGACATCAACAGCAGCGCCGAGCGCTACTGGCGCGAGAACCGCACCGACACCGGCGCGTGGGTGCACCCGCCGCTCGGCAAGTGGATGATCGCGGCCGGCGAGCTGGCGTTCGGCACCGAGTCGTTCGGGTGGCGGGTCTCCGCGGCGGTCACCGGGACCGCGACCGTCGTCCTGCTCGCGGTCATCGTCCAACTGCTGTTCGCGAGCCCGATCTGGACGTTCACCGGCGGGCTGCTGCTCGCCGTCGAGAGCCTCAACTTCGTCCTGTCGCGCACGGCGATGCTCGACATCTTCGTCACGTTCTGGATCGTGCTGGGGTTCGCGTTCCTCCTGCTCGACCGGCGGTGGATCGAGCGCCGTGCGCCCGACCCACCGAGCCCGCCGGACGAGCCGGATCCCGAGGACGGGGGCGCGCCGCATCCGCACCGGGTGCTCGCGCCGCTGTGGCGGCCCTGGCGGTTCGCCGCCGGCGCGGCGCTCGGGGCCGGCATCGCGACGAAGTGGTCGGCGCTCACGGCGATCGGCACGGTGGCGATCCTCTCGTTCGTGTGGGAGGTCACACGCCGCCGCCGCGCCGGCGTCCGTCGCCCGCTCCTGGATGCGATCCCCGCAGAGGGGTTCGGCCTGGTGCTCGCGTTCCTGCTCGTCCCGGCGATCGTCTACGTCGGCTCCTACGCGGGGACGTTCGCGCGGGAGGGCTTCGACCTCGCCGCGTGGGGGCGGCTGCAGCAGTCGATCTTCGACTACCACCGCGACCTCCGGACGGTCAACGAGGCGACGGGCGAGGTCGTGCACGGGTACCTGTCCCGGGCGTGGCGGTGGGTGATGCTCTCGCGACCGGTCCTGTTCTACGCGAACTACGGCGAGGGCGTCCGTCAGGTGATCTACGCGAACGGGAACCCCGCGATCTTCTGGGGCAGCCTCCTCGCCGTCCCGTACGCGGCCGTCGCCTGGGTGCGGCTCCGCGATTGGCGCGCCGGGTTCGTCACGGTGGCCGTGGCCGGCCTGTACCTCCCGTGGTTCTTCGTCTCGCGCCCGCAGTTCCTGTTCTACGCGACGCCGATCACGCCGTTCCTCGTGCTCGCGTGCGTCTACGCGCTGAAGGCCCTCTCGGAGGTCCGCGTCGAGCCCCTGCGCTCGACCGCGAGGCACGCGGCCGCGGTCCGCCCCTACCTCCCCGTGGCGGTCGGGTTCGTCGTCCTTTCCGTGGGGCTGTTCGTGTGGTTCTGGCCGGTGCTCACCGGCGGACCGATCTCGGACGTCGACTGGGCGGGACGGGCATGGTTCCCCACGTGGGTCTGATCGCCGCAACCCGCCCGCCGCCGGGCGGCGCGGCTCGGTAGGCTCCCCACCCATGGCCCGCACCCAGGACGTCTCGATCGCGATGCCCGACGGCGTCCGTCTCGCGGCCACGCTCTTCCTGCCGGAGGGCGACGGGCCCCGGCCGTCGCTGCTGGAGGCCCTCCCGTACCGCAAGGACGACCTCACCGCCTCCTACGCCGAGGAGTACCACCGCTTCGCCGACGAGTTCGGGTACCTCGTCTGCCGGCTCGACGTGCGAGGCACCGGCTCGTCCGAGGGCCGGCCCACGGACGAGTACACCTGGCAGGAGCACGGCGACATCGCGAACGTGATCGCGTGGCTCGCGTCGCGGGACGGGTCCAACGGGAACGTCGGGATGTACGGCACGTCGTGGTCGGGGTTCAACTCGCTGCAGGTCGCGATGCTGCGTCCCCCGGCGTTGAAGGCGATCTGCGCGATCTTCGCCTCCGACGATCGCTACGCGGACGACGTCCACTACTTCGGCGGCGCGCTCAAGCAGCTCGATCTCGTCGACTGGCCCACGTACATGGAGGCGAGCAACACGCTCCCACCCGTGCCGCGCGTCTACGGCGAGCGCTGGCGCGAGCTCTGGCAGGAGCGCCTCGATGGGTACGAGCCGTGGACGTTCACCTGGCTCGACCACCAGACCTACGACGACTACTGGAAGCACGGCTCGCTCCGCGAGGACTACGCGGCGATCGAGGCCGCGACGATGCTCGTCACGGGATGGGCCGACGGGTACACGAACATCGCGCTCCGCGGCTTCGCCGGGCTGCGGTGCCCGAAGCGGCTCCTCGCCGGGCCGTGGGCGCACGCCTCGACGGAGACCTCGCGCCCCGGACCCAACGTCGACCTCGTGCCGGAGATGGCGCGGTGGTGGGACCGATGGCTGAAGGGCGAGGACAACGGCGTCGACCGAGATCCGCCGATCGTCGTGTTCGTCCGGCGGCCCACGCCGCCGTCGGCCGAGCTCGCCGTCCACCGCGGCGCGTGGCGGTTCGAGCCGGGCTGGCCGCTCGAGCGGAGTCGCGAGGTCTCGCTCGAGCTCGCCGACGCGTCGTCGAACCGCCCCGGCGACGGGCCCGACGCGCTCGAGGTCCGCGGCGACGTCGGGTGGACCGCGTGGATCAGCTGCGCCGGCGGGATGCCGTGGGGCCAGCCGCAGGACCAGCGGCCGGACGAGGCGTTCAGCCTCGTGTACGACGGGGATCCGCTCACGCGGGAGCTCGAGATCCTCGGCCATCCGCGCGTC
>DATBMU010000091.1:0-6724 GCA_036554665.1 Actinomycetota bacterium | reverse complement strand
CCGCGGGTCCGCAGGTCCCGACGACCGCGCCGGTCGCCGGGTCCTCGATCACCCACAGCGCGAACCCGTCGCGCTCGTACCGCTCGAGCTGATCCTCCACCCACGACCGCGTCTGCTCGCGATCGAACGGCGCCGGGTAGTAGCGCATGTGCTCGGCGTCCGCGAACATCGGGGCGAGCGCGTCGACGTCGCCGAGCCGGTACCTGCGCAGACGCAGGCGCTCCGTCTCGAGCACGAGGTCGTCGTCCATCGGGGCGGCACCGTACCGCGCCGGGGACGCGGCGGGTTGGTCTATCCTCGCGCCGAGGTCGTTCGGTCCCGAACCGCGGACGAGGAGAGGCCATGGACATCAAGGGCAAGCGGCTCCGGCTCCTGTTCTCGGACCTGCTCGGCGTCGAGCGCGGCAAGTACCTGTTCGGCGACGTCGCGGACGAGGGGCGCGCCGCGTTCTGCATCGGCCTGTATCCGCTCACCACGGACAAGGAGATCCTCGACATCCCGCAGCTCCAGTTCGACATCGGCCTGCCCGACGTCGAGGCGTTCGTCGACCGCGACACGCTGCGGCCGGGGTGGGAGGAGGACACGATCGTCGGGATCGCCGACGTGCACCGGCAGGGCAGGCCGTTGCCGGTCGACCCGCGTCACATCCTCCGGCAGGCGATCGAGCCCTGGCGGGCGATGGGGCTCGACCCGATGTTCGCGTTCGAGACCGAGTTCTACCTGCTCGAGCGCGGCGCCGACGACGCGTGGCGGGCCGCCGACCTGCCGTCGCATCGGGTCTACGGCACGGGCGCATCGGTCGATCCGAGCGGCACCGTGGACGACATGGTCCGGGCGGCCATGGGGTCCGGGTTCCCGGTCGAGAGCTGGGGCTCCGAGTTCGACACCGCCGCGTACGAAGTCAACGTCCGGTACAAGGAGGCGATCCCGGCCGCGGACGAGTGCTTCCTCTTCCGGCTCCTCGTGAAGGAGATCGCCACACGGCACGGGAAGCTCGCGACGTTCCTCGGCCGGCCGTTCGACGACCGGGGCGGGAGCGGTCTCCACCTCAACATGTCGTTCCGGCGCGAGGACGGGTCGAACGCGTTCCACGACCCGAACGCCCCCGACGGGCTCGCGCCGCTCGCCAGGGGATGCGTCGCGGGGCTGCTCGCCCACCACGAGTCGCTCGCCGCCTTCGCCGCGCCGCACGTGAACGCGTACAAGCGCCTGCAGCCGGACATGCTGAACGGGTACTGGGCGAACTGGGGCTTCGACGACCGCACGGTCTGCGTCCGCGTCCCGCCGGCTCGTGGCGAGGGCACGCGGATCGAGCACCGGATGGCGGATGGCGCGGCCAACCCGTACCTCGTCGCCGCGGCCGTGCTGCACGCGGCGCGGCTCGGGGTGGAGCGGGGTGTGGAGCCGCCCGAGGCGCAGGTCGCCGGCGAGCCTCCCAACACGGACCGACGCGTCCCGGCCACGCTCGACGCGGCCCTGCAGGCGCTCGAGGCGGACGTGGAGCTGTCCACGGCCCTCGGCGAGCGGCTCGTCGACACCTTCACGAGGCTGAAGCGCGCCGAGTGGGAGCGCTACGCCAAGGCGGTCGGCGACACCTCGACGATGGACATCACGCCCTGGGAGCTCGAGTACTACCTCCCCTTCTTCTGACCGCCGTCTCCTGACCCTCGGCTGACCCGGCGCGGCGGAGGGGCCGTTCGAAGCCCGGGTCCCGCCGGCCCTGCGGGACAGGGCCAGGCAGTCCTGTCGTGCCCGGGTCCGCCATCGGAGCATCGGGCGGGATCTCCGCACAGGGGGTGGTCTTCGTGGCTGCCGAGCTCGACCGCGCGCCGACGCGGGACGACAAGGGGCTCAAGACGGGTGCCATCGGCGTGGTGTCCGCGACCGTGATCGGCGTGGCCTCGACGGCGCCCGCCTACAGCGCCGCGTGCACGATCGGCCTGCTCGCCGCGGTGGTCGGCTTCGCCTCGCCGGCCATCATGCTCGTGGCCTTCTTCCCGATGTTGTTCACGGCCACCGCCTACTACTACCTGAACCGGGTGGATCCGGACTGCGGCGCGACCTTCTCGTGGGTCACGAGGGCGATGGGCCCGAACGCCGGATGGCTCGGCGGTTGGGGCGTGATCGTCGCGGACATCGTGGTGATGCCGAGCCTCGCGTGGATCGCCGCCTCCTACACGTACTCGCTGTTCGGCCTCGACGGCCTGGCGACGGATCCGTGGGCGCTGCTGATCCTGGGCTCGGTGTTCATCCTCGCGATGACGGCGATCACCTGGCTCGGGATCGAGCTGTCGGCGCGGACGCAGTTCCTCATGCTCGCGGTCGAGATCGTCATCCTGGTCGGCTTCTCGATCTGGGCGATCGCGAAGGTCTACCTCGACCACCCGCCGGGCTCCACCCCGCTGTCGTGGAGCTGGGTGAACCCGTTCAACCTGACCGCGAGCGAGCTCTCCCAAGGCGTGCTCCTCGCGCTGTTCATCTACTGGGGCTGGGACAGCGCCGCGAACGTGAACGAGGAGACGCGGGGGACCCGCACCGCGACCGGGGTGGCCACCCTGCTGTCGACGGTGATCCTCGTCGGCACGTACATCGTCGTCGCGTTCGCGACGACCGCCTACGCGGGCCCGGGATTCCTCATGGAGAACCCGGACGATGTATTGACCGCGATGGTCGGCAGCCCGGGAACCGAGCTGCTGATGATCGCGGTGCTGATGTCGGCGATGGCGTCCACGCAGACGACGATCCTGCCCACCGCGCGCACGAGCCTGTCGATGGCGGCGCACGGAGCGCTGCCGAGATCGCTCGCGAAGATCTCACCGAGGTACCGCACGCCGACGTGGTCGACGTGGTGGTTCGGGATCGCGTCGATCGCCTGGTGGGTCGTGCTCGTGCTCGTCGACAGCAGCGAGAACATCCTGTGGGACTCGATCTCCGCGCTGGGATTCGCGATCGCCTTCTACTACGGCATCACGGCGATCGCGGCGCCGATCCTGTTCCGCAAGCACCTGTTCAAGAGCCCCAAGAACTTCCTGTTCGTGGGCGTGGTGCCGATGCTGGGGTTCGCGTCCCTCGCCTACGTCTTCGTGCGGTCGCTGATCGACTACTGGAACCCGGAGAGCTCCTACACGCCGCCGTGGTTCGCGTTCGGCGACTTCGAGGGGATCGGGCCGGCGCTGGTGATCGGCGTCGGGATGCTCCTGCTCGGCATCCCACTGTGGCTGTGGGCCCGTCGGGCCTACCCGGCGTTCTTCGCGCGCAAGGCGGAGGCGCCGGACTCGCTCACCGAGCTGCTGCCGGACGAGCTCCGGGTGACCGAGGAGACGACCGAGGTGCCCGGGCTGGAGACCGCGCCCTTCGAGCCCTCGTCGGTCCGGCCGCGGAGGCGGAGCGGACATCGCTGAGGAAGGAGTGACGACATGAAGGTCCTGCTGGTCGGAACGGGCGGCGTCGGAGAGGCGATCGCCGTGATCGCGAAGGACCGCCCATGGCTCGAGCGGGTCGTCCTGGCCGACGTCGATCTGTCCCGCGCCCTCGAGGTGGCGCAGAAGGTCGGCGGGGGCAAGCGGTTCCCCGTCGAACGGGTGAACGCCGCCTCCAAGGCGCAGATCCTGGCCCTCGCGGAGAAGTACGAGGTCGACGTGGTGCTGAACGCCGTGGACCCGCGCTTCACGATGCCGGTCTTCGACGCGGCGTTCGAGGCCGGGGTGAGCTACCTCGACATGGCGATGTCGCTCTCCAAGCGCCACGCGCTCGAGCCCTACCGCAAGACGGGGCTGATGCTGGGCGACGAGCAGTTCGCCAAGGCCGAGGCGTGGGAGGACGCGGGCCTGCTCGCGCTCGTCGGGATGGGGGTCGAGCCGGGGATGGCCGACATCCTGGCCGCCTACGCCGCGAAGCACCTGTTCGACTCGATCGACGAGATCGGCGTGCGCGACGGGGCGAACCTCGTCGTCGAGGGGTACGACTTCGCGCCGAACTTCTCGATCTGGACGACGATCGAGGAGTGTCTCAACCCGCCGGTGATCTACGAGCGGGGTCGCGGCTGGTTCACGACCGAGGCGTTCTCGGAGCCGGAGATCTTCGAGTTCCCCGAGGGGATCGGCCCGGTCGAGTGCGTCAACGTCGAGCACGAGGAGGTCGTCCTGATCCCCCGCTGGCTCGACGTCGGGCGCGTCACGTTCAAGTACGGGCTCGGGCGCGAGTTCATCGAGGTCCTGAAGACGATCGAGCGGCTCGGGCTCCACTCCACCGAGCCGGTGGACGTCGGGGGCAACCGGGTCGCGCCGCGGGACGTCGTCGCCGCGTGTCTTCCCGACCCCGCGAGGATCGGCCACCTCATGAAGGGCAAGACCTGCGCGGGGACGTGGGTCCGCGGCACGTTCGGCGGCCACCCGAAGGAGGCATACCTGTACCAGGTCGCCGACACCGAGGAGTCCATGGCGAGGTACGGCGTCCAGGCGGTCGTCTGGCAGACGGCCGTCAACCCGGTGATCGCGCTGGAGCTGCTCGACACCGGGGCCTGGAAGGGCACGGGCGTGCTCGGGCCCGAGGCGTTCGACCCGGACCCGTTCGTCGAGAAGATGGGGTCCTACGACTTCCCGCTCGGGATCAGGGAGTCGACGCCGGAGCGGTAACGTCGCGTCGCCGTCTCCGACCGGGGCGCCGGGCTTCGGCGCGGCGCCCCACCCATCCGCGGCCCGCGCCGCCTTGCCGGGCGGGGTCGTTCGGCCGCAAACTACTCCCTCACCGCCACGGGGGAGGCTCGAGGTGAGCGTGGTCGCATCCGGCACCGATCGGTCCCACATCGACCTGGTCGACCCGGACAACTACGTCGAGCGCATCCCCTTCGAGTGGTTCGACCTCCTGCGCCGCGAGCACCCGGTGGTGTGGCACGAGGAGCCGGCCGGCAACGCCGGGTTCTGGGCCGTGACGCGCTACGACGATCTCGTCGCGGTCCACATGGACTGGGCCACCTACTCGTCGGAGAAGGGCGCGGTTTCGCTCGAGGAGCTCGATCAGGAGCAGCTCGAGATCCGCAAGACGATGCTCGAGACCGACCCGCCTCGCCACCGGGAGCTCCGCAACATCTGCAACAAGCGCTTCGGTGCGCGCGGGGTCGGCGCGTACGAGGAGTTCATCCGCGACGTCGCGCGGAGCGTGCTCGACCGGGCGCTCGAGCGCGAGGAGTTCGACTTCGTCCCGGAGATCTCGCGTGAGCTGCCGATCCGCTTCCTCTGCGCGATCTTCACGGTGCCCCAGGAGGACGCCCCGATGTTGATCGAGTGGGGCGACTCGATGATCGGCAACCAGGATCCCGAGTACTCGGCGGCGGTCGTCGACCAGGTCGACACCGAGGCGTACCGGCTCCTGCCGTTCCGCTCTCCCACGGCCCTGGAGGTGTTCGAGTACGCCGATCGCCAGCGCGACCTCCGCCTCGAGGAGCCGCAGGACGACGTGATCAACGCGCTCACCGTCGCGCAGAGGGAAGGCGTCCTGACCGAGCGCGAGTACGAGAACTACTTCTCGCTGCTGATGATCGCGGGGAACGAGACAACCCGCCACACGATCAGCCACGGCATGCTCGCGCTGATGGAGCACCCGGACGAGATGCGCCGGCTCCAGGAGGACCCCTCGCTGATCCCGAACGCGGTCGAGGAGGTCCTGCGGTGGGCGACGCCGGTGATGCACTTCCGCCGGACCGCGACGCGGGACACCGAGCTCCGGGGCCAGGCGATCCGCGAGGGCGACAAGGTCGTGACCTGGTACATCAGCGCGAACCGGGACGAGGAGACCTTTCCGGATCCCTACCGCTTCGACGTCACCCGAGCGCCGAACCCGCACGTGACGTTCGGGCCCGGAGGGCCGCACTTCTGCCTCGGCGCGCACCTCGCGAAGCTCGAGACCAAGGTCCTGCTCCAGGAGCTGCTGCCGCGCCTGCGCTCGATCGAGCCGGCGGGGCCGGTGGAGCGGATGCGCTCGAACTTCGTCAACGGCATCAAGCACATGCCGGTCCGCGTCGAGCTCGTCTGAACTTCGCGGCCTCGGGTCGGCGGCCTACGCGTCGCCGGTGGTCCGCAGCAGCGAGCGCAGCATCGCCGCCATCGCGTCCTGCTGGTCGGGCGACAGGTGCGCCGTGACCGCCGCCTCCTCGGCGTTGAACCGCGGGAAGAGCTCCTCGATCTTGCGCTCCCCGGCCTCGGTGAGCGAGACGCGGACCAGGCGCCCGTCGCTCGCGTTCCGCAGCCTTTGGACGTAGCCGCGGCGCTCGAGCGTCGAGACGACGCCCGTCGAGGTCGGCCGGCTGATCCCGACCGCCGCGGCCAGGTCGCGGGACTCCATCTGACCCCACACCCACAGGACCCACATCGCGACGAACGAGGTCCACGACAGGCGATCGTCGGCGAGGACCTTGGCCTCCATGTGCCGGCGGATCGACGCGGAGGCGCGGAACAGGTTCGACACCGCCCACATCGCCCGGAAGTCGAGCGGGAGGTGCCCGAGCCGCTCGAGGACCTTGCGCTCGGCCGGCGAGAGGCCGTCGTCGGTCACGGGGCTGGATACTACTCCTGCGCGCTAGCAGGAAAGGAGCGCGTCGGCGTCGGGTCCTCCGGCGCACGAGTCGTCGCCCGAACCCCCGCGGAGCTGGTCGGCGCCGTCGCCGCCGTGCAGCTCGTCGGCCCCGCCGCCGCCGTCCAGGAGGTCGTTGCCGGGACCGCCGTGGAGC
>DATBMU010000030.1:0-8311 GCA_036554665.1 Actinomycetota bacterium | reverse complement strand
TGCCGAACGATCGCCCTGCCCATCGCGACACGCTGCCGCTGCCCGCCCGACAGCTGCGCCGGCTTTCGCTCGAGCAGCTCCTCCAGCCCGAGCAGCGCCGCGACCTCTGCGACCCGCTGCCGGGACTCGGTCTTCGGCGCGCGGCGCACCTTGAGCCCGTACCCGAGGTTCTCGCGCACGGTCATGTGCGGGTACAGGGCGTAGCTCTGGAACACCATGGCGACGTCGCGCTCCTTGGGGGCGAGGTCGTTGACGACCCTGCCGCCGATGCGCAGGGTGCCCTCGGTGATGTCCTCGAGCCCGGCGATCATGTTCAGGGTGGTCGACTTGCCGCAGCCGGACGGGCCGACCAGGATCACGAACTCGCCGTCGGCGATGTCGAGGTCCACCTCCCGCACGCGCCGGTCGATCTCCGCCTTGTCGAGCTTGCGGAGCTTGAGGCCGAACGCCATGTTGTCGAACACGCTCATGTGCGGGTACAGCGCGTAGTTCTGGAAGACCATCGCGATGTCCCGCTCCTTCGGGGGCACGGCGTTCACCACGCGCTCGCCGATCCGGATCGTGCCCTCGGTGATGCTCTCGAGGCCGGCGACCATCCGCAGCGCGGTGGTCTTCCCGCAGCCGGAGGGCCCGACGAGCACGATGAACTCCCCGTCCTGGATCTCGAGGCTGAGGTCGGAGACCGCCGTCACCCCGTCGGGGTACACCTTCGAGACGTCCTCCATCACGATCTCGGCCATCGCTCCTCCTCACGGACCGGCCGCGCCATTCAACCGCAGTCGGGCCTCCGAGGTCGAACCGGCCCGGCCGTAGGATGACCGGGTGCCGGAGATCGCGCTGCTCGAGGGGGACATCACGCGGCAGGAGGTGGACGCGGTCGTCAACGCCGCGAACCGTCAGCTGCTCGGCGGGGGCGGGGTGGACGGGGCGATCCACCGGGCCGGCGGCCCGGCGATCCTGGCGGCCTGCCGGGAGCTCCGGCGGACCCGGTACCCGGAGGGCCTGCCGACCGGACAGGCGGTCGCCACCACGGCCGGCGACCTGCCCGCCCGCTGGGTGATCCACACCGTCGGGCCCGTCTACGCGAAGAGCGAGGACCGCTCGGCGCTGCTCGCCTCCTGCCACACGGAGGCGTTGCGCGTGGCCGACGAGCTCGGCGCTCGCAGCGTCGCGTTCCCGGCCATCTCGACCGGCGTGTACGGGTATCCGCTCGAGGAGGCGGCCCCCGTCGCGATCCGCGCGGTCCGCGAGGCGCGGACGCAGGTCGACGAGGTCCGGTTCGTGCTGTTCGGGCGGGCCGCGTTCGAGGCGTTCGGGCAGGCCCTCCACGGGCCGGAGGCCTGATCCGGGCGAATCGCACCTCGTTGGTACGATTCCGTCCTACCATGAGCGAGACCGCCACCGACCTCACCAGATCCGCCGGCCTGGCGGAGCACCTCGACGAGGTGCAGGTCGTCGACTGCCGCGAGCCCTACGAGTGGGTCGCCGGCCGGATCGAGGGCTCGATCCACCTGCCGCTGAACTCGATCCTCGCCGGCGCGACGGGCGAGCTCGATCCCGACAAGGCGACGGTCGTGGTCTGCCGCTCCGGGAACCGCAGCGAGCTTGCGACGTTGATGCTCCAAGCCCGCGGGTTCCGCGCGTTCAACCTCGAGCGCGGGCTCGAGGAATGGGCGGCCGAGGGGTTCCCGCTCCGCACGCCGGACGGCGGACCCGGTCACGTCGCCTGACGCTCGCACACGCCGCGTCCGCCTCGCGCTAGCCTGAGCCCGCACCCATGGCCGACGTCGAGGCCGCCCGTCGCGCGCTCGAGGACGTCCTCGGGCACTCCGAGGTCCTGTCGGACCCGCTCGCCCTGCGGCTCTACGCGCGGGACGCCTCGCTCGTCGAAGGCGGGTGTGCGCTCGTCGCGTTCCCGCGATCGACCGAGGACATCGCCGCCTGCGTCCGCATCGCCGCCGAGCACGGCCTGCCGGTGGTCCCCCGCGGCTCGGGGACCGGGCTCGCCGGCGGCTCAACGCCGATCGGGGACGCGCTCGTCGTGGTCACGTCGAAGATGACGAGGGTCCTCGAGGTGCGGCCCCACGACCGACTCGCGTGGGTCGAGCCCGGGCTCCCGAACCTGGACCTCGCGATGGCGCTCCGGCCCTCCGGGTACACGTACGCTCCCGATCCGTCGTCGCAGCAGACGTCGTCGATCGGCGGGAACGTGAACACGAACGCCGGCGGCCCGCACTGCCTCGCGTACGGCGTGACCTCCAACCACGTGCTCGCGCTCGATGTCGTGCTGCCGGACGGGACCGTCGCCCGACTCGGGTCCGAGGCGCCCGAGGCGCCCGGCTACGATCTCCGCGCGGCGGTGGTCGGCAGCGAGGGAACGCTGGGCATCGTCGCGGCCGTGTGCGTTCGGCTCACCCCGTTGCCGCCGGACGTCCGGACGATGCTGCTGGACTTCACGACCGTCGCCGACTGCGCCGCGACCGTCTCGGAGATCGTCGCCGGCGGCGTGGTCCCGGCCGCGGTCGAGATGATGGACCAGGGGATCGTGATCGCGGCGGAGCGCTTCGCCCACGCGGGGTACCCGATCGACGCCGCAGCGATCCTGATCGTCGAGGTCGACGGCACGCCGGGCGCGGTCGCCGCCCAGGCCCGGGCGGTCGAGGCGGCGTCGCGCGCGAACCACGTCCGATCGATCCGCGTCGCCTCCGACGAGGCGGAGCGCGCGCTGATCTGGAAGGGCCGCAAGTCCGCGTTCGGTGCTGTCGCGCAGATCGCGCCGCACTACCATCTCCACGACTGCGTCGTCCCTCGGTCGCGGCTCGTCGAGGTCCTCGACGGCGTCTACGCGATCGCGGAGCGCCACGACCTCGTCGTCACGAACGTCTTCCACGCCGGCGACGGCAACCTGCATCCGCTGCTCTCGTTCGACCGGCGCGTGCCGGGCACGCTCGAGCGCGTGCTGGCGGCGAGCGAGGAGATCGTGCGCCTGTGCGTCGACGTCGGCGGGGCGCTCTCGGGCGAGCACGGGATCGGCCTCGAGAAGCGCGACTTCATGCCGCTCGTGTTCACCGCCGAGGACCTCGGGGCGCAGGCCTGCCTGCGCTCGGCGTTCGACCCCGAGGGGCGGATGAACCCCCGCAAGGTGCTGCCCGACGGCGCCCGATGCGGCGACTTCGCGATGGCGCGGGGACAGGACGCGGCCGGCGCCGCTGCGGCGCTGCCGGAGGGCGCGTGGATCTGATCCACCCGCAGGCGAAGCCGGACGTCGTGGAGGCGGTCCGGCGCGCGAACGCCGACGGCCGGCGCCTGCTCGTCGTGGGCGGCCGGCGCCACGCGGACAAGGGCAACCCCACCACGGTGGACGCCGAGCTGTGGACGACCCAGCTCGACCGGCTCGTCGCCTACGAGCCGGCGGAGATGATCGCGGTCGTCGAAGCCGGGATGCGGGTCGGGGAGCTCCGGCGGCTGCTGGCCGAAGGCGGGCAGGAGTGGCCGGCGGACGCGGACGAGGACGCGACCGTTGGCGGCGTGGTGGCGAGCGGCGCCTCGAGCCCGCGGCGGCTGAAGGTCGGGGCGCTCCGCGACACCGTGCTGGAGACGGAGATCGTGACGGGCGATGGACGAGCCGTCCGCAGCGGCGCGCGCACCGTGAAGAACGTCACCGGGTACGACCTCCACAAGCTCGTCGCCGGATCGCTCGGCACGCTCGCCGTCATCGTGCAGCTCGCGCTGAAGGTTCGGCCGCTCCCGGAGGCTCGTCGAACGATCCGCCTCCGCGGCGGGTTCGACGTCGCGGAGGCGGTCCTGGACGCGGTCCCCGCGTCGGCCTCGGTGCTCGCGACGCCGGACGGCGTCGAGGTCCGCCTGGAGGGGTGGGCCGAGGAGGTCGACGAGCAGACCCGCGCGACGGCCGAAGTGGCCGAGCCGATCGAGGCGTTCGACGACGGAGCGGTCCCCTCCTCGCGTCCGTGGGAGGCCGCACCCGTCGTCGCGGAGGTCGCCGTTCCCCCGTCGCGGCTCGCGGAGGTCGTCGAGGGGGACGCGTGGGGCGCGCTCCCCGGCGTCGGCATCGCATGGGCGGGCCTCGAGGACGCCGGCGATCCCCTGGAGCGCCTTCGGCGCCGGGCGCGGGACGCGGGTGGCATCGCCCCCGTCGTCCGTGGTCCGGGCGGGCTCGGCGACGACCCCGTCGCGGCGCCCGAGATCCAGCGCCGCCTGAAGGACGCGTTCGACCCGAACGGGGTGCTCGCGCCGGGCCGCGGCTGGGGCGGGATCTGACCGTCAGCGCGCGGCGAGCGCCCGGAGCCGGTCGGCGGCCGCCGTGAGCGTCTCGAGCCGCTTGCAGAAGGCGAACCGCACGAGGTGCCGGCCGAGGTCTGGGTGCGAGAAGAAGGACGATCCCGGGACGACGGCGACTCCCTCTCGCTCGACCATGTGTCGCGCGGTCTCGATGTCGCTGCCGAGCCCCAGGTGCGACACGTCGGCCATCACGTAGTAGGCACCCCGCGGCGGCGCCGCATCGAACCCGCTCTCCTCGAGCGCCCGGAGCATCACCGCCCTGCGCTCCGCGTACTCCCCCCGGATCCGCTCGTAGTAGGCGTCGGGCAGCGCGAGCGCCTCGACGCCGGCGAGCTGGAGCGGCGTCGCCGCCGCGACCGTGAGGAAGTCGTGCACGGAGCGGATCCCGGCCATCAGCGGTCGTGCGGCGACCGCCCACCCGACGCGCCAGCCGGTCACCGCGTACGTCTTCGAGAGCGCGCTGATCGTGATCGTGCGCTCCTCCATCCCCGGGACCATCGCGATCGGCGCATGGGTCGCGCCGTCGTACGTGAGGTGCTCGTAGATCTCGTCCGTGATCGCGACGGCGTCGAACCGATCGCAGAGCGCCGCGATCGAGGCGAGCTCATCGCGCGCGAAGACCTTGCCGGTCGGGTTGTTCGGCGTGTTCAGGACGATCGCGCGGGTCCGATCCGTGAACGCCCCCCGGAGCTCCGCCTCGTCGAACGTCCAGTCTGGCGGCCGCAGGGCCACGTGCCGAGCCGTCACGCCGGTGAGGATCGCGTCGGGGTTGTAGTTCTCGTAGAACGGCTCGAACATCACGACCTCGTCGCCGGGATCGAGCGTCGCAAGCATCGACGCGATCATCGCCTCGGTCGAGCCGCACGTGACGCAGACCTCGGTCTCCGGGTCGAGGTGGAGGCCGTACCACCGCTCGTAATGCGCGGCGATCGCCTCTCGGAACGCCGGGACGCCCCACGTGATCGGGTACTGGTTGTGGTCGTCGGCGATCGCGCGCCGCGCGGCCTGCTTGACCTCGTCCGGCGCGGCGAAGTCCGGGAAACCCTGGCCGAGGTTGATCGCGCCGTGCAGGTTCGCGAGTCGCGTCATCTCGCGGATCACCGACTCGCCGAACGAGGATGCCTTCGCCGAGATCCGGGGATCGGTCACGGTCGCGCGATGATAGCCCCCTGGGCAGGGCGTTCAGACCGCCGCCAACCCGTGGAACTGCCGACGTCGACGGGGATCCCGGGCATCTGGATTACCCTGGCTCGAACGCCATGACCGATCTCGCGATCCGGACCCAAGCGCTCGTCAAGCGGTACGGCGATCTCGTCGCCCTGGGCGGCGTCGACCTCGAGGTCGAGCGGGGAACGATCTTCGGCCTGCTGGGTCCGAACGGCGCGGGCAAGACGACCGCGGTCCGCATCCTGTCGACGATCCTGAAACCCGACGGCGGACGGGCGGAGGTCCTCGGCAAGGATGTCGTCGACGATGCCGCGGCCGTGCGGCGCCGGATCGGCCTGGCGGGGCAGAACGCGG
Organism: Actinomycetota bacterium; assembly: GCA_036554665.1. GTDB lineage: Bacteria > Actinomycetota > UBA4738 > UBA4738 > HRBIN12 > CALGFI01. The sequence goes on along the minus strand of DATBMU010000030.1, from coordinate 2,491 downwards.
CCGTCGACCCGAACCTCACCGGGCGCGAGAACCTCCGGATGGTCGGGATCCTCGGGCAGATGGCCGGTGACCGGGTCGAGCCGCGGGCGGCCGAGCTGCTCGATCGGTTCGACCTGACCGACGCCGCCGACCGCCCGCTCCGGACGTACTCGGGAGGGATGCGCCGGCGACTGGACGTCGCGGCGTCGCTGGTGACGCGGCCGCCGGTGCTGTTCCTGGACGAGCCCACCACGGGCCTCGACCTCACGAGCCGCAACGCCCTGTGGGAGATGATCGACCAGCTCGTCAGCGAGGGGACGACGGTCCTGCTCACCACGCAGTACCTGGAGGAGGCCGATCGGCTCGCGCGCAGGATCGCCGTGGTGGACGGCGGCCGGGTGATCGCGAACGACGCACCGGAGATGCTCAAGTCCCAGCTCGGCAGCACGGTCGCCGAGCTGCGGTTCGGCCAGGAGGGGCAGGCCGCCCGGGCGATGGAGCTGCTGGCCGGCAACGTGAGCGGCCGCGTGGAGCTCGAGGACAAGACCGTGCGGATCACCGCCGAGGGCGGCGCGCACATCCTGGTGGAGGTGCTGCGGATCCTCGATGCCGACGGGCTGGAGCCCGAGGGGCTGGCGGTCCGCGAGCCGAGCCTGGACGACGTGTTCATCGCGCTGACCGGCCACCACGCCGAGAATCCCGAGGAGCACGAGCGGCCCGACGCGGCGGTCGGGAGACGGGGGCGAGGAGCGTGACCACCTCCGAGATGGCGAGCCCGGGCGCCGCGCTCGACCGGCGCATCCCGTTCTCGGCGATCCGCGACACGAAGGCGGTCGTGCAGCGGAACCTGATCCACTACGTCCGGGTCCCGCAGCTCCTGGTCTTCTCGACGATCCAGCCGATCATCTTCGTGCTGATGTTCCGCTTCGTGTTCGGCGGGTCGATCGACACGGGCCCGATCCCGTATGTGGACTACCTGATGCCCGGGATCTTCCTGCAGACCGTCGTGTTCGGCTCGCTCGCAACCGCGATCGGCCTGGCGACCGATCTCAAGAGCGGGCTGATGGAACGGTTCCACGCGCTCCCGATGTGGACGCCGGCCGTGCTCGCCGGCCGCACGATCGCCGATCTCACGCGCAATGTGTTCGTCGTCGTGTTGATGATGATCGTCGGGTTCCTCGTCGGATGGCGCATCCACACGGATGTCCTCGGGGTGCTGGCCGGGACGGCGCTGCTCCTGCTGTTCGGCTACGCGATGTCGTGGATCTTTGCGACGGTCGGGCTGTGGGTGAAGGACCCCGAGACCGCGCAGGCCGCGGCGTTCCCCGTGCTCGCGCCGTTGGTGTTCGCCTCCGCCGCGTTCGTGCCGGTGGCGAACATGCCCGGCTGGCTCCAGCCGTGGGCGCGCAACCAGCCGGTCTCGGTCACGGCCGACGCCGTCCGAGCCCTCACGATCGGCGGCCCGTCGGGCTCGCTGGTGCTGAAATCGATCCTGTGGTCGGTCCTCATCCTCGCGATCTTCGCGCCGATCGCGGTTCGGCTCTATCGGAAGGCGGTCTGACGCGCCGATCGGGGTTCGGCGTCGACACCGGGACCGACCGGGATGCGCCTCAGTCCGAGCGGGTGAACTCCGCGATCCAGTTGGTCTCCCAGGTCTCGCCGCCGTCGGTCGAGAAGGCCTGCTCCCATCGCGCCGTCGTCGGCGTGATGTCGGACCAGACGAAACGGCACGTGATCGGCGTGCCCTCGTAGACCTCCTCGGACGTGAACACGCCGCGCCCGTCCTCGCCGAACCGGCCGACCACCGGCGGCAGCGCCATCCCGGTGCGGCTGCTGGCCCAGTAGAGGGACCACTCGTCGCGGTCCCGGTCGTACAGCCGCAACGTCACCCCGCCGAACCCCTCGGTCGGGAACGACGCCTCGTCGAAGTTCCCGATGCCGTCGAGCACGCTCCACGACCGATGGGTGCCGGGGAACTCGTACCACTCGTCGCTGCCCACGAGCGCCTGCCGCAGGCGTCGCTGCTTCGAGGTCCACGTGCCGACGAACCAGTCGAACGAGTTGTCCATCGGGGCCTCCTCCGGTGAGGCAGGTCCTCACCCGCAACGTCGGACCGTACGGGGCGTTCGCGGTCACCCTGTGGCCGCTTTCCCCGTGAGAGGATGCGGAGCGTGCTGACCGATCGCGCCCCCGGCGATCCCGCACCCCTCGGCACGGAGCTGCCCGAGGGAGCGCGGTTCATCGGTCCCCTGCCGGGCGCCGAACCCGCGTGGCCGATCGCCGCGGACGCGCCGGCCGAGGGCGACCTCTCGAGCTGCGTCGCGTGCGGTCTGTGCCTGCCGCACTGTCCGACGTATCGCCTGACGGGTGAGGAGTCGGCGTCGCCCCGCGGTCGGATCTCGGCGATGCGCGCCGTGGACGAGGGGCGCTCGACCGTCGACGCGACGTTCGCGGAGTTCATGGATCTCTGCCTGTCGTGCCGCGCGTGCGAGGACGTGTGCCCGAGCCACGT
>DATBMU010000172.1:0-15789 GCA_036554665.1 Actinomycetota bacterium | reverse complement strand
TCCCCACACCCGGGAGCGACTCGAGGACCGTGGAGACCTTCATCTTGCCGACCGTGTCGTCGCCCTGCCGAGACAGCACGTCCTTCAGCGTGAGCTTGCCGGACTTGAGCTGGCCCTTGAGCTCCGCGCGCTTCCTCCGCGCCTCGGCGGCCTTCTCGAGGGCTTGCTTGCGCTGTTCGTCGGTCAGGACGGGGAGCGGCATGACAGGACTCCTTGTCGTTCGGGTTCGAGAACGCCGCGAGTATAGTCACGCCTCCGACGAGGCAGCAACGCGAGTCATGCACGCCTACCTGCGGTTTTCCATGCGGGATACGGCATCGGCCGGGTGGGCCACCGCTCAGCGGATCGTCGCGAGGATCGTTCGCGCGGCGCCGGCCGGGTCCCGCGATCCCGTGATCGGTCGGCCGACGACGAGGTAGTCGGCGCCGCGGTCGATCGCTTCCTCCGGCGTCAGGATGCGGACCTGATCGTCTCCGTTGGATCCCGCCGGTCGGATGCCGGGGACGACGAGGCAGGCCTCCTCCCCGACCACCTCGCGCACGACGGACACGTCCTCGCCGGAGACGACGATGCCCCCCGCCCCCGCCGCACGCGCCTCGAACGCGAGCGAGGCGGGCGAGGCGAGGCCCTCGCCGGCGAGGCTCGAGAGCACGGTCACCGCGAGCACGAGGGGGGCCGGGTGGCCGCCGACCTCGGATCCCGCGGCCGCCCCGCGGACGGCCGCCGCGACCATCGCCTCGCCGCCGAGCGCGTGGACGGTGAACATCGCGACCCCCAGGCGGGCCACGTTGAACGAGGCCCGTTCCACCGTGCTCGGGATGTCGTGGAGCTTCAGGTCGAGGAACACCGGCGCGTGTCCGCGCAGAGCGACGACCGCCGCCGCGCCGTGGGCCGTGAACAGCTCGAGCCCGATCTTCAGCACCCCGACCGCGCCCTCGAGCCGGCGCGCCAGCCCCTGCGCCGCCTCCAGGTCGGACACGTCGAGCGCGGCCACCAGCGGGTTGTCGGGCCGCGGCATCACGTGAGGGCCTCCGCGGCCGCCTCGTCCCCGCGGACGCGGAGCCGCCCGCGCAGGTCGCTCGGAGCGGTCACGCCCTTGGCCTTGAGGTAGTCGAGGATCCCCTTCGCGACCTCGACGGGCGCCGACGGGTTCACGAGCATCGCCGTCCCGACCTGGACCGCCCAGGCGCCCGTGAGAAGGAACTCCACCGCATCCTCCCCCGTCGCGATCCCGCCGACGCCCATGATCGGCACCTCCGGGAGCGCTCGGGCGACGCGGTACACGGCCGCGAGCGCGATCGGCTTGATCGCCGGCCCCGACAGGCCGCCGACCGGCGAGGCGAGCCGCGGCCGCAGACGTCGCGCGTCGACGGCGAGGCCCGGCACCGCGTCGATCAACGTGAGGCCGTGGGCCCCGTCCCGCACGCAGGCCCGGGCGGTCGCCACCAGATCCGGCAGCAGCGGCGGCAGCTTCACGAACACCGGAACGCGCGACAGCCGCGACACGGGGCCGACCACCTCGTGGATCCGCTCCGCACGCGCATAGAAGGGATCGCCACGGCGCTCCTCGTCCCCGGCCGACAGGCAGATCTCCAGGGCCACGACCCCGGGCCGCAGATGCAGGTGGCTCGCGACCCGGAGGTACTCCTCCGGCGTCGCGCCCGCGATCGACGCGATCACCGGCGTCTGCGACCGCGTGAGCCTCGGGAGGTCCTGCGCGACGAAGGCGTCGACGCCGGGGTTCTGCAGGCCGACGTTGGACAGGAACCCCGACGGGGTCTCGGCGGCGCGCGGCGCCGGCGAGCCCTTCGACGGGCCGAGCGTGATGCTGCGCGTGACGATCGCGCCGAGCCGATGGAGATCGACGAGCCCCGGCACGTCGCGCCCGGTCCCGAGGCAACCGGAGGCCGCCACGACCGGCTGGCGGAGCTCGACGCCGCCGAGATCGACGGCGAGCGTCGGCTTCATCGGGGCCACGTCTTCACCACGGGGAAGCCCTCCGGAGGCGTCGGCGCGACCTTCGGCTCGTCGCCCATCCAGCGGTCCCACAGGATCCGCGCGGGGTTGAAGACGGGGCCGTCCGTGCAGGCTCGGAGATGGTCGAACCCCGAGCCGTCCTTGCGGATCACCGGGATCGCGCACGTGAAGCACATCCCGATGCCGCACGCCATCTGCTCCTCGACGGCCATCTGCGAGGGGATCCGCCGATCCATGCACACCTCGGCGATCGCGCGCAGCGTCGAACGCCGGGCGGCCGCGTAGACGACCTGGGCTCCCGTCGACTCGAGCATCCCCGGCAACGCGTCGAGCACGCTCCCTCGCTCGCCGAGCGAGCCGTCGGCCGTGAGGATCGCAACGCTCTGCGAGAGGCGCTTGGCCTCGATCGGCTTGAAGACCAGATCCATCGTCTCGGCGCCGACGACCATGTCGACCCGCTTGCTGCGAGCCCGGAGCTCCTGGGCCAGGAAGAAGATCGGCGCGGCGCCGTGACCCTCGGCGACGAGCAGGCAGGCGTTGAGCTTCCTCGGGTAGGCGAACGGCTTGCCGAGCGGCCCGACCACGTCGAGGAACTGGTGTGCCCGGGCCTCGGCGAGCCACCCGCTCCCGGGGCCCGTGGGATCGAACACGAACTCGAGCGTTCCCGCCCAGCCCCCCCGGCGGGAGGCCTGGTGGATCGAGAAGTGGCGGCGCAGCAGGAACGCCCGCCCCTCGGGCATCCCGACCGAGAGGAACTGACCCGGCCGGACCCGATCCGCGACCTCGGGCGCCACGATCGTGATCGAGTGGTAGGCGCCGAGCTTCCGCGTGTTCAGGACCTCGGCCCGGACGCGCCTCACGGCGTCACCCTACCGGGCTCGCGGCCGCGTCGAGCCGGACCTGGACCGCGAGGCCGGCGCGCGCCCGCTCGTGGTGCTCCTGCAGCGACCGCGGCGCGCCCGCCGGCGCGCGGAGCGCCTCGATCCCGCGGATCGCGGCGAAGAGCCCGGGCACGGTCGTGATGCACGGGATGCCCGCCCGAGCCGCCGCCGTGCGGATGAAGTACCCGTCGGTCCGCGGCCCGCGTCCGAACGGCGTGTTGATCACCATCGCGACCTCGCCGTCCCGGATCAGGTCCACGATCGATCGTCCGCCCTCGGAGACCTTCGCGACGCGCGTGACGGGGATCCCCGCGCGCTCGAGCACGCCCGCCGTCCCCCGGGTGGCGAGGAGCCGGAACCCGAGGTCGGAAAGGCGCCGGGCCGGGAAGGCGATCGCGCGCTTGTCCCGGTTCGCCATCGAGACGAACACGCTCCCCTCGCTCGGCAGCGACGCGCCGCTCGCGACGAGCGCCTTCGCGAGCGCGAGGCCCGGGTCATCGTCGATCCCCATCACCTCGCCGGTCGACCGCATCTCCGGCCCGAGGACCGTGTCGACGCCCGGGAACCGCCCGAACGGCAGGACGGCGGCCTTCACCGCCGTGTACGGCAGGTGGCGGTAGTGGTGCGGGTCGGCGGGCACCACCCCCTCGGACTCCAGCCGCGCGAGCGTCTGCCCGAGGAGGACCGCCGTCGCGACCTCGGCCAGGGGCACGCCGATCGCCTTCGAGACGAACGGCACCGTCCGCGACGCGCGCGGGTTCGCCTCCAGCACCCAGATCCGCTCGTCCTTCACGGCGAGCTGGAGGTTGATCAGACCCACGACGCCGAGGCGGCGCGCGACCCGGCGCACGATGGCCTCGACCTCGTCGAGCTCTCCCTCCGACATCGTCGCCGGCGGGATCTGGCAGGACGAGTCGCCGGAGTGCACCCCCGCCTCCTCGATGTGTTCCATCACCGCGCCGACGAAGACGTCGGTCCCGTCGCAGACCGCGTCGACGTCCAGCTCGAGCGCCCCCTCCAGGAACCGGTCGATCAGGACGGGATGATCCGGGCTCGCCGCGGCGGCCGTCGCGACGAACCGTTCGAGCTCGTCCTCGCCGTCGACGATCTCCATCGCTCGCCCCCCGAGGACGTAGGAGGGCCGAACGACGACCGGGTACCCGATCCGCGCCGCGACCTCGCGCGCCTCGGCGAGGTCCGCCGCCTCGCCGTGCGCGGGCGCCGGGATCCCGAGCTCGTCCAGGAGCGCCGCGAACCTGCCCCGGTCCTCAGCGAGGTCGATCGCCTCGGGGGACGTTCCGAGCACGCGCTCCCCGGCCGCCTCGAGGTCGTGGGCCAGGCGCAGGGGGGTCTGCCCGCCGAACTGGCAGATCACGCCGACCGGGGCCTCGGCACGGCACACGGCCAGCACGTCCTCGGTCGAGAGCGGCTCGACGTACAGCCGGGAGCTGGTGTCGTAGTCGGTCGAGACCGTCTCCGGGTTCGAGTTCACCATCACGGCCTCGAAGCCGGCGTCGCGGAGCGCGGCGGCGGCGTGCACGCAGGCGTAGTCGAACTCGATCCCCTGCCCGATCCGGTTCGGGCCCGCGCCCAGGATCACGACGCGCGGTCGCTCGGCGCGGCGGACCTCGTCCTCCTCCTCGTAGGTGGAGTAGTGGTACGGGGTCCGCGCCGGGAACTCCCCGGCGCAGGTGTCGACGGTCTTGAACACCGCCTCGACGCCGAGCGCGGCGCGGCGCGCGCGCACGCTCGCCTCGTTCGAGCCCGTGAGCCCGGCGATGCGCCGATCCGACAGGCCGGTGCGCTTGGCCTGCCGCAGCTCGTCCTCCTCGAGGTCGTCCAGCGGGCGACCACGGAGCCGCTCGACCCCGTCCGCCACCCGGGCGATCTGATCCACGAACCACGGGTCGATCCCCGACGCGGCCGCCACCTCCTCCGCCGAGCACCCGCTCCGGAGCGCCGTCTCGACGAGGTGCAGCCGTCGCTCACCGGGGACGCCGAGCTCGGCGAGCAGGCGGGCGACGTCCCGAGGCTCGTGGGGTGTCCCCGCCGCGGGATCTCCCCACGACGTCTCCAGCGAGCGCCACGCCTTGCCGAGCGCCTCGGTGAACGTGCGCCCGATCGCCATCACCTCGCCGACCGATCGCATCGTGGAGGACAGCACCGGGTCCGCCTCCGGGAACTTCTCGAACGCGAAGCGCGGCACCTTGACCGCGACGTAGTCGAGCGCGGGCTCGAACGCGGCGGGCGTCTCACCGGTGATGTCGTTCGTCACCTCGTCGAGGCGGTAGCCGACGGCGAGCAGCGCGGCGATCTTCGCGATCGGGAAGCCCGTGGCCTTCGACGCGAGGGCGCTGCTCCGGGAGACGCGCGGGTTCATCTCGATCAGCACCTGGCGTCCCGTCGCCGGGTCGACGGCGAACTGGATGTTGGACCCGCCCGTCTCGACCCCGATCGCCCGGATGCACGCGAGGGCGGCGTCCCGCATCCGCTGGTACTCGCGGTCGCTGAGGGTCATCTGCGGGGCAACCGTGACCGAGTCGCCCGTGTGCACGCCCATCGGGTCGACGTTCTCGATCGAGCAGATCACGACCGCGTTGTCGGCCGCGTCCCGCATCACCTCGAGCTCGAACTCCTTCCATCCCGCGACGGACTCCTCGACCAGGACCTCCGACACGGGGCTGGCCTCGAGGCCGACGGCGGCGACCCGGGCGAGCTCCTCGCGGTCGCGAGCGAACCCGCTGCCGACGCCCCCGAGCGTGAACGACGGGCGCAGGATCAACGGGTAGCCCAACCGGTCGCCCAGCGCGAGCGCCCCCTCGAGGCTCCGCGCGGTGCCCGCGCGCGGCACGTCGAGGCCCGCGGCCTGCATCGTGGCTTTGAAGGCGCTGCGGTCCTCGGCCCGGTGGATCGCCTCGAGCCCCGCCCCGATCAGCCGCACGCCGAGCCGGTCCAGGTCGCCGGACTCGGCCAGCGCCACGGCGAGGTTCAGGGCCGTCTGGCCCCCGAGCGTGGGCAGCAGCGCGTCGGGGCGCTCGCGCTCGATCACCGAGAGGACGGACCCGGGCGTGAGCGGCTCGACGTACGTCCGGTCGGCGAACCCGGGGTCGGTCATGATCGTGGCGGGGTTCGAGTTGACGAGCGAGACGTGGAACCCGTCGCGCCGCAGGACCTTGCACGCCTGGGTGCCGGAGTAGTCGAACTCGCAGGCCTGCCCGATCACGATCGGCCCCGAGCCGACGATCAGGATCCGGTGGAGGTCCGAGCGGCGCGGCACCTACCCCGCCTCCATCAGCCCGCGGAACTCGCCGAACAGGTGCCCGGCGTCACGCGGCCCGGGCGCCGCCTCGGGGTGGTACTGGACCGACAGCGCGGGGACGTCGAGGCACCGCAGGCCCTCGAGCGTGCCGTCGTTCAGGTTCCAGTGCGTGAGCTCCGCTCGTCCGAACCGCGTGCGCACCGCGTCGCCGTCGGGGTCCCAGCCCCCGGCGTCGACGGCGAAGCCGTGGTTGTGGCTCGTCACCTCGACGCGGCCCGTGCGGCGGTCCCGCACCGGCTGGTTCGCACCGCGATGCCCGAACGGCATCTTGAAGGTCCGGCCGCCGAGCGCGAGCGCCAGCAGCTGGTGACCGAGGCAGATGCCGAACACCGGCACCGTGCCCAGCAGGGCCCGCGCCGCGGCGATGCCGTACCGCGTCGCCGCCGGGTCGCCCGGCCCGTTCGACAGGAACACGCCGTCGTGGTCCCCGAGGTGGCTCGGAGGTGTCCGGGCCGGGAACACGGTCGTCTCGATCCCGGCGGCCGCCAGCCGCCGCAGGATGTTCCGCTTCAGGCCGAAGTCGTACGCGGCAACGCGGAACACCCGCCCGAGCGTCGAGGTGGCGCGGCCGACGACGCCGGCCGCCTCGTACGGCTCGGGGGTGGAGACGCCCGCCGCCAGGTCCGCTCCCTCCATGCCGGGACTGCTGCGGACCCGCACCAGCAGGGATGCGGGGTCGAGGTCCTCCGTCGACACCCCGCACCGCATCGCGCCGCGCTCGCGGAGCCGGAGCGTGAGGCGACGGGTGTCCACGCCCTCGAGCCCGACGACGCCGGCCTCCGCGAGGTCGTCCTGGAGCGTCCGGACCGCTCGCCAGCTCGAGGGGCGCCTCGACGCCTCGCGCACCACGAACCCGGCGACCTTGACGCCGTCGGACTCGGCGTCCTCGGGGTTCGTGCCGTAGTTCCCCTGATGGGGAGCCGTCATCGCGACGACCTGGCCGGCGTACGAGGGGTCGGTGAGCACCTCCTGGTACCCGGCCATCGAGGTGTTGAAGACGGCCTCCCCGAACGCCTCCCCCCTCGCGCCGAACCCCGTCCCACGGAAGACCGAGCCGTCCTCGAGGACGAGGACGGCCGCCGGCCCCATCGTCACCGCTGCGCCTTCCCGTCGGCCACGACCAGCTCGCCCCGGTACAGCGTGTGGATCACCCGCCCGCGGAGGGTTCGGCCCAGGAACGCCGAGTTCCGGCTCCGGGAGGCGAACGGCGCCTCGACGGCCCACTCAGCGGCGGGATCGAACACGACCAGGTTCGCCGGACGTCCGGGCTCGATCGGGCCGCCGTGGTCGCCGAGCCCGAGGATGCCGGCCGGCGCGGTGGACATGGCCTCGACCGCCCGCGGGAGCGACATCGCGCCGGCTTCGACGAGGTGCGTGAGCACGGCGGCGAGCGCGGTCTCCAGGCCGATCGTGCCGGGCGGCGCCTGGTCGAACTCGGCCTCCTTCTCCTCGACCGCGTGTGGGGCGTGATCGGTCGCCACCGCGTCGATCGTGCCGTCGGCGAGCCCGGCGCGCAGCGCCTCGCGGTCCTCCGTTGTCCGCAGCGGGGGGTTGACCTTGAAGTTGGTGTCGTAGGTCAGGAGCTCCTCGTCGGTGAACACGAGGTGGTGCGGCGTCACCTCCGCCGTCACCCGGAGCCCGTCGGCCTTCGCACGGCGGACCATCTCGACCGATCCGGCGGACGAGAGGTGACACAGGTGCAGGCGACCGCCCGTCAACCGCGCGACCGCCAGGTCGCGGGCGACCACGATCTCCTCGGATTCACGCGGCCGGCCGGCCAGCCCCAGGGAGGACGAGTGGTAGCCCTCGTGCATCTGGCCGCCCTCGGTGAGCGACGCGTCCTCGCAGTGCTCCGCGATCACGACGCCGTCGAACGCGCGCGCGTACGTGAGCGCGTTGCGCAACACGCGGGCGTCGGGCACCGAGCGGCCGTCGTCACTGAACATCCGCACGCCGGCCTCGACCATCTCGCCGATCTCCGCCATCGACTCGCCCTCGAGACCGCGCGTGATCGCCCCCACAGGGACGACGTCGCAGAGCCCCGCCCGGATGCCGAGGGCGCGGACCTCGTGGATCACGGCCGCGGTGTCGGCGATGGGGTCGGTGTTGGCCATCGGGGCGACGGCCGTGAAGCCGCCGAGCGCCGCGGCGCGACAGCCCGACTCGACGGTCTCCTTGTCCTCGCGACCCGGCTCCCGCAGGTGCGTGTGGAGATCCACGAGCCCAGGCGCGAGGACGAGGCCCTCGGCGTCGAGCTCCAACGCCCCCGAGACGGTGCCGTCGGGCGCGGCGACGCGTCCGTCCTCGACCAGGACGTCCCCACGCTCGTCGCGCCCGGTCGCCGGGTCCACGATCCGCGCCCCCCGGATCCGGATCCGCTCAGCCATCGACGCCTCCCTCCGAGCCCGACCCACCAAGCAGGAGGTACAGCAGCGCCATCCGGACCGCGATGCCGTTCGTCACCTGCTCCTCGATCACCGACCGCGGGAGGTCGGCCACGTCGCTGTCGATCTCGACGCCGCGGTTCATCGGCCCCGGGTGCATGATCAGGCAGCTCTCGGGCAGCATCCCGACGCGCTCGGTCGTCAGCCCGAATAGCCGCGCGTACTCGCGGACGCTCGGGAAGTACTGCTGCCGCTGCCGCTCGCGCTGCACGCGGAGCATGTAGCAGACGTCCAGCTTGGGCAGGACCGAGCCGATGTCGTAGGAGACCTGGACCCCCCACGCGGGGGCGTCGGCGGGGATCAGCGTCGGCGGGCCGACGAGCGTGACCTCGGCCCCCATCTTCACGAGGGCGAACGAGAGGGATCGCGCGACGCGCGAGTGAAGGACGTCGCCGACGATCGCGGCGCGCAGGCCCTCGAGGCGCCCGAGCTTCTCTCGCATCGTGTAGAGGTCGAGCAGGGCCTGGGTCGGGTGCTCGTGCGTCCCGTCCCCGGCGTTCAGCACGCTCCCCTTCACCCACCTCGTGAGCGTGAGCGGCGCGCCGCTCGACGAATGACGGATCACGACCGCGTCGGCGCCCATCGCCTGGAGCGTGAGCGCCGTGTCCTTCAGGCTCTCGCCCTTGGAGACGCTGGACCCGCTCGTCGTGAAGTTGATCACGTCGGCCGACAGCCGCTTGGCCGCGAGCTCGAAGCTGATCCGCGTCCGCGTCGAGTTCTCGTAGAAGAGGTTCACGACGGTGCGCCCGCGGAGCGCCGGGACCTTCTTGATCACCCTGGTCCCGACCTCACGGAAGGACTCCGCGGTGTCCAGGACCCGCACGATGTCCTCGGCGGTGACGTCGTGGATCGACAGCAGGTGCTTGTTCATGGCGTCCCCCCCGAGACCGGCACGGCCTCCTCGACCTCGACGGCGTCCTCGCCGTCGGTCTCCGTCAGCGCGACGCGGACCTGATCGCCACGGCGCGTCGGCACGTTCTTGCCGACGAAGTCCGCTCGGATCGGGAGCTCCCGGTGCCCCCGATCCACGAGCACCGCGAGCTGGATCGCGGTCGGCCGCCCGAGATCCACGAGCGCATCGAGCGCCGAACGGATCGTCCGCCCCGTGAACAGCACGTCGTCGACGAGCACGACGGTCCGAGCGGTGATGTCGAACCCGATGCGGGTCTCGTGCACCTCGGGAGCCTCGGCCCGCATCCCGATGTCGTCGCGGTAGAACGTGATGTCCAGCACGCCGACCGGCACGGCGGCGCCCTCGATCCGTTCGATCTCGGCCGCGAGGCGCCGCGCGAGGTCGTCGCCGCGGGCGGCGATCCCGACCAGCGCGAGATCGTCGGCGCCCTTGTTCCGCTCGAGGATCTCGTGGGCGATCCGGGTCACCGCCCGGCGGATCTCCGCCGCCTCCATGATCCGGGCGGCGCTCATCATGGATCGACGCCCGGCCGCGCGTGCGGCGAGGCGTCGAGGTCGTGCTCCATCATCGCGCTCCCTTCCCGGCCTCACGGGACCGGCTTAAAGGGGAAGGTCCGAGCGGAGGATAGCCCCGCGTCCGGGCGACGGCAACGACGCGTACCGGCCAAGGGCGTCCGCAGGGCCTACACTAGGGTCCCCCCGAGGTCCGCGGATGTGGACAGGAAGGTGGAGGAGATGGTCGCGTTCAGCCTCGGCCCGGAGTGGATCGTCGTCCTCGTCGTCCTCGTCCTGCTGTTCGGCGCCAAGAAGCTCCCCGAGCTGGCGAGATCGGTCGGCAAGTCGACCTCCGAGTTCAAGAAGGGCATGTCGGAGGGCGAGTCGGAGGCCGGGGAGACCGGTGCCGCGACGCCGTCGGAGACCGGCCCCAGCGCCGCGGACCCGTCCACCGACGACAAGACCGGCGCCACCGAGTAGGCGCGACCGGCCCTCGTCAGCCCCGGTCGTCGCCGCCCGGCGACGACGTGCGGGCGATCTCGCCGAGCACCCCGTTCACGAACCGCCCGGAGTCCTCCGTGGACAGCTCCTTGGCCGCGCGGACCGCCTCGTCGATCGCGACGCCGGGCGGGACGTCCGGCCGGTACCGCAGCTCGTAGCACGCCACCCGCAGGATCGTCCGGTCCAGCGTCGCCATCCGTTCGACGGTCCAGTGCTCGGCGCGTTCGCCGAGGAGCCCGTCGATCTCCGCCTGCGCCGACGTCACGCCCTCCACGAGCTCCTCGGCGAACGGGTCCACGCTCTGGCCCGCCGCGTGCCACCCGGCCAGCACGACGCGGGGATCGCCGCCGGTGACGTCGGCCTGGAAGAGGATCTCGATCGCCTGGCGGCGCGCGGCGCGCCGCGACGTCATCGCGTCACTTCACCCGCTCGATGTACGCGCCCGAACGCGTGTCGACCTTGATGCGCTCGCCCTCCTCGACGAAGAGCGGGACCTGCGCGACGTAGCCGGTCTCGAGCGTCGCCGGCTTCAGGGTGTTCGTCTTCGTGTCGCCCTTCACGGCCGGCTGCGTCTGCGTCACCGCGAGGGCGACCGAGGCGGGGAGCTCGACCGCGATCGGGACGCCCTCGTGGACCGCGACCTGCGCCGTGGAGCCTTCGGCCAGGAAGCTCGCCGCGTCGCCGATCACGTCGGCGCCGACGGGGAGCTGGTCGTAGGACTCCATGTCCATGAACGTGAAGTGCGCTCCGTCCCGGTACAGGTACTGCATCTCCTTGCGCTCCACGATCGCGAGGCCGACCTTGACGCCGGCGTTGAACGTCCGCTCCACCACGCCGCCGGTCTTCAGGTTCCGCAGCTTCGTGCGGACGAACGCACCGCCCTTGCCCGGCTTCACGTGCTGGAACTCGACCACCTGGAACAGCGTGCCGTCGAGCTCGAGGGTCATCCCGTTCTTCAGGTCGTTCGTGGACACGCTCACAGCACCACCAGCTCCTTGGTCGATCGAGGGATCTGGCGACATCCGTCCTCGGTCACCTCGACCATGTCCTCGATGCGGACGCCCCCGAGGCCGGGAATGTACACGCCGGGTTCGATCGTGACGACCGCGCCGAGGGGCACGTCCTCGCTCCCGTCCCAGCGCAGTCGCGGAGCCTCGTGGATCTCGAGCCCGACGCCGTGGCCGAGCCCGTGCGGGAAGCGCTCGGCGAGCCCCCCACCCTCGATCACGCGCCGCGCGGCGAGGTCGACCTCGGCCACGGTCGCGCCCGGGCGCACCGCGTCGATCCCGGCCCGCTGCGCCTCGGCCACCAGGTCGTGGATCGCGCGCAGGCGCCCGTCGGGCTCACCGAACGCGACGGTGCGCGTCATGTCGGAGTGATAGCCCTCGACCAGGGCGCCGAAGTCCAGCTTCACGACGTCGCCGCGGCGCAGCTCGCGTCCTGACGGCTCGTGGTGCGGCTCCGCCGCGCCCTCACCGAAGGCGACGATCGGGTCGAACGCCTTGTCGTCGGCGCCGGCATGGCGCATCGCGACCTCCAGCTCGAACGCGAGGTCCCGTTCGGTCATCCCCGTCCGGAGCCGGCCGTCGAGGACGACCCGCTCGAACGCCGCGTCCGTCGCCTCCTGCGCGCCGGCGATGCGGTCGAGCTCGTCCGGCTCCTTCGACCGGCGCAACCGCTCGACCTCCGTGCCGACGGGGACGAGCTCCGCGCCGTCCAGGTGCCCGCGCAGCCGCTCCCAGAAGCCGAACGTGACGCCTTCGGGCTCGAACCCGATCCGCGACAGCCCGCGGTCGGCCACGACGGGCGCCACCGGAGGGAACCCGTCCAGGTAGGTGATGCGCTCGGCGTCCGGCACCTCGTGGCGGGACTGCTCCTCGTACCGCCCGTCGGTGAAGAAGACCGTCGCGTCCGGGCTGAGCAGCGCCTGCGCGTTCGAGCCGGTGAAGCCGGTGAGGTAGCGAACGTTCGGGAGCCGGGTCACGAAGATCGCGTCGACCCCCAGCTCGGCCAGCCGGCCCGCGAGGCGGGAGCGCCTCAGCGCGTGATCCACGACACCGCCTCGAGGGCCAGGTGGTACCCACCGGCCCCGGCGCCGGAGATCGTCACGCGGCACACGGCCGAGACGACCGAGTGACGCCGGAACTCCTCCCGCGCGTAGATGTTCGTCATGTGGACCTCGATCGTCGGGAGCCCGCCCGCCTCGATCGCGTCGCGGAGCGCGTACGAGTAGTGGGTGAGCGCCCCCGGGTTCAGGACGACGGCCTCCCAGCCCTCGACGGCCGCGCCGAGCAACCACCCGACGAGCTCGCCCTCGTGATCGGACTGCCGCCACGCCGTCTCGTGCCCGAGCTCCTCGGCCCGATCGGCGACCTCGGCCATGATCTGCTCGAGCGTCTGCGAGCCGTAGCGCTCGGGCTCCCGCGTCCCGAGGGCGCCGAGGTTCGGGCCGAACAGGTAGAGCACGCGCACGATCAGCCTCCCTCCACGGACACGCGGGCGCTCATCCGCTCGAGCAGCGCGCGGATCCGTTCCTCGGGGACGCCGTCGACCACGACCGGCCGGCCCGCGTCTTCGAGCAGCACGAACCGGACGCCGTCCCGGTACTTCTTGTCCATCCGCATCGCGGCGACGATGTCCCCCGGCTCCGGGAGCGGGCCGCCGGTCTCCAGACCCAGCGAGGCCAGCAGCCGGAGGTGGCGGGCGGCGAGACCGTCCGGCGCGATCCCCTCCGCCTCGGCGAGGCGCGCCGCGAACACCATGCCGATCGTGATCGCCTCGCCGTGCGATCGACCGGCGAACGCGTCCAGGCGCTCGAGCGCGTGCCCCAGCGTGTGCCCGTAGTTCAGGATCAACCGGCGCCCGGCGTCGCGCTCGTCCTGCCCGACCACGGCGGCCTTGGCCCGCACGCAGCGCGCGACGAGGTCCTGGAGCGCCGCGGGGTCCCGCGCGAGCACCGGCGCGGGATCGCGCTCGAGCCGCTCGAGGAGCTCGAGGTCCAGCGTGAGCCCGTACTTCGCGACCTCCGCGAGACCCGAGCGGTACTCGCGGTCGGGCAGCGTCGCGAGCGTGGCCACGTCCGCCAGGACGGCGACGGGCTGATGGAACGCCCCCACGAGGTTCTTGCCCTCCGGGAGGTTCACCGCGGTCTTGCCCCCGATCGCGGCATCGACCTGCGCCGTGAGCGTCGTCGGCACCTGGACGAACGGCACCCCCCGCATGTAGGTGGCAGCCACGAACCCGGCGAGGTCGCCGGTCGCTCCCCCACCGAGCGCCACGACCGGGTCGTCGCGGTGCGCCTCCTGCGTGGCGAGCTGCCGGTGGAGCGCGATCATCGTCTGGAGCGACTTCGCCTCCTCACCTTCCGGCACCCCGACGTGCACGCTGGCGAGGCCGCGCGAGGACAGCCCGCGCTCGAGCGGGGCGAGGTAGCGCGCGGCCACCGTCCCGTCGGCCACGACGAACGCGCGCTCGGCGCCGGGCAGGTCCGGGAGGTGCGCCCCCGCCTCCTCGAGCAGGCCGGCCGAGATCGTCACGTCGTACTCGCGCCCGGGGACGGCCACCCTCACGCGCTCCACCGCATGAGCTCCTTCTCGATCGCGTCGACCACCGCATCCACCTCGCCGCTCGCGTCCACGACGTGCCCGGCGAACTCCCGGTACAGGGCCTCGCGCTCGCGGTACAGCCGCTCCAGGTCACCCTCGGCGCGGATCAGCGGGCGCTCGGCGGCAGGGCGCACGCGTTCGCGCAGCACCTCGAGCGGCACCGACAGGAACACCACCTCCCCCGTCGCCCGGAGCGTCACGCGGTTGGCCGGCTCCAGCACGACCCCGCCGCCGCAGGAGACGACGGACGGGTCGCGCGTCGTCGCGTCGGTGAGCGCCGCGGCCTCGCGCTCGCGGAAGCCGGCCTCCCCCTCGGCCTCGAAGATCCCGCGCACGGTCGTGCCCGCCGCTCGCTCGATCTCGGCGTCGAGCTCCACGAACGGCACGCCGAGCCGCTCGGCGAGCTCGGGCCCGACCGTCGACTTGCCGGAGCCCGGCATGCCGACGAGGTAGACGATCACGGCAACCCCGCGACGAACGCGTCGAGGTTGCGGCGCGTCTCGGTGACGGCGTCGCCGCCGAACTTCTCGAGCACGGCGTCCGCCAGGACGTGCGCAACGACCGCCTCGCCGACGACCGCCCCGGCGGGGACAGCGCAGATGTCGGTCCGCTGGCTGATCGCGACGGCGGCATCGCCCGTGCGCAGGTCCACGGTCGACAGCGGCTTGGGAACCGTGGAGAACGGCTTCATCGCCGCCCGGACCCGGATCGTCTGCCCGGTGCTCATCCCGCCCTCGATCCCGCCGGCCCTCGCCGTCGTGCGCCGCAAGCCCACGGCGATCTCGTCGTGGGCCTTCGAACCGGGACGGGCGGCCGTCGCGAACCCGTCGCCGACCTCCACGCCCTTGACCGACTGGATGCTCATCAGCACGAGCGCGAGCCGTGCGTCGAGCTTGCGGTCGTACTGGACGTGCGAGCCGAGCCCCGGGGGGCACCCGTACGCGAGCACCTCGAAGACGCCGCCCACCGTGTCCCGGCCCTTGCGGATCCGCTCGATCTCGGCGACCATCCGCGCGGCCGCGGCCTCGTCGAAGCACCGCACCGGCGACGCGTCCACCACCTCGAGATCCTCCGGGCTCGGCCGCCTCGTGGAGCGCGTCGCGGCGGAGCCGATCCGGACCACGTGCGACACCACGTGGATGCCGACCTCTGCGAGGAACGCCTTGCAGAAGCTCCCGAGCGCGACCCGCGCGGCCGTCTCCCGCGCGCTCGCGCGCTCGAGCACGTTGCGCACGTCGTCGAAGCCGTACTTCAGCGACCCGGCGAGATCGGCGTGGCCCGGGCGGGGGCGGGTGAGCTTGTCCGCGGGATCGATCTCCCCCTCGGGGCTCATGAGCTCGTGGTACTTCCGCTCCCACTCGGCGTTGTCGATCGTGACCGCGATCGGGCTCCCGAGCGTTCGCCCGTGCCGAACGCCCGAGACGATCACCAGCCGATCGGCCTCGAGCTTCTGGCGACCGCTGCGCCCGTAGCCCAGCCTCCGGCGGGCGAGCTCGTCGGCCACGGACTTCGGCGAGACGGGCACCCCGGCCGGCAGGCCTTCGAGGATCCCGACGAGCCCCCGGCCGTGCGATTCACCCGCCGTCAGCAGCCGCACCATCGTTCCTCATCATAGGGTCCGTCCGTTCGGGCTCCGGATCCCGGAGGGCGGCCCC
>DATBMU010000165.1:0-6712 GCA_036554665.1 Actinomycetota bacterium | reverse complement strand
TCGCGACGGGCAACACCGTGGTGCTCAAGCCGGCCGAGACGACGCCGCTGACCGCGCTGCTGCTGGCCGAGGTGATCCGCGACGCCGAGCTGCCGCCGGGCGTGGTGAACATCCTGACGGGCGCCGGCGCGACCGGCGCCGCCGTCGTCACGCATCCCGAGGTCAACAAGGTGGCGTTCACCGGGTCGACCGAGGTCGGCAAGATCATCCGGCGAGCGACCGCGGGGACCGGCAAGCGCCTGACGCTCGAGTTGGGCGGCAAGGCCGCGAACATCGTGTTCGAGGACGCGCCGCTCGACCAGGCGATCGAGGGCGTGGTCAACGGCATCTTCTTCAACCAGGGCCACGTGTGCTGTGCGGGTTCGCGCCTCCTGGTCCAGGAGTCCGTGTTCGAGCCGCTGCTCGACAAGCTGAAGGAGCGTCTCCAGACGCTCCGCGTCGGCAACCCGCTCGACAAGAACACGGACGTCGGCGCGATCAACTCGCGGCAGCAGCTCGAGAAGATCGAGGAGCTCGTCGCGGCCGGCGTGGACGAGGGCGCCGAGCTGTACCAGGCGGAGTGCGTCCTGCCCGAACGCGGCTTCTGGTTCCGCCCGACGTTGTTCACGAACGTCTCGCAGAGCCATCGCATCGCGCGCGAGGAGATCTTCGGTCCCGTGTTGTCGATCCTGACGTTCCGCACGCCGGCCGAGGCGGTCGAGAAGGCCAACAACACTCCGTACGGGCTCTCGGCAGGGATCTGGACCGAGAAGGGCTCGAGGATCCTGTGGATGGCCGAGCGGATGCGCGCCGGCGTCGTGTGGGCGAACACGTTCAACCGCTTCGACCCCACCTCGCCGTTCGGCGGCTACAAGGAGAGCGGGTTCGGCCGCGAGGGCGGGCTCCACGGCCTGGAGCCGTACCTCGAGCTCGACGGGGGGAACGGCTCGTGACCGCTCGCGTCCCGGTCAAGCGCACCGCCAAGCTCTACGTCGGCGGCGAGTTCCCCCGGAGCGAGTCCGGTCGTTCCTACGAGGTGCACGCCCAGGACGGCCGGCTGCTCGCGCACGCGGCGCGAGCCTCGCGGAAGGACCTGCGCGAGGCGGTCCGCGCCGCTCGAGCCGCGCAGCCCGGATGGGCGGGCAAGACGGCCTACAACCGGGGCCAGATCCTCTACCGGGTGGCCGAGCTGATGGAGGGCCGGCGGGCGCAGTTCGAATCCGAGCTCGCCGACGCCGGCGCCGCGGACCCCGCCAGCGGCACGAGCGCCGCGATCGACCGTTGGGTCTGGTACGCGGGCTGGGCCGACAAGATCGGCCAGGTGCTCGGGGGGACCAACCCGGTGGCCGGGCCGTACTTCAACTTCACGATCCCCGAGCCGACGGGCGTGGTCGGGATCGTCGCCCCGCAGGATCAGGCGCTGCTCGGCCTGGTCTCGCGCCTGGCCCCGGCGATCGTCTCGGGCAACACGGCGGTCGTCCTCGCGAGCGAGTCGAGCCCGCTCCCGGCCGTCACCCTGTCCGAGGTGCTCGCGACCTCCGACGTGCCTGGTGGCGTCGTGAACCTGCTGACCGGGTTCTCCCGCGAGTTGGTGCCGTGGCTCGCGGGCCACATGGACGTGAACGCGATCGACGTCACCGGGGTGCCCGACGACCTCACGGCGCAGGTCGACGAGCTCGCCGCGGAGAACGTGAAGCGCATCCACCGTGGCCCGGACGCCGACCCCTTCTCGCCCGAGGCGCAGAGCCCCTACGAGATCACCGCCCTGATGGAGTTCAAGACGGTCTGGCACCCGATGGGCGCCTGACCGCCCCGAACTCGTCCCGAAGACCCCGGCGGGATGTCACGACTTCGCAACGTCCCTTCCCGGGGCGGCGTCGGGGTCGGGGCTACGATTCCACGCGATGCCCCTCTACAAGGAACAGGGCGTCGTCCTGCGTTCCACCAAGCTGGGCGAGGCCGACAAGATCGTGACCGTCATGACCCAGGGCTCGGGGAAGGTCCGCGCGGTCGCGAAGGGGATCCGCAAGACCACCTCCCGATTCGGGGCTCGCCTGGAACCCTTCACGCACGTGTCGCTCATGGCCTACCGGGGTAGGGGGTCACTCGACACCGTGAGCCAAGCGGAGATCCTCGCGCCGTTCATGGCGCTCCGACGCGACCTCGGGCTGTTCGCGGCCGGCGAGACGATGCTCGAATCCGTCGACAAGGTGTCGGAGGACCACGAGCGCAACGTCCGCCTGTTCATGCTCCTGCTGACGGGGTTGCGCGCCCTCGAGGCTCGGCCCACCGATCCGACCGCCGTGGCGGAGTCCTTCCTGTTGAAGCTCCTGTCGCTCTCCGGCTTCCATCCCAGCCTCCTC
The DNA here is from genome assembly GCA_036554665.1 of Actinomycetota bacterium. Taxonomy (GTDB): domain Bacteria; phylum Actinomycetota; class UBA4738; order UBA4738; family HRBIN12; genus CALGFI01. The sequence continues at coordinate 4,370 of DATBMU010000165.1, read as the reverse complement.
GCCTGCGCCGTCTGCGGGCGTCCGGACCCCGACCGGTTCGCGAGCGGCCAGGGCGGGGCCGTGTGCTCGGACGACGCCGAGTTCGACGCCGGCCCGGCCCCCCGGGAGGCGCTCGAGCACCTCGCGGCGCTCGGGAGCACCGGTTTGCTCGAGTCGGGGGAGATACGGGCCGATACGACGGTGAGGCGCGGATCGCGCGCCCTGCTGTTCGGGTTCGCCGAGTACCACCTGGAGCGCCGGATGAAGAGCCTGCCGATCCTCGCGAGGAGCCTCGTGCCGTGACCTACCTCGACGACCTCGACCGCGACCGCCTGCCGCGGCACATCGGCATCGTCATGGACGGGAATGGGCGATGGGCCAAGCTCCGAGGGTTGCCGCGGACCGAGGGCCACGCGGCCGGCGAGGAGGCCATGTGGGACACCGTCGTGGGCGCGGAGGCGCTCGGGCTGCGGTGGCTCACGATGTTCGCGTTCTCCACCGAGAACTGGAACCGCCCCAAGGCCGAGGTGCGGTACCTGATGGGGTTCAACCGCGGCCTGCTTCGCCGCCGTCGCGACGAGCTGCACCGGATGAACGTCCGGGTGCGGTTCATGGGCCGGCGCGACTGGAAGGTCCCGCGCTCGGTCCTGCGCGAGATGGAGGTCTCCGAGTCGCTCACGCGCGACAACACCGGGATGACGCTGACGATCGCGTTCAACTACGGCGGGCGCGTCGAGGTCGCCGACGCCGTCAAGCGCCTGATCGCCGACCACGACGCGGGGCGGCTCAAGGGCGAGAAGATCACGCCGGAGTCGATCTCGCGGCGCCTGTACCACCCGGACATGCCGGACCCCGACCTGATCGTCCGCACGAGCGGCGAGGAGCGCATCAGCAACTTCCTCCTGTGGCAGGCCGCGTACAGCGAGCTGTACTTCACGCCCGTGTACTGGCCGGACTTCGACCGCGAGCACCTGTACGAGGCGATCCGCGACTACCAGAAGCGCTCCCGCCGCTTCGGAGCGATCGCCGAGAACGAGTCGGACTGACCTCCGGCGCGTCGGGACCATCGACGCGCGATCCTCAGGGAGCTCATCCTCCTCGGCCTCGGCCCGACTGACCTCGCGGTAAACGCCCCGCGTCCCCGAACGCTCTGTACATCCGACTCACCGACGAGGGAGCGGCCTACAGTGCAGTTCGTGGGGGAGGGTGCGGCCGATCGGGATCTGCGGCTCGAGGCCCGGTCGGATCTGGAGAAGGTGTACCGCGAGTCGGCCCCGGGGCTCTGGCGTGCCGTCTACGGGTTCGCCGGCGGGCGTCGCGACGTTGCGGAAGACGCTGTGGCCGAGGCGTTCGCGCGCGCGGCGGAGTACTTCGACCGGATCCGGGAACCCGTACCGTGGATCTACCGGACCGCGTTCCGCATCGCGAGCCGGGAACTCCAGCGGGAGCGGCGGCCACCGCCCGTGATGCCGGACGCCGTGCCAGGCGTCGACCCGGGCGAGATCCAGGACGTGATCCGAGGGCTGGCGACACTTTCGCCGAACCAGCGCGCCGCCGTGCTCCTGCACGACTTGGAGGGGTTCACGAGCCCCGAGGTCGGCCGCCTGCTGGGGATGTCGGCGGCGACGGTCCGGGTCCATCTGTTCCGAGGACGACGGCGACTGCGCGAGCTCTTGGGTACCGAGGAGGACGACCATGACTGAGCGGTGGCAGGCCGAGCTGAGCAAGCTCGAACGGGCGCAGCTCCCGACCGACCTGTGGGACCGGGTCGGGGAAGGACCACGGCTCGAGCCGCTGGGACCGTCTCGTCGCTCCCGTGTTGCCGCAGGCGTGGCGGCGTTCGCCGTGTTCGCCGTCGCGGTGGTCCTGGTATGGCGAGTCTTCTCGCCCGCCGGGACCGCGGAGACGACGATCGCGGGCGCGGACGTGCTCGAGGTGCCCCCGCGCGGCGCCGTCTCGGCGGTGTTCCTCTCGGACGGGCGGCCGGTCTTCGTCGCGCACCACGAGGACGGCTCCGTCTCCATCGTCGACGCGTTCTCCACGCACGCGCAGTACGGGTTGAAGGACCTCGTCGCCTGGTGTCCCTCGACGCGTGAGTTCGTCGAGGTGGCCCACGAGGCGCGGTTCGACGAGCTCGGGAACTGGACCTCGGGCGGTCCTGCTCCGAGCGGGCTCGCGACGTTCTCGTTCGACGTCGTCGAGCGGGACACGAACGGGGACCCGACCTCGATCCAGGTCGGAGCGATCCGGGAGCCTTCTCCGGGCGGGTCGGGCGCCACCACGGACCCGTCGACGTACCCGGAGTTCTGTGCGGGTACGTCGGATCCCACTGCCGAGACCATCACCGTGCGAAGCGGCAACACCGACCAGGTGGGGACCGTCGTGGCGCACGCCGTCGACGAGGCGGACGTCTGGCCGACCCCGGCTGCGGCGGTTGCGGCGGCACCCGATGGGTGGATCGCCGTCCAGGGTCGGCTCCTCGTTGCACCCGATGGGTTCGTCGAGCTCTGCGCCGAGGTGGAGGGCGGTCGGTGCATCGACGGCGCAACCATCCGGGGGGTCGACGGCGTGGGGTTGCTGGTCAATGTCGTGGTCCCGCACCCCGAGTGGTACGGCGTCGAGCCGCAGACGTGGATCGCGCGCGTCGATGACGGCCTCCTCCGCGACATCGGCGGGATCTGGTTCTTCGAGCGGGACTGAGGTCGGGGCTGACCGACCCTCGCGGCGGAGCGGATCCCCCGGTGAAGGAGGAACGCATGGTTCGAACGAGGAAGATCGAGTGGTGGCTCGGACCGGCAATCCTGGTGATGCTCTTCGACGCGTGGTTGGGGATCCACGAGCTGATCGGCGGCAGCGTGCTCGGAGATGTGGACCCGCGGGCGGAGGTCCGGTTCGGCGCCGCCGCCATCTGGCTGACCCTTGCCTTCGCGACCGGGGCGGGACTGGCGTTGAGGCGGCGCCGGCCGGGGCTCGCCGGTGGGTTGATCATCGTCGGCTCGCTCCCCGCGGCGATGCTGGTGTGGTCACCGGTGGTCATGGTCGCCGGACTCGCGTCCTGTGCCGGGGCGTTCTACCACCTCGCCCACGTCGGAGCGGGGGTGGATCGCCTCGGCGCGTAGTCGGGGAGCCGGTCGCGTTCGGTTGCCTTCATCTCTCCACTGGTCGGGGGCGGGGGACGGACCGGCCGGCCCGTAGACTGGTCCTCACGCCAGCGGCCGCAGCCGGCGGCCGGGAGAGGAGGACCCTGACCATGGCCGACCTCATGGAGGCCATCACCTCCCTCGCCAAGCGGCGAGGGATCGCGTTCCAGTCGAGCGAGATCTACGGCGGGCTGCGCTCGTCGTGGGACTACGGCCCGCTGGGGGTGGAGCTCAAGCGGAACATCCGCAACGCCTGGTGGCGCTCGATGGTCCAGCTCCGCGACGACGTGGTGGGCCTGGATGCCGCCGTGATCATGTCGCCGAAGGTCTGGGAGGCGAGCGGCCACCTCGAGGTCTTCACGGACCCGCTCGTCGAGTGCCTGAACTGCCATCAGCGCTTCCGCGCCGACCACCTGCCCGGCATCCACGCGCCGCAGTCCGGCCACGAGGAGGACGAGTCGACGATCGACCTCCACGCGCAGCCGACCTGCCCGAACTGCGGCCACCACGACTTCACCGACCCGCGCAACTTCAACCTGATGTTCAAGACGTACATGGGACCGGTCGCCGACGAGTCGAACGCCGTGTACCTGCGCCCCGAGACCGCGCAGGGCCAGTTCGTCGACTTCGTCCAGGTCCAGGCGACGAGCAGGAAGAAGATCCCGTTCGGGATCGCGCAGAGCGGCAAGTCCTTCCGCAACGAGATCACCCCGGGGAACTTCATCTTCCGCACGCGCGAGTTCGAGCAGATGGAGCTGGAGTTCTTCGTCGAGCCCGGCACCGACGAGGAGTGGCACCAGTACTGGATCGACGAGCGGTTCCGCTGGTACCTGGACCTCGGGATCCGTGAAGAGAACATGCGCCTGCGCGAGCACGACGCGGACGAGCTCTCGCATTACTCGAAGCGCACGGTCGACGTGGAGTACCGCTACCCGTTCACCGATTGGGGCGAGCTCGAGGGCATCGCGAACCGCACGGACTTCGACCTCAAGCAGCACGAGAAGTTCTCGGGACAGGACCTGACGTACTTCGACCCGGAGAAGGACCTGCGCTACCACCCGTACGTGATCGAGCCGGCCGCCGGCGTGGACCGCATGCTCCTCGCGTTCCTCATCGACGCCTACCGGGAGGAGGACGCGCCGACGGCCAAGGGTGGCACGGAGAAGCGCACCCGCCTCGCCCTGCACACCGACCTCGCGCCGATCAAGGTCGCGGTCCTTCCCCTCAGCCGCAACGAGCAGCTCGCGCCGG
>DATBMU010000156.1:0-14875 GCA_036554665.1 Actinomycetota bacterium | reverse complement strand
GCACCTCCGGACGCCCGGGGGCCTGCGGACCGCCGTCGACGTGGCGCGGGAGGTCGGCGCGGAGGCCGCGCAGCTGTTCATCTCGAACCCGCGGGCGTGGTCCGGACCGCGCCTGGAGACGGCCGAGGCGTTCGGCGCGGAATGGCGAGCGAGCGGCGTCGGTCCACTCTTCGTCCACGCGCCGTACCTCGTGAACATCGCCTCGCCCAACCCGGAGTTCCTGCAGAAGTCGCTCGACCTCTGCGTCCGCTCCGTGCGGGCCTGCGGGGTCCTGGGCGCCGGCGGGTTCGTGGTCCACGCGGGCGCCGGCGGACCCGGCGAGCCGGCGCAGGCGGTCGAGCGCGCCGCCGCGATCCTCCGGGCGGTCCTCGCGGAGACGCCGGAGGAGACGCGGCTGCTCGTCGAGCTGATGGCCGCCACGGCCGGCGCCGTCGCCTCCACGGCCGAGGAGGCCGCGCGGCTGTTCGACGCCGTCGGCGACGAGCGACTCGGGCTGGTGCTCGACACGTGCCACCTGTTCGTGGCCGGGTACGCGCTGGATGAGCCCGAGGGCGTCGACGCCCTGTTCCGCGAGCTCGCCGCGAGCGGGCTCGGCGCGCGGCTCGCCCTGGTGCACCTGAACGACGCGCGGTTCGACCGAGGCTCACGCCGGGACCGTCACGAGGTCGTCGGCGAAGGCCGGATCGGCCTCGAGGGGTTCGCGGCGATCGTCCGGCGGCCCGAGCTGCGGGACCACTGTCTCGTCGTCGAGACGCCCGCGGCCGGCGAGACGCGGCGAGCCGAGCTCGAGCGGATCCGTTCGCTCGTCGCCTAGACGCAGTCGGCGTGCCCGGCGTCCTCGTACGTGCGCTCCCCCGGCGCGACGACGAACGCCCAGTCGTACCCGCCTTCGCCGAGCGTCATGCTCAGCACCCCGAACGACCGATCCTGACCGGCCTCGCGGTGGTCCGCGGCGGCGCCGCCCGGCAGCTCCCCGTACGTGGACCCGCCGGTCCCGACGACGAACTGGCGCAGCCCGTTCGGGTCGGGCCGGCCGAACGCGTCCATCGGCGCGAAGCGCTGGTAGTTGTGCTCGTGCCCGGCGAGGACGACGTCCACCCCCTGCGTGTCGAGCAGCTCGTAGAGCGGCTGGAGCTGGTGGAGGAAGACACCCTGCGGGTACGGCGCCGCGCCGAACAGCGGATGGTGCAGGAACGCGAGCGTGCACGCGGCCGGGTGGGTCACCAGGTCCCGCTTCAGCCACTCGTACTCCGGGGTGCCGGGCCCGCACCCACGGTCGATCGCCGGGCTCCTCGTGATCGGTGCCCGCTGGCCGAGCTCGGGCGTCCAGGTCGAACCCTTGCAGAGCTGCGAGTTCAACGCGACGAGGTGCCAGCTGCCCAGGTCGAAGGAGTACCAGCCGCCGGGCGGGTGCGCGCGCTCGCCGAAGTACTCGTAGTAGCCCTCGGCGTAGAGCGTGTAGGTCTCGTGGTTGCCGATCGCCGGGTAGGTGATCGGCATCAGGTCCGCGAAGTACCGGTCGTAGTACGCGCGCAGGTCCTCGAGCGACCCGTGCAGGTACTGGATGTCGCCGAGCACCAGGTACGCGTCGGGCGAGAGCGTCCGGATCGCCTCGGCCACCTGGTCGTACCGGCACCGGCGGGCGTGCTCGGAGGGGAGCGAGTTGCAGGCGATGTCGCCGACCGCGGCGATCACGGGAGCCTCGGCGCCCTGCCCGGCCTCGCTCGAGGGGCGCTCCGCGCAGGACGCAGCCACCACGAGCACGACGACGAGGATGGATCGACGACGCACGACTCCCCCTCCCGCTTTCGGACGCCTATCGGATCCGAAGCGCGCCGGGAGGTCAAGCCCGCCGACGTCGGAGCCACAGCCCGCCCGCGACCCCGAGGCCCACGACCAGGGCGGTCCACGACCGCCGGGTCACGGCTCGAGCTCGGCGCGCGGTCCTTCCTGGTAGCTGTACCGCTCCTCGCGCCAGGGATCGGCGTGGATGTGGTACCCGCGCACCTCCCAGAACCCGCGCACGTTGTGCTTGGCGAACTCCAGCCCCCGTAGCCACTTCGCGCTCTTCCACGCGTAGCGCTGCGGGACGACGAGCCGGAGCGGGTAGCCGTGGTCCGGCGTGAGGTCCTCGCCGTCGTGCGCCCACGCGACGAGCACGTCGTCCTGCATCATCACCTCGAGCGAGAGGTCCGACGTGTACCCGTACTCGCAGTGCGCGATCACCCACTTCGCCTCGGGCGTCGGCCTCGCGCGCTCGGCGAGCACCCGGAACGGGATCCCCGTCCAGCGGTTGTCGAGCGTGGACCAGCCCGTGACGCAGTGCATGTCGGCCTCGACGTCCTGCGGGCCGAGCGCCTTCAGCTCGTCGTACGTGAGCGTGAAGGGCTCCTCGACCAGGCCGGAGACCTCGAGGCTCCAGTCGGAGCCGTCGGACGTGGGGATCGGCCCGTAGTGCAGGACCGGCCAGGTCTTCACGAGCCGCTGGCCGGGCGGGACGCGCTTGGCGATCTCCTCCGGGTAGCGGGGACCGAACAGCTTCACGGGCGAACCCTCCTCACCCCGCGACCCTGCGCCAGGCCGCGAGCGCCGTCTCCACGTCGTCGTCCGAGATGTCCACGTGGGTCACCATGCGCACCATCGGTGGCACGATCGTGCAGCCCACGCCCTCTCCCTTCATCCGCGACGCGGCCTCGACCGGATCGAGGCCCATCACGCTGGTCTCGACGAGGACCATGTTCGTTTCAACCCGATCGAGATCGACCGAGCCCGGGAACGCCTCGGCCAGGCCCTCCGCGAGGCGCCGAGCCCGGGCGTGGTCCTCGTGGAGCCGGCGTGGCCCCTCCTCGAGCGCCACGAACCCCGCGGCCGCCATCACCCCGGCCTGTCGCCAGGCGCCTCCGAACAGGATCTTCAGGCGGCGCGCCTCCCGCATCACCTCGGCCGGGCCGCACAGGAGCGACCCGATCGGCGCGCCGAGGCCCTTGGAGACGCAGAACATCATCGTGTCGGCCTCGCGCGTCCACTCGCTCACGTCGGCGCCCGCCGCGACCGCGGCGTTGAAGATCCGCGCGCCGTCGAGGTGGATCGGCACGCCGGCCTCCAGCGCGACCTTGCGGATCCGGCGCATCTCCTCGACGGGCATCACGGTGCCGCCGGCGTGACCGGCCGTGTTCTCGACGGCGAGCAGGTCCACGATCTCGACGTCGTAGAACTCGTCGGCCTCGAGGAGCCGCCCCGCGATCTCGGCGGTCATCCAGCCTCGAGGGGTCTCGGCGGTCCGCGGCGCGATCCCCGAGAGCGCGGCGGAGGTCATCACCTCCGTCGACGCGACGTGCGCGCCGGCCCCGGCGGCGACCAGGTGGCCGCCCCCCGTCACGTGCAGCCGCAGGCCGATCTGGTTCGCCATCGTCCCGGTGGGCACGTAGAGCGCGCCCTCGGTGCCGACGACCTCCGCGGCGCGCTCCTGGAGGCGGTTGACGGTCGGGTCGTCGCCGTACCAGTCGTCGCCGACCTCGGCCTCCGCCATCGCGCGGCGCATCGCGGCCGAGGGCTTCGTGACGGTGTCCGAACGCAGGTCGACGCGGAACTCGCTCACGGTCAGGCAAGTATAGGGAGCCCGCTGCGAACGATCGGCCGCCTCAGTACAGGAACATCGGCTTGCCGTCCACGTGCAGGATCTTGGGGCGGTAGCCCTCGGCGTCGTACAACGCGCCCACGTCGACGCGCTTCACGCCCTGGCGCGTCACCTCGATCGGGACGTTCGCGTAGTTGCCGTTGCGGAGCGACACCAGCCGCCCGGTCTGCCCCTGCACGAGGAGATCCGCGGCCATCACCGCGTAGTTGATCGCGACCATGAGGTCGAGCGAGTCCGGTGAGCCCGAGCGCATCAGGTAGCCGAGCTGCTGGTTGATGATGCCCTCGCCGGTGATCTCGTGCAGCAGCTCTCCCGTGTACTGCCCCACCCCGCCGAGCTTGCGATGCCCGTACGCGTCTTCCTTGCCGCCCATCAACATCTCGCCGCCGACGACGGCGGCGCCCTCGGAGATCGTCATCATCGCGTAGCCGCTCGGGTTCCGGCGCTTGTCCTCCATCAGGAACGAGGCGAGCCGCTGGATGTCGAACGGAACCTCGGAGATGATCGCGCGCTCGACCCCCGCGAGGTACGCCGAAACGAGCGAGGTCTCCCCGCTGTAGCGACCGAAGACCTCGACGACCGCGATCCGCTCGTGCGAGCCGGCGCTCGTCCGCAGCTGATGGATGAAGTTCACCGTCCGCGTCACCGCCGTCGAGAACCCGATGCAGTAGTCGGTGCCGTGGACGTCGTTGTCCATCGTCTTCGGGATCGCCACGACGGGGACGCCCTCCTCGTGCAGGCGCAGCGCGAAGGAGAGCGTGTCGTCGCCGCCGATCGGGATCATCGCGTCGATCCCCGCGGCGCCGATCACCTTCAGCACGTGGGCCGTGTGGTCGCGCGGCTCGTCGCCGGCTCCGTCCGCCGCGAGGAAGGCCGGCTCCTCCGAGGGCCGGACCTTCGCCGGGTTCGTCCTCGACGTGTGCAGGATCGTGCCGCCGGTCCGGTCGATCGTCCGGACCGCCCCGGCGTCGAGCTTGACGATGTTCGCCGCGACGGACTCCACGTCGTCCGGATCGCACTCGAGCAGCCCAGCCCAGCCGCGTCGGATCCCGACGACCTCGTGTCCCTCCTCGATCGATCGCAGCGTCGCGGCCTTGATGCACGCGTTCAGGCCGGGGACGTCGCCCCCGCCCGTGAGGATCCCGACCTTCATCTCGACGACCTTTCGCTCAGAGGAAGAACACCTCGGCCACCCGCTGCAGCTCCTCGGGGACCGGACGGACCTTGGCGGCGTCGCCGAGGGGGATGTCGACGATGTCGCCGCCCCGCGCCGCGACCATGCGCCCCCAGCCGCCGGCCGCGGCCAGGTCGACCGCGGCCGTCCCGAACCTCGTCGCGAGGATCCGGTCCGCCGCGACCGGGCTGCCGCCCCGCTGCACGTGTCCGAGGACCGTCACGCGGGCCTCCCAGCCGGTCGCCCGTTCCAGCGCGGGGGCGATCGCCTGCGCGATGCCGCCGAACCGCGGGAACCCGCGCTCGTCGACCGGGTACCGGGGGACCTCCATCGTCCCGGCGATCGGGGTCGCTCCCTCCGCCACGACGACGATCGAGAACGAGTGGCCCTTGAGGTGCCGCCGGCGCAGATGCGTCGCGACCTCGTCGACGTCGAACGGCTGCTCGGGGATCAGGATCATGTCGGCGCCGCCGGCGATCCCCGACTCGAGCGCGATCCAGCCGGCGCTGCGCCCCATCACCTCGACGAGCATCAGCCGGTCGTGGCTCTCCGCGGTCGTGTGCAGGCGATCGATCGCGTCCGTGGCCACCTGGACCGCGGTCGCGAAGCCGATGCACGAGTCCGTGCCGGACAGGTCGTTGTCGATCGTCTTCGGGATCCCGATCACCGGGAGCCCGTCCTCGGTCAGGCGCGCGGCGGCGCCGAGCGTGCCCTCGCCGCCGATCGCGACGACCCCGTCGATCGAGAGGTCGCGGAACGCCGCGCGTACCCGGTCGAGGCCGCCCTCGTGGTACGGGTTCGACCCGCTGCTCCCGAGGATCGTCCCGCCCCGATGCAGGATCCCCTGCACCGACTCCACGGTCAGGTCGCGGACGTCACCCTCGAGGACGCCGCGCCATCCGTTGCGGAAGCCGAGGACCTCCCACCCCTGCGTGCCGACCGCCTTGCGGACCACGGCTCGGATCGCGGCGTTCAGCCCGGGGCAGTCGCCGCCGCCCGTGAGGATGCCGATCCGTCTCATCCGTCCGTCGTCCTTCCGTGCACCGCCGTACGCTCGACGCGGGTGTGCGGGACTCAAGCCGAGGGTCCCGCGGGTCGAGGTCGATTGTACGGCCGGGCATCCACCCGGCCCGGAGCATGCCCGATGGTCCGACGATGGCTCGCGCTCTTGCTCGTGCCGGCGGCGATCCTGACCGCCGTGCCGGCGCATGCCCACGACATCGGCCGGCTCCTGCGCGAGGGATCCGACCTGCCCGAGGTGCAGCGGCTCGCCGACCTCCATCGCGACCTCCACGGACTGCTCGCCCGCTACCGCCGCCTCGAGGCCGAGGCCGGACGGGCCTGGCTCGCGGCGGTCGAGACGATCGGCGAGGCCGAGGCCGCCGAGCGAGCCGCCGAGGAGGCGAAGCGACGGCTCGACGAGCGCGTCCGGACGGCGTACCAGTTCGGGCCGGGCGGTTCGATCGAGGCCCTGCTCGGGGCGTCGACGTTCGCCGACCTCGCGCTGATCTCCGAGTACACGGCCAGGACGATCTCGATCGACGACGCGGCGCTGCGGGAATCGCTCGTCGCCGAAGCGGTCCTCGGCGCTCGCCGGGCGCGGGCCGAGGCCGCCCGAGCGGGGATCGGACCGCGGCTCGACCGGCTCCGGGCCCTGCTGGAGGTCATGCAGGCCAAGGTGGAGGAGGCCACCCGGATCGCGGAACGGGCCCACGTCGAGGCCGAGGCGAGGGAGGCGCTCGAAGCGCAGCAGCGGCTGGTCGCGGCCGCCCTGGCGCGCTCGGGGAGCTGGGACCTCGGCGTGATCGACTACGGCCAGGACCAGAGCCACCTGCTCGCGCTCCTCGGCCCGACGGGCGGTCGGACGTGCGACACGCCGGCCGGACTCGTGGCCTCCGGGCGCGCGTTCGAGGGCTACGCCAGCTGGTACGGGTGGGAGTTCGGGGGCCAGCCCACCGCGACCGGCGCGATCTTCGACCCACGACTGTTCACCGCCGCGAACCGGTGGCTGCCGTTCGGCACGTTCCTCCGGATCCGGCACGGCGACCGATGCGCGATCGTGCTCGTGAACGACCGGGGCCCGTACGGCCGCCTGGAGCGGGTGATCGACCTCTCGCAGGCGGCCGCCGAGTACCTCGGCGTCGGCGTCTCGTGGGTGAGCGCGGAGATCCTCGTCCCCGCCGAGGGGCTGTCGTCCGGCGGGTAGCATGGGGACGTGCTCGCCGAGTGGGGTCTGCTCGAGTGGACGTTCGCCGGGATCCTGGTCGGGCTGACCGGGGCCGTCGGCGTGGCGTTCCTGTACATGGTCGGGACGCTCTTCGTGAACCCCGGCCGGCGCAAGCGGTCGGTCTGAGCCCCGGGTGACGCCCGAGGTCCGCCCCGGCGCCGAGCCCTTCTCGTTCCCCGGTGGGCCGGTCGGCGTCCTGATGATCCACGGGTTCACCGGCTCGCCGGCGTCGATGCGACCGATCGGCGAGTGGCTCGCCGGGAACGGCCTCTCCGTCGAGGGGGTCCGCCTCCCCGGCCACGGGACCGACGTCGAGGACCTGCGGACGCGGCGCTGGACCGAGTGGGTGGACGAGGCCGCCCGTGGCCTCGAGACGCTCACGGCCCGCTGCCGCACGGTCGTCGCGTTCGGGCAGTCGATGGGCGCCTCGGTCGCCCTCGCGCTCGCCGCGTCCCGCCCGGCCGACGTTGACGGGCTGGCGCTCGCGAACCCCTACGTCTCCGACGCCCGCCACGCGGTGATCCCGCTCGGCCGCCTGGTCCTGCGCGATGTCAGGGGCGTCGCGAACGACATCGCGCTCCCCGGCGTCGACGAGAACGCCGACGAGCGGATGCCCGTCGCGGCGGTGGCCGAGATGGCGGCGATGCTGCGCGTCGTGCGTTCGGCGCTGCCGACGATCCGACAGCCCGTCGTGGTGTTCCGCTCGGGGGTCGATCACGTGATCCCACGCTCGAACGCGCGGAAGCTGCTCGACCGGATCGGCTCGCAGCGCACGGAGCTGGTCGCCTGCCCGCGCTCGTTCCACGTCGTGACGCTCGACCACGACGCGCCGCTCGTGCGCGAGCGCGTGCTGGCGTTCGCGCGCGAGCTCGACGGAGCGAAGGGCCCCTAGTCGCCGGGCGGCTCGCCGGCCTCGGGCTCCCGGCCGCCGAGCTCCCGGTCGAAGACCAGCATCGAGACGGGATCGTCCTCGACCGCCGACAGGATCCGGACCAGCTCGGAGACCTGCTTCTCCTCCTCGACCTGCTCCTGGACGAACCACTGGAGGAAGACCTGGCTCGCGTAGTCGTCGTGGCGCACGGCGAGCGCGTAGAGCGCGTCGATCATCGAAGTGACCTCTCGCTCGTGCTCGAGCGCGCGCTCGAACGCCTCGCGCGGTGAGCCGAACGCGGCCGGCGGGGCGTCGAGCCCCTCCAGGCGGACCCGTCCGCCGCGGTCGACCACGTGCCGGAAGAACCGCATCGCGTGCGCGCGCTCCTCGTCGGCTTGGATCCGGAACCAGTGCGCGGATCCGGGCAGGCTCTCCGCCTCGCAGTACGCGGACATCGCGAGGTACAGGTGGGCCGAGGCCAGCTCGGCGCCGATCTGCCGGTTCATCGCGGTCTCGATCTCGGACGTGAGCATCGGCCGGACCCCCTTCGTCGGAGCGCGTCCCGTCGGAACGCGTCGGATCGCCCAGCCTACCCGGGCGTCGGCAGCGAGAGATCGGCCAGCACCGGACGGTGGTCGGACGCGACGCGGACGTCGGGGATCGGCGGGACGATGGCCCGCTCGACGCGAACGCCCGGCGAGACGAAGAGGTAGTCGATCCGGGCGGTCGGCTCGGCCGCCGGGAACGTCTCCCCCGCCGCGTCGCCGCCGAGCGTCCACGCGTCGTCGAGCCGCTCGGTCAGCGCCGTGACCGCTCGCCCGTCGGGCCGCTCGTTCAGGTCCCCGCCGACCACCTGAGGGTCCTCGAGCCCCCGCACCGCGAGCAGCAGCTCGCGCACGTGTCGCCGACGCTCGCGCGGCCGGAGGCCGAGGTGCACCGCGACGGCCCAGGCGCGGAGGTCGGGGCCCTGGAGGCGCGCGAGCAGCGCGCCCCGCGGGTAGAACCGCTCCGACCCCGTGAACCGGACGAGCCGGTGCTCGAGGACCTCCCACGGCGGCCGGACCAGGACGGCGTTCTTCACACGCCTCCGGAGCGGCGACCACGGGTCGGCGCACGCCCGCATCCCGACGGACCTCGCGAACCGGCCGAGCCGGAGGCGACCGTCGCTCTCGGTCATCAGGATCACGTCCGGCGAGAGACGCCGAACGACCGCCGCCACCCGGTCGCGACCGTCGCGGAAGCCGCGGACGTTGTAGACGAGGACCCGCACGCGGCGACGGTACCGGGCGCGCCCGGCCGCGCCTACCCGGGCACGATCGTCGTGCCCGCGGCCCCCTCGAGCACCGCCACCGCCTCGTCGAGGTCGCCGATCGCCGCGCGGGCGCCGCCCCCCTCGACGAACCGCACCGCCGAGTCGACCTTCGGGCCCATCGACCCGGCCGCGAACTCGCCCGCCTCGGCCAGCCCGCGCGCCTCCGAGACGGTCAGCCGCTCCAGCTCCTCGGCGTGGTCGGTCCCGAACCCGCGCTGCACGCGCTTCACGTCGGTCAGGATCAGCAGCGTCGTGGCCTCGACGTCGCGGGCGAGGATCGCCGCGGCCGAGTCCTTGTCGACGACGGCCTCGACGCCGACCAGCCGCGGACCGTCCTCGATCACGGGGACCCCGCCTCCGCCGGAGGCGATCACGACGACGCCCTCCGCGACGAGCCGCCGGATCACGGGGGCCTCGACGATCGAGTACGGCGCGGGCGAGGGGACGACGCGACGGAACCCGCCGTGCGGATCCGGCCGCATCGCCCACCCCCGCTCGGCGACGAGCGTCCGGGTCTCCTCCTCCTCGTAGAACGGACCGATCGGCTTCGTGGGCTCGCGGAACGCGGGGTCGTCGGCCTGCACCCGCGTGAGCGTGAGGATCGTCGTGACGGGCCGCTCCATGCCCCGCTCGAAGAAGACGTCGCCGATCGTGACCTGGAGCAGGTAGCCGATCTGCCCCTGGCTCTGCGCGCCGCAGACGTCCAGCGGCATCGGGTGCACCCACCGGCGAGCCGCCTCCTGCTGGAGCAGGATCCGGCCGACCTGCGGCCCGTTGCCGTGCGTGAGCACGACCTCCCACCCGGCGGTCGCGATGTCGGCGACCCGCTCGGCGGCCAGCCGCGACGAGCGGTACATGTTCTCGAACGTGTCCTCCTCGCCTCGGCGCAGGAGGGCGTTCCCGCCGAGGGCGATGACGACGCGCTCCATCGGCTACAGGACCGGCGAAAGGATCTCGGCGAGCGACGGGGAGCCCGGCAGCACGTCGAGGTCGTAGCGCACGCGGACCGCCGGCTTGCGGATCTCGATCACCCGGCGCAGGTCGATCGGCGTCCCGATCACGACGAGGTCGACGTCCGCCGCGTCGATGATCTTCTCGAGCTCACGGAGCTGCTCGTCCGAGTACCCCATCGCTGGGAGCACGGGTCCGACCTCGTACTTGCGGAACGTCTCCTCGATCGTGCCGACCGCCCACGGCCGCGGGTCCACCACCTCGCGCGCGCCGTGCGCGCGAGCGGCGACGACGCCCGCGCCGAACTTCATGTCGCCGTGCGTCAGCGTCGGACCGTCCTCGACGACCAGCACACGCTTGCCGGCCACGCCCTCCGGGTCCTCGACGCTGACCGCGCTGTTCGCCCGCACGATCGTCGCGCCCGGGTTCACGCGCTCGATCGTCTCCGTGAGCGTGCGGACCTGCTCGTCCGAGGCCGAGTCCATCTTGTTGATCACCACGACGTCGGCCATCCGCAGGTTCGCCTCGCCGGGGTGATAGCTCGTCTCGTGCCCGGCCCGCAGCGGATCGGCCACGACGACGTGCACGTCGGGCATGTAGAACGGGAGATCGTTGTTCCCGCCGTCCCAGACCAGCACGTCGCACTCCGCCTGCGCCTGCTCGAGGATCTCGCCGTAGTCGACGCCCGCGTAGATCACCGTGCCGCTCGTGATGTGCGGCTCGTACTCCTCGCGCTCCTCGACCGTCGTGTCGTAGCGCTCGAGGTCCTCGACCGTCGCGTAGCGCTGCACGCGCTGGGCCGCCAGGTCCCCGTACGGCATCGGGTGCCGCACCGCGACGACCCGCTTGCCCGCCTCCTTCAGCGTGTGCGCGATCGCCCGCGTGGTCTGGCTCTTGCCGGAGCCGGTGCGCACCGCGCAGACGGCGACGACGGGCACGGTGGCCTTCAGCATCGTGTCGCGGGGGCCGAGGAGGACGAAGTTCGCACCGGCGGCGATCGCCTCGCTCGCGGCGTGCATCACGTGCTCGTGGCTCACGTCCGAGTAGCTGAACACCACGTCCTGGACGTCGAGGTCCCGGATCAGTCGGGTGAGCTCGCTCTCGTCGTGGATCCCGATCCCGTCCGGGTAACCCTCGCCGGCGAGCGACGCCGGGTAGGTCCGGTCGTTGATGAACGGGATCTGCGTCGCCGTGAACGCGACGACCTCGACGTCGCGGTCCTGCCGGTACGCGACGTTGAAGTTGTGGAAGTCGCGTCCCGCGGCACCCATGATCAGCACGCGCCGTGGCATGGCCGGGTCCTTTCGTACGGAGGGATCTGATGCGCGGGAAGGCCGGGCGGCCCCGCTCTTCGCCGAGCAATCTACCCCGGACGACGCCGCGGGCGCATCCGACCTCCGGTCACGGTCCCGATCTCCACCCCTGCGCTCCCACCGTTCCGAACGGCCGGTCGAAGTGCGAGACCGCCACCGCCCACCCGCCGCGTCGAGCGCGCTCGAGCAGGGCCACGCGGGATCGGCACCCCTCCTCGGCGTCCTGGTCGTGGCTCGACGGCGAGTCCGGCATCGCGACCTGGATCGGGACGTGGAGGAGGTCGCCGGTCAGCAGCAGGTGCGCATCGTGGGAGCGCACCAGCGCCACGCGGTGACCCGGCGTGTGCCCGGGGGCGTGCTCCACGCGAAGACCGTCCGTCACCTCGTGGTCCTCCTCGCGCAGGTCCAGCATCCCCAGTCGCTCCAGCTCGGCCATCGGCGCCCGGGCCGTGTAGCCGCCGATCCGGTCCGGGTCGCCGAAGTACGACCAGTCCGCCGGGTGGACGTGATGCACGGCGTTCGGGAACCTCGGCGCGCCGTCGACCACGGCGCCGCCCGCGTGATCGGCGTGCAGATGCGTGTGGACGACGGCCGTCACCTCCGCGGGCTCCACGCCGGCCGCGGCGAGCGCCACGTCGCGGTCCGTGCGCTCGGTCCAGGGTCGGTACGGCGGGAACCCACCCAGTCCCGTGTCGACCATGACGACCGCGGACGGCATCCGGATCGCGAAGGCGTGCACGTGCCAGGCCCAGGTCCGATCGTCCGGGAACGCCCATGGGTGCTCCGCGCGCTCGTCCGCCCACTCGACCTCGGCCTCGGGGAGCTCCTCGTCGAGCGGGAGCTTCGCGAAGCCCTCGCACACCACGGTGACCTCGACGTCGCCGAGCGACAACGATGCACGCGCCACGCGCGAACGCTACCCGGGATGTCGGACCTCGCGCGCGTCGACGCGCTCTCGGAGAGGATCACCCGTGGAGGTCGTCCAGGTCGCCGGGCTCGTCGACGTCGATCAGGGTACGCGCCTCCGGATCGAGCGCCCGCCACGTCGCCTCGTCGATCGCCGAGACCCGCAACGCCTCGAGCAGGTCCCGGAGGCGACGGCCACCGCCGTCCATCAGGGCGCGCGCGGCGTCGCGTGCGACCGGCATCCGCAAGACGCAGGGCAGCGGCCGGACCCGATCGCCCTCCCGCAACGCGACGGCGTCGACCGGCGTCGCGTTCGCGACGCGGAGCAGCTCCGAAAGGACGGGGCCCTGGAGGTCCGGCATGTCGCCGCCGGCGACGAGCGCTCGCTCGGTGCGAACGGCCAGCAGCCCGGCGAGCGTGCCGGCCAGCGGACCCTCGCCGGCCGCCGCGTCCCGGGCGAAGCGCACCGGCGCGCCGGCCGGCATGGTCGGCTCGGGCGCGTCGGGGGACAGCACGACGACGACGTCGCCGCAGATCTCGAGCAGCCGGAGCACGACGTGGTGGAGCATGGGGGCGCCTCGGACCGGCTCCGCGAGCTTGTCTCGGCCGAACCGGCGGGACCGGCCCCCGGCCAGGACGACGCCGGTCGCCTCAGCCAGCCGAGGGCTCCGGCGGGGGCGGCAGGACGACCTCGCCCTCGATGGCGGGCGGGGGCTCGGCCCGTCGCTGGACGAACTGGAAGCCGAACCGTCCCTTGATGCACAGGTGGCCGGCCGTCACCGAGTGGTCCCACGGCGAGGTCACCTTCACGATGGTGTTGTCCTGCACGTGGACCTCGAGCTCGCACCCGACCCCGCAGTACGGGCAGATCGTCGCGGTGACGGCTTGCTCCTGCTCGCGCCAGGTCCCGTCCTGCCGCATCTCGTGCTCGCTCCGGAACATGAGCGCGCCGGTCGGGCACACGCCGATGCAGTTGCCGCAGTACACGCAGGCCGAGTCCGGCAGCGTGACGTCGAACTCCGTCGAGATCCGCGCGTCGAACCCGCGGCCGGCCACGGCGATCGCGAACGTGTTCTGCGCGTCGACGCCGCACGCCTCGACGCACTTGTAGCAGAGGATGCAGCGCGAGTAGTCCCGGACGTACAGCTCGTTGTCCACCTTCACCGGCTGGTGCACGGTCTCGGCCGCACCGGGGTCCGGCTCGGCGTGATGGCCCGCGTGCCGCGCGTCACGGGCGCCGGCCGCCGACGGCTCGGCCTCCGGACCGTACCGGCCGGGGTCCGCGCCGTAGGCCTCGATCCATCGCTGCACCGCGACGCCGGCGAGCCCGAGGTCGACCGAGGAGCCCAGGAACTCGAGCACCATGCGCCGCGAGTGCCGGACACGTTCGGTGTCGGTCCGCACCTGCATCCCGGCCTCGACCTTGCGCGCGCAGGACGGGACGAGCACGCGCGACCCCTCGAGCTCGACCACGCAGACCCGGCACGCGTTCACCGGCGTGAGGTTCTCCGCGTAGCAGAGCGTCGGGGTGTCCACGCCCCGCTCGCGCAGCGCGTCCAGGATCGTGGAGCCCTCGGCCACGCGGATCGTCTCGCCGTCGACCTCCAGGTCGAGCAGCCGTCGGGGCGGCGCGATCCGCGTCACGGTCATCCGGCGCTCCCATCGAACACGTGGAGCTTCGCGATGGCGGACTCGACGGCGTTGGCGGCGAGCTGGCCGAGCCCGCAGATCGAGGCGTCGCGCATCACCCGCCCGATCTCCCCGATCAGCGCGAGCTCGTCCGCGCGTGAGCCGACCGGACGATCGGCGACGAGCCGGTGCAGCGCCTCCTCCTGGCGGACCGTGCCGACCCGGCAGGGGACGCACTGGCCGCACGACTCGTCGCGGAAGAACGCCGCGATCCGAAGCACGATCTCGGCGAGGTTGACGGTGTCGTCGAAGACCATGACGACGCCCGAGCCGAGCGTCGTCCCCGCGGCGCGCGCGTCCTCGAACGAGAGCTTCAAGCCGAGGTCCTCGGGTCCGACGAACGTGCCGGCGGCGCCGCCGAGCAGCACGGCCTTCACCTCGCGACCACCCCGGACGCCGCCGGCGAGGTTCAGCAGCTCCCGGAGCTGGATGCCGTGCTCGACCTCGTAGACCCCCGGGACCTCCACGCAGCCGCTGACGCAGAACAGCCGGGTGCCGGTCGACTCCGGCGTCCCGAGCTTCAGGTAGCCGGGCCCGCCGAGCGAGAGCACCTCGAGGACGTTGACGAGGGTCTCGACGTTGTTGATCCCCGTGGGCTTGCCGAACAGGCCGCGCTCGACCGGGAAGGGCGGCTTGTTCCGCGGCTCCCCTCGCTTGCCCTCGATCGAGTTGAACAGCGCGGTCTCCTCGCCGCAGATGTACGCGCCGGCGCCGCGGCGGACCTCGACGTCGAACGCGAAGCCCTCGCCCATCACGTCCCCGCCGAGGAACCCCCGCGCCCGCGCCTGCTCGATC
>DATBMU010000141.1:0-13149 GCA_036554665.1 Actinomycetota bacterium | reverse complement strand
CGCTCGGATCGGGTTCTCGAGCGTGAGATCGCGCATCACCGTGTTCGCCTCGACCATCCGCAGGACGAGGTCCGTGATCCCGGTCTTCATGAACGTCGTCCATTCGTTCATGTTCGAATCGCCGACGATCACGTGCAGCCGCCGGAACCGCTCGGCGTCCGCATGCGGCTCGTCGCGCGTGTTGATGATCGGCCGGGACCTCGTCGTCGCGCTCGAGACGCCCTCCCAGATGTGCTCGGCGCGCTGCGCGACGCAGAACTGGGCGCCGCGCGGACCGTGCAGGACCTTGCCCGCGCCGCAGTAGATCTGCCTCGTGACGAAGAACGGGATCAGCAGGTCCGCCATGCGGGCGAACTCCCCCTGGCGCGCGACGAGGTAGTTCTCGTGGCAGCCGTAGGAGTTGCCGGCGGAGTCCGTGTTGTTCTTGAAGAGGAAGACCTGGCCGTTGATCCCCTCCTCGTGCAGGCGGACCTCGGCGGCCGCGAGCAGGGCCTCGAGGATCCGCTCACCCGCCTTGTCGTGCGCGACGAGGTCGGTGATCGCGTCGCACTCGGGCGTCGCGTACTCCGGGTGCGAGCCGACGTCGAGGTACAGACGGGCCCCGTTCTCGAGGAAGACGTTCGACGAGCGGCCCCAGTGCACGACGCGACGGAACAGGTAGCGGGCGACCTCGTCGGGCGACAGCCGGCGCTGGCCGCGGAACGTGCAGGTGACGCCGTACTCGTTCTCGAGCCCGAAGATCCGACGGTCCACGGGACGAGTGTAGGGCCGACCCGGTCGGGCGCGGGGATGAGCTCAGCCGGCGAGGATCCCGGCGACCTCGTCCTCCTCGAGCCGCCGGAACTTCCGTCGCTGGCCGCGCGTGCGGTCCAGGACGCCGGCTTCGACCGAGCCCGCCTCGACCTGGCGGCCCTCGGCGGTCGACAGCGCCTTCACGGCCTCGCGCACGGCGGTCGGGAGGTCCCAGCCGGGTTGGTACGCGCTGTTCACGGCGTTCGTCAGCTCCTCGGCGTGGCCGCCGATCGCGACGCGCTCGTGCTCGTCGGTCACCGTGCCGTCGAACAGGACGTGGTAGATCTCGTTGCGCCCGCCGTCGTCGGCCACCTCGCCGACGAGGATCTCGACCTCGTAGGGCTTCATCTGCTGCGTGAAGATCGTGGACAGGGCCTGCGAGTAGGCGTTCGCGAGGTCCCTCGCCCGGACGTCCTCGCGCCCGTAGGAGTAGCCGCGGAGGTCGGCGAGGCGGACGCCGCTGATCCGCAGGTCCTCGAACTCGCTGTACTTGCCGACGCCGGCGAAGGCGATCCGGTCGTAGATCTCGCTGATCTTGTGCAACGTCGAGCTGGGGTTCTCGGCGATGAACAGGATCCCGTCCGCGTACTCGAGCCCCACGACCGACTTGCCCCGCGCGATCCCCTTGTGCGCGAAGTCCGAACGATCCTTCATCAGCTGCTCGGGCGGGACGTACGGCATGAAGCTCACGGCGCGTCACCGCCCCCGCTGCCGGAGGCGCTTCCGGCCGAGCCGGGCCCGACCACGGCCTCGTACGCGGAGCGGACCTCGTCCTCGCCGACCGTCTCCGCGCCTCCGGCGGTGACGAGGATCACCGTGGGGTAGATCCCGCGGGCCGGGTCGGGCCCGCCGGTGGCCACGTCCTCCTGTGACGCGTCGACGAGCGCCTCGACCGCCACGCGGACCGCCTCCGTGCGGTCCAGGCCCTGCCGCCAGCGCTTCTTGAGGGAGCTCTTCGCCGGCCGTCCCCCCGACCCGGTCGCGTGGAAGTCGTCCTCCTCCCAGCGGCCCCCGGTGGCGTCGTAGTAGAAGATCCGGCCGTCCTCGCGTCGCTCGTCGAACCCGCCGAACAACGGCACGACGACCAGCCCCTGGACGGCCAGCGGGAAGTTCCCGCGGATCATCTGGCCGAGCCGGTTCGCCTTGCCCTCGAGGGAGAGGCGGTCGCCCGTGATCTTCTCGTAGTGCTCCAGCTCGAGCTGGAACAGGCGCACGATCTCGATCGCCTGCCCCGCGGCGCCCGCGATCGCGATCACCGAGTACTCGTCGGCGGCGAAGACCTTCTCCATGCGGTCGTCGTCGATCGAGAATCCCGCGATCGCCCGCCGGTCGCCGGCGAAGACGACGCCGCCCGCGAACTTCAGGCCGAGCACCGTGGTGCCGTGCGGCAGCTCGCGGGTAGCGTCCGCCTCGACGGCGGCCCGCGGGAGGACCTCCGGCCGGGTCGTCACCACGAGGTCGAAGAAGCTGGGGTTCGCGCCGATCGGTCCGTTCGAGGCGACGGGGACGACGGGCTCGTCCCTCATTCCCCGCCCTTCTGCACGTAGCTCTTCACGAACTCCTCGGCGTTCTCCTCGAGCACCGAGTCGATCTCGTCGAGGATCTCGTCCATCTCCTCCTTGAGCTGCTCGCCCTTGGCGGAGCGCTGCACCTCGCCCGCATCGTCGCCGGCGCCCCCGCCGCCGCGACGCTGCGTCTTCTTCTGCTCCTGCTCCTGTGACACGGCGGAGGGCTCCCCTCGATGTCGGTGGCCAGCCATTCTAGCGGCGGCCGAGGTGGAGACCCGGGAGGCGAGCGGTCAGGAGCCGAGCAGGTCGACGAGCGTCGCCGGGTCCGGGGACTGCTCGAGCAGGTCCTCCACGTGCGCCCGCGTCCCCTTCAGCGGCTCGCGCATCGGGACGCGCTGCAAGGCCTCGCGTCCGGTGTCGAAGATCATCGAGTCCCACGACGCCGCGGCGATCGCATCCGGGTACTTCTCGATGCACCGGCCCCGGAAGTACGCGCGGGTGTCCTCCGGGGGTTCCATGATCGCGTGCTCGACCTCGTCGTCCGTGACGAGGCGTTCGACCTTGCCCGTCGCGGCGAGGCGGTGGTACAGGCCCTTGTCCCTGCGCACGTCGTGGTATTGCAGGTCGATCAGCCGGAGCTTGTGGTCGTCCCAGTCGAGGCCGTCACGCTGGCGGTACCCCTCGAGGAGCCGGTACTTGGCCACCCAGTCGAGCTCCCGGTGCAGCTGCATCGGATCGTCCTCCAGCGCGGTCAGCACGGCCTCCCAGCGCTCGACGACCTCCGGGTTGTCGCCGGTCGGGTCCTCTTGCTCGACGTACTTCTTGGCTCGGTCGAGGAACTCCCACTGAAGCTGGATCGCGGAGGGGCGACGGCCGTCGGCGAGCCGGACGGTCGCCCGGCAGCTCAGGTCCCGCGCCACCTCGTGGAGCGAGGCGACCGGGTTCGCCAGCGTGAGGTCCGGGAGGTACTCGTCCTCGATCATCTTCAGGACGAGGGCCGTCGTGCCCACCTTGAGGAACGTGGCCACCTCGCACAGGTTCGCGTCCCCGACGATCACGTGCAGCCGGCGGTACCGGTCCGGGTCGGCGTGCGGCTCGTCGCGGGTGTTGATGATCGGGCGCTTGAGGGTGGTCTCGAGGCCGACCTCGGCCTCGAAGAAGTCGGCCCGCTGGGTCAGCTGGTACCGGTGGCGGTTCCGCTCCTCCCACGCCGCCTCCGCGCCGAGCTTGCCGGCACCGCAGAAGATCTGGCGCGACACGAAGAACGGGGTGAGGTCCCGGACGAGGTTCGCGAAGGGGACCGCGCGGTCGACGAGGTAGTTCTCGTGCGTCCCGTAGGAGTTCCCCTTGCCGTCGCTGTTGTTCTTGTAGATCGCGAGGCGCGGTCCGCCCGGCATCGCGCGCTCGAGCTCGAGCAGCGAGCGCTCGAGGATCCGCTCGCCGGCCCGATCGTGGATCACGAGGTCGCGCGGGCTCGCGCACTCCGGCGTCGAGTACTCCGGGTGCGCGTGATCGACGTAGTAGCGCGCCCCGTTCGGCAGGATCACGTTCGCCAGTCCGAGGTCCTCCTCCGAGGGCTCACGCACCTGGACCGGCTCGTAGCCGCGCGCGTCCCGAAGCGGGGACTCCTGCTCGTAGTCCCACCGGATGCGGCGCAGCGATCCCGCGTACGTGCTGATCAGGAGCGAGGACGAGATGACCGGGTTGAACTCGGGCGCCCCGACGGCCGCGATGCCGTACTCGGTCTCGGTGCCGATGACCTTGGGGATGGCCATCGCGGAAGCCTACAGGTACTGACCCGCGCTGACCCGCTCGACCTGCCGACCCTCGCTGCCGACGCCGTCCCCGAGGAGGGTGCGGACGTAGACGATCCGCTCACCCTTCTTCCCCGAGATCCGCGCCCAGTCGTCAGGGTTGGTCGTGTTCGGCAGGTCCTCGTTCTCCTTGAACTCGAGCCGGATCGCGTTGGAAAGGTCGTCGCTCTTGATGCCCTTCTCGCCGGTCGACAGGAAGCGCTTGATCGCCTCCTTCTTCGCACGGCGGACGATGTTCTCGATCATCGCGCCCGAGTTGAAGTCCTTGAAGTACAGGATCTCCTTGTCGCCGCTGGAGTAGGTGACCTCGAGGAACCGGTTCTCCTCCGTCGCCGCGTACATCCGGTCGACGGTCTGCTGGATCATCCGCGTCGTCGCCGATCGGACGTCCGCCGCCTTGTCGATCTCCTCCGGATGGATCGGCACGGCCGGGTTCAGGTACTTGCTCATGATGTCGGAGGCCTGCTCCGCGCTGGGCCGCTCGATCTTGATCTTCACGTCGAGGCGGCCGGGGCGCAGGATCGCGGGGTCGATCAGGTCCTCGCGGTTGGAGGCGCCGATCACGATCACGTTCTTGAGCGTCTCGACGCCGTCGAGCTCGGACAGGAGCTGTGGGACGATCGTGGACTCGACGTCGCTCGAGATGCCGGTACCGCGCGTGCGGAAGATCGAGTCCATCTCGTCGAAGAAGACGATGACCGGCAGCCCCTCCTCGCTGCGCTCCTTCGCGCGCTGGAAGATCTGGCGGATCTGGCGCTCCGTCTCGCCGACGTACTTGTTGAGGAGCTCGGGGCCCTTGATGTTCAGGAAGTAGGAGTGGGCGTCTTGGCGGCCGGTGCGCTCCCGGACCTTGTCCGCGAGCGACTTCGCGACGGCCTTGGCGATCAGCGTCTTGCCACAGCCGGGCGGCCCGTAGAGCAGGACCCCCTTCGGCGGGTCCAGCTGGTGCTCGTGGAACAGCTCCGCGTACAGGAACGGGAGCTCAACGGCGTCGCGGATCGCCTCGATCTGCCCCTCGAGCCCGCCGATGTCCTCGTAGGACACGTCGGGGATCTCCTCCAGGACGAGCTCCTCCACCTCCTCCTTCGGCAGCTTCTCGAGGGCCACGCTCGAGCGGGGGTCGACGAGCAGCGGGTCGCCGGCGCGGATCTGCTCGTCCCACAGGGCGGCCGAGAGCGTCGCGACGAGCTCCTCGTCGCCGTGGCCGAACACGATCACGCGGTCCTCGCCCAGGCGGTCCTTGACCTTCATGACCTCGCCCGCCCGGTCCGGGCGCAGGACCTCGACGACGTTCAGGGCCTCGTTCAGGATGACCTCGACGCCCTTGCGGAGCTCCGCCCGATCCACGTCGGGCGAGACGTTCACCCGCATCTTGCGCCCGGCCGTGAACACGTCGACCGAGTCGTCGTCGTTCGCCGCCAGGTAGACGCCGAAGGAGGCCGGCGGCTGGCTGAGCTTGTCGACCTCGTCGCGCAGGCCCTCGATCCGCTCCTTCTCCGCGGTGAGGGTCTCCGCGAGCTTCTGGTTCTGGGTGACCGCACGCGAGAGGTCGGACCGGGCCTCGACGAGCTTCTCCTCGAGGATCTTGACCTGCCGCGGCGCGTTCGTGAGGCGGCGACGCAGGAGCGAGATCTCGTCCTCGAGGAAGCGGACCTGCGTCTCCAGCTCGTGGATCTGCTTCTCCGCGCGCTCCTGCTGCTCGCGTGGATCGGGCTCGGGCATCTCCGTCACCTCCCGCGTGGCGGAAGTCTACTCCCGTCCCCCGACCCTCCCCGCAGCGATCGGGGGTCTTCTCGATGCATACGGTGTCGGCGCGTCGAGCGGTTCACCTGAGCGGCGAACGATCCTCCGGGAGCTCGTCCTCGCCCACCCGGCGGGCGACCGTGACGAAGCCCGTGTGCCCGACCATCCGATGGTCCGGCCTGACGCTCGTCGGCGTCACGTGCCAGGACCGATGCAGGACCTCGAAGGTCTCGAGGTGCTCGTACCCCCCCGCCTCGAGCGCGAGCACGAACCGCTGCACCTGGACCGTCGTCGGCAGGTACCCGCAGACGATCCCCCCGGGCTCCAGGACGGACCCGAGCGCGTCGAGCGCCGCCCACGGATCCGGCAGGTCCAGCACGACCCGGTCGTAGCGCTCGGGCGTCCCGGCGACCTCGCGGAGGTCCCCCTCCCGCAGCTCGAGCCACCCCGGCAGCTTGCCCAGGAACATCTCGATGTTCTGCATGGCCGTCGCGCGGAACTCGGGACGGAGCTCGTAGGAGACCACCCGGCCCTCCGGCCCGGTAGCCCGGCACAGGGCCATCGTCAGCGACCCCGAGCCCGTGCCGGCCTCGAGCACGTGGGCGCCGGGGAAGATGTCGGCCTGGACGAGGATCGCGCCGACGTCCTTCGGGTACACGACCTGCGCCCCGCGCGGCATCTTCAGGACGAAGTCGGCCATCCGCGGGCGGAACACCCGGAAGGCCATCCCGGTCGCCGAGTGGACCACGGTGCCCTCCTCGGACCCGATCACCAGGTCGTGCGGCACGGCGCCTCCGTGGGAGTGCCAGGTCTCCCCCGCCTCCAGCTTCACGAGGTACCGGCGCCCGCGCCGATCGACGAGGAGCACCCGCTCCCCGGGCTCCAGGGGCGCGCTCACGACCGGGACGCCCCGTACAGCTCGGCGGGCATGACCTCCTCGGACAGCCCGGCCGCGAGCTCCCGGGCCTCGAGCTCGCTCGTGCCGGTCGTGGGGTCGCCCAGCCGTTCTCCGAGGACCTGGGCCCTGGCGCGGCAGAAGGCGCAGAAACGCCCGGTCGTGGGCTGGTCGCAGCGCTCGCACGGGCGCAGCTCGGCGACGTCCTGCGTCGCGAACAGCGGCGCGGCGCGATCCAGGTAGCTCAGGAAGAACTGCGCCTTCGTCCCCGGAGAGGTCGCCTCGAGCCGGTTCATCGCTTCCTTGTAGCGGAGCTGGGTGTTGCCGGCGACGAGCGGGCACTCCTCGACGACGTACTCGATCCCGCGCAGGAACGCGTAGGCGGCGGTCTCGAGCTCGGAGAGCCGGTACAGCGGCTTCACCTTCCGCGCGAAGCCCTCCTCGGCGGGCAGGACCGGGAACTGGCGCGCGATGTAGTCGGTCTGCCAGCGGAGCGTGTTCCCGAGCAGGGTGGCGGCCTCGTCGTCGAGGTTGTGGCCCGTGGCGATCACGCCGTACCCGTTCTCCCGCGCCGCTCGGTTGAAGACGTAGCGCTTGGAAAGCCCGCAGACCGCGCAGGTCGAACGCGAGCCCTTTCGGCCGGCGGTGGGGACGTCGAACCCGTACGCCTCCGCGAGGTCGACCTCGATCAGCGTCGCGTCGCGCTCCCTGGCGAAGGCCCGGACGACCTCCCCCGATCGCGTCGAGTAGTCACCGATCCCGAGCCCGAGGTACAGCCCGTCGGCCCGGTGGCCGAGCTCGAGCAGCACGTCCCACAGCGCGAGCGAGTCCTTGCCGCCCGAGACCGCCACGAGGACGCGATCCTCGGGCCCGAGCATGTCGTGGGCGTCGATCGCGCGCTCGACCTGGGTCCGGACGTGACGCAGGAAGCAGTCCCGGCAGAACGCCGCGTTGTGCCGTCGGACCTCCACCACGGCCGGCGCCTTGCACCGGCGGCACTTCATCCGGTTCGGCGTTCCGGCCCCGCCGCTGATCACCGGCCGCACCTCGATCCGGTCGGCGTCCGTGACCCGGTCCTCGCGCGTGAGCAGCTCGCGCTCGCGGATCACGAGGACGGTGTCGGGATCGATGCCGAGCTCGCCGAGGACGGCGTGGACCTTCCGGTCCCCCGCGACCTCGACCTCCCGGTCGGGGTTGCGCAGCCAGACCTTCACGAGGGTCAAGGCTAGCGCACGGGCCTCGCGGGGCCCAGGCTCACGTGACCGGCAGCGGGTTCGTCCCCAGCTCGACCGAGACCGACACGCGCTCGCCCGAGGACCGGACGAGGTCGACCTCGACGACGTCGCCGGGCTCGTGCGCACGGATCTGCTCCCCGAGCTCGTCGGCCGTCGCGATCGGCACGCCGTCGAACCCGACCACCACGTCGCCGACCTCCACCCCGGCGTCGTCCGCCGGGCCGTCCACCACGACGTCGGCGATCCACGCGCCCTCGTCGACCGGCGGGTCCGCCTGCACCTGGACCTCGGGATCGGACGCGTCGATCGCCCCGATCCCCATGAACGCGACGGGCTCGTTCGGCGTCTCGGCCGCCTGCTCGATCGTCGGCTTGGCCGAGTTGATCTGGATCGCGAACCCGATGTTCTCCGCGCTCGTCGTCCCCGCCGAGTTGATGCCGACCACGTTGCCGGCCAGGTCCACGAGCGGGCCGCCCGAGTTCCCCGGGTTGATCGCGGCGTCGGTCTGGATCACGTCCGTGTAGACGCGCTCCCCGTTCTCGCACTGCGCGCACCCGGGGTCGGAGACCGTGATCTCGCGCGTGAGGGAGGACACGATGCCGGCCGTCACGGACGGCCCGCCGGCGAGGCCGAGCGCGTACCCGATCGCCACCACCCGCTGCCCGAGCCGAACCTGGTCCGAGTCGCCGAGCGGAACGGTCGGCAGATCCTCGGCCTCGATGTCCAGGATCGCCAGGTCCGCCTGGATGTCGCCGCCGATCACCCGGGCCTCGTACTCCTGGGGGTCCTCGGCCGAGGTGACCACGGTCCAGGACGAGGCCTGCTCGACCACGTGGTAGTTCGTCACGATGATCCCGTCCTCGCGGACGATGAACCCCGTGCCCTCACCGCCGTCGCTGACGACGTTCACGACCGCGGGGAGCACCTGCGCCACTACGTCGGCGACCGACTCGTTCGCCGGATCCACCGTCGCGATGCTCGAGGGGATGCTCGACGGGACGCTCGAGGGGAACAGGATCGGCTCGGCGTCCACCTCCGGCTCGATCGTGCCCAGCGAGCAGGCGCTCAGCACCAGCGCCGATCCGGCCAGCAGGGCGATCAGGGTCCGTCTCATGCCTCGCTCCAGTGTCTCGTTCCAGTGTGTCCGTTCGAAGGGCGTTCGACACGCCCACCGGACACGTTCTGACGGGAGGATGAGAACTCGCTGAGAGCGGCGGGGCGGCCTCAGGCCACGGCCGAGGGCACGGGCGCCGGCCTGGGGAGGAGGCCGGCCTCCTCCACCACCCGGACGATGGCCTCCTCGTTCCTGATCGACATCAGGTGGACGCCGGCGATGCCGGGGATCCCGCGGACCTGCTCCACGAGCTCGAGCGCGATCCGGACCCCCTCGTCCCACTGCCGCTCGGGCGGCGTCGCGTCCATCCGGTCCACGATCGCGTCCGGCACGTCGATGCCCGGCACCTGGTCCCGGAGGTACCGGACGCCCCGGGACGAGCGCGGGACGAACACGCCGGCGAGCACCCACACGTGGTCCAGCAGCCCGAGGTCCCCCGTCCGCGCCATGAACAGCCGGAGCTTGTCGAGGTTGAAGCAGATCTGCGTCTGGATGAACTCCGCCCCGGCCTCGACCTTCTTGCCGACCCGCATCGGCCGGAACTCGAGCGGCGGTGCGAACGGGTTCTCGACCGCGCCGATCAGGAAGTCCGGCGCCTGCGCGAGGGGACGGCCCGACAGGTAGGTCCCCTCGTCCCGCATGATCCGCGCGATCCGCAACAGGTGGATCGCGTCGATGTCGTAGATCGGCTTGGCCTCGGGATGGTCGCCGGCGCTCACGTCGTCGCCGGTCATGCACACGACGTTGCGCACCCCGAGCATCGCGGCGCCGAGCAGATCCGCCTGCAGGCCGAGGCGGTTCCGGTCGCGGCACGCGAGCTGGAGGATGGGCTCCACGCCGGCGTCCGCCAACAGATGGGCGGCCGCGATCGGGGCGACGTGGGTGTGGGCGGCACTGTTGTCGGTGCAGTTGACCGCGTCGACCTTGCCGCGCAGGAGCTCCGCGAGCTCCCGCACCGACCCGGGGTCGGCCGAGTCCGTCGCCTGGAGCTCCGCCGTCACGACGAACTCGCCCGAACGGAGCAGCCGGTGGAGCCCGCTCCTCGGCTCCTCGCTCACCGGGGGGACCCCGTCGACCTCGCCCATCCACCCGGCTCGTGGCGGTCCCGTCGCGTGAGCGCGTTCTCCCAGGAGGACGTCTCCTGGAGCCTCCAATCCACCGGCCGCTGGACGTGCTCCATGTGATGGCGCCAGAGCGGGAGCCGGCGAGAGCCCTCCCAGGCGGCGACCCACACGCACCGCATCTCGGGCACCACCTCGCAGCTCCCGTCCTGCAGGACGCCGCCGCACGGGCCGTTCCGCAGGCTCTTCGGGCACCGCATCGGACACGACATCCCGGTCGAGTGCAGGATGCACTGCCCGCACATGCGGCAGTCCCAGATCGCCTCCTTCGAGCCCCGCTCGATCAGGACGATGGCTCGGCGCAGCCCCCGCGGCGGCGGGCTCGTGGCGGGCGGCCTCCGGTCGAGCGTGCGCGCCATCTCGGTCGGCGACCGCCTCGTCGGTGCTCAGTCCCGACGCAGGTCCTGCGCCGGGACCTCCTTCCGGGGGTCGATGAAGGGGATGGCGGCGGTCGTCACGCGCAACGGCCCGTGCTCGGACTCGACGTCGAGCGGCGTGCCGGGGTCCGCGAGGTCGATCGGGACCCAGGCGTAGCCGATGTTCCGTTCCAGGCGCGGCGACCAGACCGCATCCGTGACCCTGCCGACCCGCTCGTCGTCGCGCAGGACCGGCCAGAACCACGTGAGCTCGGCCCGGAGCTCGTCCCCGGACCACTCGATGCCGACGAGCTTGCGGTCGACCCCGGACGCCTTCAGCGCCTCGAGCGCGGCCTTGCCGATGTAGTCCTGCGGCTGGTCCTCGACGAGGTGCTCGAGCCCCATCACGTGCAGGGGCGTGTCCTCGAACGTCATGTCCGATCCCCAGTTCATGATCCCGGCCTCGATCCGCCGCGCCTCGATCGGGGCGACCGGCCGGATGCCGAAGCCCTCGCCGGCCGAGAAGACCGCGTTCCACAGGTCGTCACCGCGGTCCGGGTCGAGCAGGTTGATCTCGAAGCCCGGCACCGCGGTCCAGCCGGTGCGGCTGATCAGCACCGGGATGTCCCCGACGTCGAACCAGTCGCACCAGTAGTACTTCAGGTCGTAGATCGCCGGGCCGACGAGCTTCTCGAGCGTGAGCGCGGCCTTCGCGCCCTGGACCTGCATCGGGTAGGCGTGCGGGTACGAGACCTCAACGTCGAGGTCCGAGGCCGCCGCGACGCCGAGCGCGTACAGGCCGGCGTCCGAGTCCGCCAGCTGCATCCACCACCGCTGCTCCCCCACGTGGAGAAGGACGGGGTCGTTCACGATCCCGCCGTCCGGCGCCGTGACGAGCATGTACTTCCCCTGCTTCACCGCACACTTCGTGAGGTCGCGGCACGTGAGGGAATCCACGAACCGGTCCGCGTCGGGCCCGGAGATCTCCACCGTGCGCTCGACCGCGACGTCCCAGACGGTGACCTCGTTCAGCAACGCCCAGTACTCGGTCACCGGGTCGTCGAAGTACGCCGGCAGGAGCATGTGGTTGTACACGTCGTAGGCGGTGCACCCGGCTCGCCGGGTGGCCTCGAAGTACGGCGACCGCCGGTACCACGGCCCGAAGTAGATCGTCGCGCTCTGCTCGAGCATCTCCTGGCGCTCGTTGACCATGCGGGAACGGCTCCTCTCAGCGTTCGGCGGGGGCCACGTCCCCCGGGTCGAGGGTTTGAATCATCGTTCAAGCCCTCCACCGGCGCAACGCCGCCGCGCCTAGGAGACCGGGATCTGCTTGCCGGGGTCGACGAACGGCATCTCCACGACGGTTCCCCCTCGGGTGCCCCACTCCGTCTCGACGCTGATGGACGTGCCGAGCTCCGACCGACCGGCCGGCAGCCACGCGAAGCCGATGTTCCGCCCCAGCCGGGGCGAGTGGATCGCGGAGGTGACGGTGCCGATCCGCTCCGCCCCCTCGACCACGGGCCACTTCACGTCGTTCAGGGACGGGAAGGGCTCGCCGTCCAGCTCCACGCCGTTGATCCGGCGGGTCACGCCCTCGTCCTTGATCCGCCGGAGGGCGCGCATCGAGATGCTCGCGTCGTCCGACAGGTCCCAGTCGACGAGGCGCTCGAGGCCCATCTCGATCGGGTTGTCCTCGTACGTCATGTCGGCGCCCCAGTTGAAGATCCCGCCCTCGATGCGGCGGATGTCGCTCGGGCCCGTCGGGCGGATGCCGAACTCCTCGCCCGCCTCCATGATCGCCTCGTAGACCTCCACGCCCTTGCTCGTGTCGGTCAGGTACACCTCGTAGCCGACCTCGGAGGTCCAGCCCGTCCTGGTGACGACCACCGGCGCCCCGGCGATCTTGGCCTCGGTCCAGAAGTAGTACTTCAGGTCGAGGATCTCCTCACCGAGGAGCTTCGCCATCAGCGCCTTGGACCGCGGGCCCTGCACCTGGAGCGGGGCGACATCGGCCTCCCGGATCGTGACGTCGAGGTCGGGGTACGCGTTCTTCAGCCCGCGCGCGAAGAGCAGGGCGTCGGAGGAGGCGAGGGCGAACCAGAACGTGGTCTCGCTCATCCGGGTGAGCACGGGGTCGTTCACGATCCCCCCGTCGCTGTCGCAGATCAGCACGTACTTGCCTTGACCGACCGCGCACCGCGACAGGTCCCGCGGCGTCAGCAGCTGGGCGAACGCGAACCCGTCGGGCCCGGAGATCTCGAGGCATCGCTCGACCGAGACGTCCCAGAGCGTGACGCCGTTCAGCAGCGCGTCGAACTCCGCCTCGAAGCTGTCGAAGCGGATCGGGAAGTACATGTGGTTGTAGACCGTGAAGCCCTTCGGCTCGTACCGCTGCGTCGCCTCGTAGTACGGCGTGCGGCGGTTGCGCGCTCCTCGCTGTACCTGACCCATGTCGAACGCCACGCGGGACCTCCTCGCATCGTCCGGCCGCAGACCAGGTCCGTTCGGGGCCGGGGAACCGCGTCATCGTGCGCGGGCGTCGCGCAGCGTGACAAGGACGTGCTCTGACCT
>DATBMU010000111.1:0-5182 GCA_036554665.1 Actinomycetota bacterium | reverse complement strand
GGGTCAGCGTGTTCGGCAAGTTGAGCGAGAACACGGCCTCAGTATCCCGCGAGCTCTCGTGCGCGCGCGAACACAGCGTCGAGCATGGGCTCGGTGAGGCGGCCCGTGAAGGTGTTCTGCTGGCTCGGGTGGTACGCGCCGAGGAGGGCGAACGGGCCCACCTCCGTCTCGGCCTCGTGCGCGAACCGCGGCCTCGGGCGCACCCGGTGCCCGAGGGCATCGAGTGACCGGAGCGCACCGTCCCAGGCGAAGCCTCCGAGCGCGACGATCACGCGCAGTCCCTCGAGCGCGGCGATCTCCCGCTCGAGGTAGGGCAGGCAGGCATCGCGCTCCCGCGGCGTCGGCCGGTTCGCGGGCGGGGCGCATCGGTTCACCGCGGCGATGTACGTGCCGGCGAGCCGGAGCCCGTCGTCGCGGCCGACCGACGTCGGACGGTTCGAGAGACCGGTCCGGTGCAGCGACGAGAAGAGGAAGTCACCGGAACGATCGCCGGTGAAGATCCGGCCGGTGCGGTTCCCACCGTGCGCGGCCGGTGCGAGCCCGAGGACCAGGATCCGGGCGTCGGGCTCGCCGAAGCCCGGAACGGGGCGCCCCCAGTACTCCTGCTCGGCGAACCGCGCGACCTTCTCCCGCGCGACCCGCTCTCGCCACTCCACGAGCCGCGGGCATCGACGGCACCGCACGACGTCGGCCGTCACGCGCTCCAGCTCGCGGCCGCTCATCGTCGGAGCGCACGGAACCGCTCGGCGGCCTCGGTGAACGGCTCCAGCGGCGCGAGCAGATCGCCGATCAGGCCGATCAGGCCCTCGAACCCCTCCGGCTCCGGCGCCTCCACCCGGAGTCGCTCCACCATCGCGCCGGCCTCGTCGAGTCCCCGGGAGGCGCGCTCCCACTCGGCCTTCACCTCCGGCGCCCGCCACGCATCCATGCCCGCCCGGACGGTCCGGAGCCCCTCCTCGAACTCGAGCAGGGTCTCCGCGAGCGGGCGGCCGGGGAGCCGCGTGCCCGGGACCGACTCGGTCAGGGCCGCCTTCGCCTGCTCGAGCGGCGGGACGATCGACCGGAACGCGGCGTACGGCCGCTCGAGGTGATCGGGGAGGTGTCGGCGTCGCAGGATCATCCGGGGACGTGCTCGGCGAGCACCGCGAGCGCCATCGCCGGGTCGTTCGAGGCCACGACGTCCACGCCGAACCCGAGGACCGTCCCGAGCTCGTCGGGATCGTCGACGGTCCACGTCCCCACCAGCACGCCGGCCGCGTGGGCCGCGCGCACGAACCCAGGGCCCGCGGGGATCAGCGCGCGGGTCCCCGGCAGGACGAACCCGTGCCCGGCCTGCAGCGCGTGGGCGAGCGCGTCCGCGGGCGCGACGAGCTCGTTCGTGAGGAAGCCGGTGGGCACCTCCGGCGCGATCGCCTTCGAGGCCGCGATCGAGGCCGGGTTGAAGGACACCACGAGCACGGGGCCCTCGAACGCCGTCCTCGCGAGGTCCGCGTGCGCCGCCTCCACCGCCGGCTCCCGGGCGGGCTCGTATCCCGGCTCGCCGAACAGGTTCTTGATCTCGAGCGCGACCGCCGTCCGCCCGCTCGCCAGATCCAGGACCTCGGCGAGCGTAGGCACGGGGGCCGGGGAGGTCGCGGTGCCGGCGTTCAGCGCGCGGAGCTCCGCCGCCGTGCGTTCGTTCACCGCGCCGGTCCCATCGGTGGTGCGATCGAGGACCGCGTCGTGCATCACGACGGCGACCCCGTCGCGGGAGACCCGGACGTCCAGCTCGACGGCGTGCGCGCCGAGCCGGATCGCCTCCTCGAACGCCGCGAGCGTGTTCTCCGGATGCGTCGAGGAGGCGCCCCGGTGCGCGACGACGACCGGGAAGGCATCGTCGGGGAACCGGTGGTCCCGGCTCACACCAGGCTCGACGGGCAGAGGTGGGCCACGGGACAGACCTCACATCGCGGGCGGCGCGCGATGCAGACCGCGCGGCCATGATCGATCAGCACGTACGTGAAGTCGAACCAGCGCCGCTTCGGGATCGCGGCCATGAGATCCCGCTCGATCTTGTCCGGGTCGGATTCGCCGCTGAACCCGAGGCGGTTGGCCAGGCGCTTCACGTGGGTGTCGACCGCGATTCCCTCGACCTTGCCGAACGAGTTGCCGAGCACGATGTTCGCGGTCTTGCGCGCCACCCCGCGGAGCGTGATCAGGTCCTCCATCGTGTCCGGCACCCGCCCGCCGAAGGCCTCGACGATCCGCTGGCAGGCGGCGCGGATCGACAGCGCCTTCTGGTTGAAGAACCCCGTCGGCTTGATGTCGAGCCGCAGCTCGTCCTCCGGCACCGCCAGGTAGTCCTCCGGCGTCCGGTACTTCCGGAAGAGCGTGGCCGTGACCTCGTTGACCTTCTCGTCCGTGCACTGCGCAGACAGGATCGTCGCGACGAGCATCTCGAGGGGGTTCGAGAAGTTCAGCGCGACGTGCGCGTCCGGATACGCGCGGGAGAGGAGCCGAACGATCTCGGGCGCGCGCGCCTCGATCGGGTCGTCGCGGGTGAGCGTCGGCTTCGCCACGGCTCAGGAGCGGTCGGCGAACGCCAGCGGCAACGAGAAGACGTCACCGTCGCCGTGCTCCGACCACGCGTCGTCCCGCAACACATGGATCCACCGGCGGCCGAGGACCCGCCACGAGGTCCCGTCGCCGATCATCGCCGTGTCCTCATCGAGGCCGACGAACGTCTGGCCGGGCCGGACGGATCCCACGATGAACTCGCTCGCGCCCGGCACCCAGGTGTCGACGATGTCCCAGTGCGGTCCGAACAGGATGTCGCGGACGTACCCGATCCCCGGCTGCCAGAGGCCGTCGAACCCGGACGTCTCGCTGTCGTACGTCATCTCCGTGAGGCACGCGACGCCCGCGCTGCAGCCCGCGTAGGGCAGACCCGCGTCCATCGCCTCGCACAGCGCCGACCAGAACGGCGTCGAGCGGAGCGCCTGGGCGAGCCGGGCGGGGTTCCCGCCGGAGAAGAACACGAGCGAGGCGTCGTCGAGCCGGCACACGACGTCGTCGCGATGCGCGTCCTCCCGCGTCCGCAGGGGCACGACCTCGGCCGGGACCTCGATCGACCCGAAGTGCGCGAGGCCCTTCTCGCCCCAGGAGGAGAAGGAGCTTTCGCCCTCGTGCGCCGCCGCCGTCGGGAAGACGAGCGCCACCCCGCCGGGGTTGCGCGAGCGCTCGAGCAGCCATCGACTGATCGGGACCGACCACGGATCGAACTCGCCGGACCCGAGCAACGCCATCGCGACGCCCTTCACGCGACGCTTTCCCGCAGATCGGGCGGCCGGAGCTCGGCGTCGAGCCGTGCTCCGGTCTCGGCCGCCACGTCGAGCACCGCGTCGAGGTCACCCGCCTCGGTCCGGAAGTTGACGATGCAGACCCGGAGGAAGAACCGCCCGCCCAGGATGGCGTTGGAGAAGAACACGCGCCCGGCTTGCTGGACCTCCGTCATCAGCCGCTCGTTGAGCAGGTCGAGGTACGACTCCCGGCGCTCATCGGAGGGCAGCCCCGGTGGGACGTACCGGAAGCAGCAGATCGACAGGCCGACGGGGCACGCGAGCTCGAAGTCGGCGCGCTCCACGACCCGCTCGCCGAGGTACCGGGCGAGGGCGGCGTCGTGCGAGATGCGCCGCACGTACGCCCGGCGCCCGTGCGCGAGCAGCGATACCCACACCTTCAACGCCCAGAACCCGCGGGAGAACTGCGGGCCGAGCTGCGTCGCGTCCACGCCGCGCCCGGTCCGTTGTTTGTCCTGATACGTGTAGGAGGCCGTGACCGAGAACGCGTCCGGCAGCGACTGCACGTCGCGGACGAGGACGCAGCCCCCGGTCAGCGGCGTGTACAGCCACTTGTGCGGGTCGAAGGCGATCGAGTCGGCGCGTTCGATCCCGCGGAACGCGGGTCCGAGATCGTCCGTGAAGGCCGCCGGGCCCCCGTAGGCGGCGTCCACGTGGAACCACAGCCCCTCGGCCTCGCAGAGGTCGGCGATCTCGTCGAGCGGATCGATCGCGCCGGTCGCCACCGTCCCCGCCGAGGCGACGACCGCGAACGGCCGGGCACCCGCGTCCCGATCGCGCGCGATCGCCGCGCGGAGGTCCTCGAGCCGGATCCGGTACCCCGCGTCGACCGGGATGTGCCGCACGGCGTCGCTCCCGAGCCCGAGCATGTCGGCGGCGCGGGTGGACACGACGTGGGTCTCCTCCGACAGGTACATCGCGAGCGGCGGCCCGGCCGCGACCCCCTGCCGGCGGACGTCCCATCCCGCCCGCAGGTCTCGAGCGACCTTCAGCGCGATGAAGTTCGCCATCGCGCCGCCGGAGACGACGATCCCGCCCGCGCCGGCGGGCAGCCCGAACCAGGAGGCGAACGTGCGGGTGAGCTGGAACTCGATCTCGGACGCCGAGGGCGACAGCGCCCATCCGCCGGCGTTCATGTTCACCCCGGCCGCCAGCAGGTCGGCCGCCGCGCCCGGCACGGTCCCAGCGCCGGAGACGTACGCCATGAAGCGCGGATGTCCGGGGTACATCGCGTGCTCGAGCACGACGTCGCGAAGGTGGTCGAAGAGCTCGTCGTCGGGCATGGGCTCCTCGGGGACGTCGAGCGCGACCGCGTCGCGGACCTCGCTCGCCGAGCGACCCCGCGTGATCGGCAGCTCGGGCAGGCGGGTCAGGAACTCCTGGTACAGGTCGGCCACCCGATCGGTGAAGGCGCGTGCTCGACCCGGGTCCCAGTCGAGGTCGCCCAGGGGTTCCGGCCGGTCCGTCACGCCTTCTCCTCGCCGACCCGGAACGCCTCGAGGCTCATCTCCTTCCACCACACCTCGTCGCCGACCGCCTCCAGGATCGCCTCGATCTGGCTGACGTGCGCGTTGATCGCGTTCACCTTCACCTCGAGCACGTCCGGGGGCAGCTCGAAGTGGATCGACAGCTCCTCGCGCGGGACCACGCGTGGCGTGCCGGGCAGGAAGACGTTGAACGGCTCCCACACCGGGAGGAACGCATCCGCCCACTCGGGCGTGACGCACGCGTAGTGGACGCGCGAGCCGGGCTTGCCCGCCTCCCGGAGCGCGGTGGTCGCCCACCGCGACACATCCTTGTGCGCCTCGTGTCCGGTCATCCCCTCGGGGCCGAACGTGAGGATC
>DATBMU010000039.1:0-17114 GCA_036554665.1 Actinomycetota bacterium | reverse complement strand
GGAGAAGAAGTGCACGCCGAGGAACACGCGTGTACATGCCACGGTGACGCCGATGGCCACGGCAGCTCCGACGAGCGCCGCGCGGATCCTCGGCGAGGTGCCGATCGCGAGGACGACCGCCACCGCGAGGTAGGTGGCCGTGGCGGCGGTCGTGTGACCGCTCGGGAACGAGGTCCCCGTGAAGTCCGCCCGTGGTCGGAGCTCGGGTCGTGCGCGGTCGATGACGATCTTGATCGTGTTCGAGATGAGGCTCTGACCGACCACGACCAGCAGCACGAAGAGCGGCACGGCCCACCGCCGCCAGCGCCAGAACCCGAACATGCCGACGACGATCGCGACCACGACGATCGTTTCGGTGTCGCCCGCGTGCGTGAGTCCCTCGAGCACCGCGTCCGTTGAGGATGAGGCCTGCGCCTCGGCCCATCGCTCGATTGCGACATCGATGTCCACCACGCCGGAGTCTCGCCGGATCATCCAGGAGAAGAGCCCGACGATCGCACCCGCCACGACGATCCCCACGAGGGCGAGCGTCAGGGCGAGGCCGGTTGCCGTGGAGGGATCCATCCGCGACCGAAGGAAGCTGCGTGACCTCGGATGTCGCTGGACCGTCGCCCCGATCGACTCGCTCGCGCTGAGCGCCGGGTCCGCCTTCGGCCAGCGACGCACCACGACGAGTGCCAGCAGGCCCGCGGCCACGCTCAACACGGCGGCCAGGAGCAGCACCACGCGTCGGACCTCCTCACTCGGATCGCGATCTCGAGGTTCCCCGGACGCCTTCGGTGGGAAACATGACGACGGACGGAGGGGAGACGATGGATACGGTCCTGCCAGGGAGCCTGCCCGATCGACTGGCCGTGCGCTCGAAGACCCGGCGGCCGCTCGTCGCCGGCGCGGCGGTCGGGGCGGTCGGCTATCTCGTGATGACCACCGTCCTGGTTGCCCTCGGCCTCCTCCTCACCAAGGTCCTGCTCGAGGGGCCGGTCGGACGTTGGGATCGGGCGATGGACCGCTGGTTCTTCGCCCATCGAGGGCCCGCGCTGACCGCCCTCACGGAGTGGGGCTCACGGCTCGGAGACACGGTCGCCGTGATCGGGGTCGCTGCCGTGGCCGTCGCGATCCTCGTGATCGCCGGACACCGTGTGCACGCCGCCTTCCTCGTGGGAGCGCTGCTGATCGAGGTGACCACGTTCCTCACGACCACGTTCGTCATCGACCGCGAGCGCCCGACGGTTCCGCATCTGGATGAAGGTCCGCCGACGTCGAGCTTCCCTTCGGGGCACGTGGCAGCGTCGATCGTCCTCTACGTCGGTCTGGCCCTCATCGTCACGTCGCTGGTCCGTTCCCGGCTCGTCCGGAGCGTCGTGTGGGTCGCCGCCCTCATCCTCCCCGCCTTCGTTGCGTTCTCCCGCCTGTACCGCGGGATGCACCATCCAACGGATGCGATCGGCAGCGTGATCGGGGCGGTGGGGTGCCTGGCCTTCGCGTTCCTCGCGACCAGGACCGGGGTGGCCGTCGCCGAAGCCAACGAGCGGTCCGCCCGCGACGACCGAGTCGACGCATATACGCCGGCCCATCCTCCGAGCGTGGAGGTGTCGCCGTGACGTCCGTCGGGGTGGTTGCGAACGCGTCGAAGCGACTGGACGGTGGGCTCGCCGAGCTCCGTAGGAGCCTGGCCGAGTACGGCCTCCATGACCTGCCCTGGCACGAGGTGCCGAAGAGCAAGTACGTGCCCGAGCGCGTCGAGGAGTTGGTCGAGCAGGGTGTCGATCTCCTCTTCGTGTGGGGCGGCGACGGCACGGTGCAACGCGCGATCGACGTCGTTGCCGGCAAGCCCGTCGCGCTCTCGATCCTGCCCGCCGGGACC
The DNA here is from genome assembly GCA_036554665.1 of Actinomycetota bacterium. Taxonomy (GTDB): domain Bacteria; phylum Actinomycetota; class UBA4738; order UBA4738; family HRBIN12; genus CALGFI01. The sequence continues at coordinate 15,250 of DATBMU010000039.1, read as the reverse complement.
GCGAACCTGCTCGCCAGGAACCTCGGCCTCCCGGACGACCTCGATGCGTGCGTGCGCGTCGGCCTCGAAGGCGCACGCCGTGACCTCGACGTCGGGAAGGTGAACGGTGAGCACTTCGCGGTCATGGCCGGCGCCGGGCTCGACGCGATGATGATCCGAGAGGCGGACGGGGGACTGAAGGAACACGCCGGGCGCATCGCGTACGTCTGGAGCGGCGCACGGAACGTCCGGCTCGAGCCGGTGGCCACGACGATCGAGGTCGACGGCGAGCGATGGTACGAGGGTCAGGCCAGTTGCGTCCTGATCGGCAACGTCGGCGACGTGTTCGGCGGCCTTTCGGTGTTCCCCGAGGCAGCGCCCGACGACGGGGTGCTCGACATCGGGGTCGTGACGGCGGACGGTGCCTGGGAGTGGGCGCGGACGCTGGGGCGCGCCATCGTCGGCGACGTCAGCGCATCGCCGTTCGTGCACACCACCACCGGCCGTGCCTTCGTCGTCCGCCTGGACCCCTCGACGCCGTATCAGCTCGACGGTGGGGATCGGAAAGCGAGCAAGAAGCTGAAGGTCAAGGTGAAGCCGTCGGCCGTCACCGTCTGCGTTCCCGAAGGAGTTCCCTCATGAGCTCTGCCAACCTCGTTCCGGAGACCTGGGAGCTGACCGGCTCCGACGCCAGGAAGACCCTGCGTCGGGCGGGGTACGGCCGTCTGCTCCGAGACGCGTTCGAGCGCCTACGGGCCTCGGACGGGTTCAGCCACGCTCGTTCGATGGCGTTCGCGACGTCACTGATCCTCGTGCAGGGCGTCATCGCCCTCGTCGGGCTCGCGAGCGCCCTGGGTGAGGGCAGGGTCAGCGATGCGATCGTCGGGATGCTCGAGGACATCTTCCCCGGGCCGGCGGGCCAGGTGCTGACCGACGCCGTCCGACAGGCCCACGAAGCGGGCGCTCAGCATCGCTCCCTGGCGTTGACGCTGGGTGTGGTCGGCGCGCTCATCACCGGAACGACGCTCCTCGGGCAGATCGAACGGGCCATGAACCGCATGTACGGGATCGAGCGCGACCGCCCCACGCTGCGCAAGTACGGGCGTGCGTTCGTCCTCACGATCAGCGCGGGGCTCCTGGCTGCCGCCGCCTTCGTGGCGACGACGCTCGGCCGCGGCCTCGCCACCCTCTGGGAGGACCCCGCCGCGCGCGACGTCTGGAACGTGCTCCGGTGGCCGCTCGCGTTCGGGCTGTTGGTCGGCGCGACCGCGTGCATCTTCCGGTGGAGTCCACGACGACATCAGCCGTCGTGGTCCTGGCTCGCGATCGGTGCGCTCCTGTCCGTCGTGCTCGTTCTCATCGTCACGGTCGTGCTCGGGGCCGTCTTCGAGCTCAGCTCGAGCTTCGGTCAGACGTACGGCCCGCTGGCGGGATTCGTCGCCCTCCTGCTCTGGACCCTGCTGGCCTCGATCGCCCTGCTGTACGGCGTGGCTCTCGCCGCTCAGCTCGAGGCGATCCGCGCCGGCGTCCCGGAACCGCGCCGCGCGAGCGCGGTCGATGGCGCCCCACCCGAGCCGGTGCTTCCGGAGCCGCCGACCCACAGGATCCCGGCTCGCTCGGCCCCGTGAGCACCCTGCAGGCAACCCGGGACCCGCGGGGGTCCGAGGAACGGATCAGCGACATCCGCCGCGTGCTCGAGGGCGTCATCGGGGTCCCGGCCACCGAGGGGAACCTCGTCGACATGCTCGTCAACGGCGATCGGATCTTCCCGGCGATGCTGGAGGCCATCGGAGAGGCGGAGCGCACGGTCGACCTGCTGACGTTCGTCTACTGGCGCGGCACGATCGGCACGCGGTTCGCCGAGGCGTTGTCCGACAAGGCCCGGTCGGGCGTCCGGGTGCGCGTGCTGCTCGACGCCTGGGGCTGCGCCTCGATCGAGCCGACCCTGATCTCCGAGATGGAGGACGCGGGCGTGCGGATCCGGTGGTTCCGGCCCCTGCGGCGCCTCCAGCCCACGAAGGTGAACCACCGGACCCATCGCAAGGTCATGATCGTCGACGAGGAGGTCGGGTTCACCGGCGGCGTCGGCATCGCCGACGAGTGGTCCGGCGACGCGCGGAACGAGGACGAATGGCGGGACACGCACTTCCGCGTGCGAGGGCCAGCCGTGGACGGGCTCCGCGCCGCCTTCCTCGACAACTGGCTCGAGACGGATCCGGAGCTGCTCGACGCGGCGATCGACCGATTCCCCGATCAACCCCAGCCGGGGCGGGCGGTGATCCAGTGCGTTCGAGGGGCCTCCGAGATGGGTTGGAGCGACATCTCGACCCTGCTCCTGGCGTTGCTCCAGCTCGCCGAGGAGCGGGTCCGGATCACGACGGCGTACTTCGTCCCGGACGACGAGCTGATCGAGCGCCTCTGCGGAGCGAGCGATCGCGGCGTCGCCGTGGAGATCCTGCTGCCCGGACCGCACGGCGACAAGCGGTTCGTCCAGCTGGCGGGGCAGGCGGTCTACGAGCGACTCCTCGAGCACGACGTCCGCATCTGGCACTTCCAGCCGTCGATGCTGCACGCCAAGGTCATGACGGTGGACGGACTCGTCGCGAACATCGGCTCGGCGAACTTCAACGCGCGTTCCACCGAGCTCGATGAGGAGGTCAACCTGGTGGCGCTCGACCCCGACGTCGTGCGGGTGCTCGATCGGCAGTTCGACGAGGACCTCGAGCGGAGCGAGGAGATCGAACCCGGGCGGTGGGAGGACCGCTCGCTCGGGCGCCGCGTCCTCGAGGGCCTCACGAAGCCACTCCGACACAAGATGTGAGGGGTCTCTCGTCAGCTGGACGACTGGGCGGAACCTAGGCGCCGTGGTCCTCGGCCCGCCCCCATCGGCGGTGACCGCAGGGATAGGTCTCGGCCCAGCGTTCGATGTCGGTACGGCTCCATGCGGCCTCGCGGAGGCCGACCGCGACGGGCTTGGGGAAGTCGGGGCGCCCCCGGAGCTGGTGGACCCGCTGGGGCGTGACGCCGAGGTGCTCGGCGATCTGCCTGAGCGAGTAGGTGGAGCCGTCCGCTTCCTGGGTCATCGTCGTGCCTCCGCTCGCGTGGCCGGTGGGCAGTATGCGATCCCGCGCCCCGGCGCGCCCCGGGTCCTCCGGCCCCCGTCGGGGCGACGCCCGGCCTAGGTCGAGCGCGATCCGCGGCCTCGGCGTTCGCCCGAGGGTTCAAGGGCAAGGGGAGGGGTGCCGAGGCTCAACTGAGTGGTCGTTGCTGGCCCCAGCCGCAGCGTTCACACTCGGGAGGAAGTCGATGAGCGCGAACCGACGCCCGGCCGCCAAGAGCACGCGTCTCGTGTGGGCGATCGTCGCCGGGGTCCTCCTCCTCCTGCTCGCCGCCTCGTTCGTGCTCGCCGGGCGCGCCGTGGAGGCCACGAAGGCCGACGCCCAGGTGCGGGCGGAGCGGTACGCGGTCTCCGGCCTCTCGGGGGAGCTCACGGCCGACGTCGTCCGCGGCGACATCGTCGGTCCCGAGTACCGCGATCTCCTGTCGCGCGTCCAGTCCGGCATCACGTCCGACGAGCGCGTGGTCCGCGTCCGCATCTGGAAGCCGGACGGGGACCTGATCTTCTCCACGGGCCGCGACGACGTCGAGCAGTTCGTCGCGGTCGACCACCCGCAGATCCAGCAGGCGGCCGAGGGGCAGACCGCGAGCGCGGTGTCCGATGCGACCGACGCGCCGCTCGCCGGGCTCGAGGGGTCGGACGAGAAGCTCTTCGTCACCTACGTCCCGATGCAGTTCCCGAGCGAGGCGGAGCCCTCCGCGGTCACCGAGATCGCGCAGCGGTACTCGGCGATCCAGGAGGAGGCGCTCCGGCTGTGGCGCCCGGTGCAGATCGGTCTGGCGGTCGCGCTCGGCGGGATCGCGGTGCTGTTCGCCATCTCGCAGCGACGGTCGAAGGGGACCACGCGCGCGGCGTGGGTCGCGAAGCCGGCCCGCGAGTCGCGGGACGACCGGAAGCTCCGCGACGCCGAGAACCGCGCCGCCGCCGCCGAGCGAGCGGCGCGTCTCGCGGAGGAGCGCCTGTCGGACGCGGAGCAGCGCCTCGAGGTGCTCGACAAGGCCGAGGTCGCGCCGGAGATCGGCGCCCGGATCGAGGAGCTGGAGCTGAAGCTGCGCGCCGAGCGGGCGGAGCGCGAGCAGTTCGCGGGGGAGGCCAAGCGACTGCGCTCGGCGCTGTCGGAGCGGGAGGCCGAGCTCGCGCTCGCGCGGGAGGGCACCGCGTCGCGGGAGGCCGAGAAGGTCCGTTCCGTCGACGCCGTGCAGCGCGCGGAGCAGCAGACGGCCGACGCCGAGCGCCGGGCCGCCGCCGCCGGTGGGATCGCCGCCGAGGCGGAGGCGAAGGCCGCCGCGGCCGCGCTGAAGGTGGCCGAGCTCGAGGCGGCGCTGCGCGACGCCGATCGCCGGATCGGGGGTGCGGTCGCGGACGCGCGGAGATCGGCCGAGGAGGCGCAGCAGGAGGAGGTCACGCGCGTGACCCTCGAGCTGCGCACCGCCCAGTTGGAGGCGAACGACCTCAAGCTCAAGCTCTCCGAGCTGGAGTCCTCCCTGCGCGACGCCGAGGCCGGCCGCGCGGAGGGCGAGGCCGCCGCGTCCGAGCTCGCACGCCTGCGAGGGGAGATCGGGGCCGAGCTCGTGAAGGTCCGTGAGGAGGCCGACGCGGAGATCGCGACGGCGCGTGGACAGGCGGAGGCGGAGCTCGTCCGGCTCCGAGAGGACGCCGACCGTTCGCGGTCGGACCTCGACGTGGCCAGGCTGGAGCTCGAGCGCTCCCGGCTCGAGCTCGAGAGCACGCGGGAGGAGCTCGAGGCGATCCGCGGGGGTCGGGAGGCCTGGGAGGGCGAGGTCGCGATGACGCGGGACGCTCTCGGGCAGGCGACGACCGAGCAGGAACGGCTCCGCGGCGAGCTCGAGCGCGCGGCGGCGGAGCAGGAGCGCCTGCGCGCCGAGCTCGAGCGGTCGTCGGCGGAGCAGGATCGCCTGCGCGGCGAGGTCGGCCGGGTCTCGTCGGAGCTCGAGCGGAACTCGACCTCTCGCGGGGCCGTCGCGGTGGAGACCCTCACGGGCGAGGCGGCCGGCGAGGTGGCCGAGCTCGAGGAGCGCGTCGCGCGCGTCGAGGCGCAGCGGCGGGAGGAGGTCGCGGAGCTGCAGCGCGTGCAGGAGTCGTTCGCGAACGCGCAGCTCGAGCTGATGGAGACCACCCGCAAGCTCCGGGCGGCCGAGGAGCGGGTCCACGAGCTCGAGGGCGCCGGCGCGGGCGGCCGTCGCAGGCCGGAGACCGCCTACCCCGTCCTGGAGCCCGAGGAGCCCCCGCCCTCGTTCGACCGGCCGTCAGCGGACGATCGACCGGACGCGTCCTTCGAGCCGGAGCCCGAGGAGGAGCCGCAGATCTCCGAGGAGGGCCTCTCCCTCCGAGAGCGTCTCGCCCGGGCCGCGGCCGCCCGTCACCGCACCTCTCAGACCACGGACTGACTCGGCGCCGACGGGAACCGCAGCACGTCCACCGCGGACGCGTCCAGGAGCGCGCGCTCTACCCCGGCGGCCTCGACGATGCGATGGACGGGGTACCCGTACCGGCGGGACAGCTCGAGATGCGGCTCGCAGAGCGGGATCAGGTGCCCGCCGCGCCGCCGGACGACGACCTCCGGTGCCCTCGACCTCCCGATGCCCCATTGCCAGAAGCAGAGCTCGCAGACGAGGGCCAGGCGCTGTGGGTAGCCGAACGCCGCCCGGTATCCGTGCGCGTGCTCGAGGACCCGACCCCAGAGGTCGACGGTGCCGAGCACGGCGGGGTCGCGCGTCCGGCGCAGCCGATCGATCCCGCGCGTCCCGTGGATCCCGCAGGTGCAGTCGGCTCCGGGGACCCGGTGATGGCGCCGCCGGGCGCAGGCCGCCCGAACCGGTTCGCGGGCCGGCCACGGCTTGCCGGTCCCCGCGATCGGCAGGAGCCGCACCTCCGCACCGTCACGCGAGCCGGCGAGCGTCCAGGTCCGCCAGGCGTGGATCGGCTCCACCTGGACGGTCCGCTCGAGCGGGACGAGCGACGTGCCGGGCATCGGTCAGGGTGTCGGTTCGGCCGGCTCGGGTTCGGAGACCGGCACCCGCTCGGGCTCGGGGAGCTCCTCCGGGACCGGGATCGAGGTCGGCTCGACCTCGATGACCCTCCTCAACGGTCCGATGTCCACCGCGGCCCTCCTCGCGTCGGGGGTCCACGACCAGGGTACCCTCGCACGCCGTCACGGGCCAGGGAGTCCGGACGAGGCGGACCTACGTCTTGACGAGCTTGTAGATCCCGTCGAAGTCGCTGAAGAAGACGCGCCCGCGCGGATCGACCTCGAACGACAGGGTTCCCTGCGGATGGTCGTAGACCAACGTCCGTCCCGCGATGCCGGTCCGCTTCCGGTTCAGGACCAGCCGGGTCACGCGCCCGTCGTTCACGGCGCCGTGGAACGCGGCCCCCTCGCTCTTGCCGCCGAGGCCGCAGCCGTCGCAGAACGCGATGCCCGTGATCCCGATCGCGCCCTCGTACAGCAGCCGGGGTCGGACCGGGTCCGGCCCGTCCCGGTTCGTGTTCCCGGGACCGTCGCCGTCGCAGGTGGCGGAGGGACCCCACCCGTAGTTCCGGCCCTTGCGGATCCGATTCACCTCGTCGTTGCAGGCCGGGCCGTTCTCCGTCTCCCACAACCGATCGGTCCGAGGATCGAACACGAACCCGAACGAGTTGCGGATCCCGAACGCCCAGATCCGGTCACCGAACGGGTTCGTGGTGGGCACGCTGCCGTCGGGCGCGATCCGGATGATCTTCCCCAGGTCGTTGTCGGACCGGTCCTGCGCGTTCGCGGCGTCGTGACCGTCGCCGACGATCGCGTAGAGCATCCCGTCGGGCCCGAACGCGATCCGGCCACCGTTGTGGTACGGGCTCCCGCTCGCGGGGCTCGTGAAGATGACGGTCTCCGACGTCCCGCTGCCGTCGTCGTCCTCGTAGCGCAGGATCTGGTTCCGGAGCGCGCCGTCGACGTCACGGGTCGCGTACACGTAGACGAACGGTTCGTCCGGGTAGTCGGGATGCAGCGCGATGCCGAGCATCCCGCGCTCGCCCTCGCCGTTCACCCCGTCGACGGTCACGAAGAGCCGGTTCCGGTCCTCGGCGAGATCGATCACGCGCACCTCGCCGGAGTCCTTCTCCACGTACCAGACGCGGCGGTCGGGTCCGAACGTGAACGCGACCGGCTGGTCGAGGCCACCCGCGACCTCGCGCGCCTCGATGGCGGCGCTCGCCGGCGCGGCCAGGCCCACGAGGAGCGCCGCCGCCGTCCCGATCACGAGCTGGAGCCTTCTCCGCATGCGTCGCTCCTCTAGTATCCGGCCACCCATGACGACCTCGATCTTCGGCAGCGTCGTCCACCGCGTCGAGGATCCCCGGTTCCTGACCGGGAACGCGCGCTTCGTCGACGCGCTCCGTCCCGGAGACGCCCTCCGAGCCGTCTTCGTCCGATCCATCATCGCCCACGGCCGGCTCGTCGGGGTGGAGGTGGACCAGGCGCACGCGATGCCCGGCGTCGTCGCGGTGCTCCTGGCCGAGGACCTGCCGCTCGCGCCACAGCCGCCGGCCGGCAACGTGATGGGGCCGTTCGAGCGGCCGCTGCTCGCCTCCGGGGTCGTCCGGTACGTGGGCGAGCCGGTGGCGCTGGTGATCGCGGAGACGCTCCCGCGCGCGTACGACGCCTCGGAGGTCGTCCAGGTCGAGGTGGATCCGCTGCCGCCGGTGATCGGGGCGGAGGCCGCGCTCGATCCGGGAGCCCCGCTGGTCTTCGCGGACGCCGCAACGAACGTCGCGCACACGTTCGAGGAGTCCTGGGACGACGATGTGCTCGACGGCGCGGAGGTCGTCGTCCGCGAGCGGATCGTGCATCAGCGCCTCGCCCCGGTGCCGATGGAGACGAACGGCCTCGTTGCCGAGCCATCCGAGGCCGGCCTGACGCTGTGGGTCTCCACCCAGGTTCCGTTCGACGTCCGGGACGACGTCGCGGAGGCGCTCGGTCTGTCCTCGGACGCGGTCCGGGTGGTCGCGCCCGACGTCGGCGGTGGGTTCGGCGCGAAGCTCCACGTCTACCCGGAGCACCTGTTGCTCGCCGCCGCCGCGGTCCGGCTCGGCCGTCCGGTCGCCTGGCAGGAGTCGCGGAGCGAGAGCATGGTCGGCCTGACCCACGGCCGCGCGCAGATCCACGACGTCGAGATCGGTGCGACGCGCGACGGGACGATCGTCGGCCTGCGCGTGGACCTGCTCGCCGACCTCGGTGCGTACCCCACGGGCGCCTACCTGCCGGTCACCACGAAGACGATGTTGCCCGGCGTGTACCGGATCCCCCGCGTCGCCGTCCGTGGTCGATCGGTCGTCACGAACACCGTGCCGATCGGGGAGTACCGGGGCGCCGGCCGGCCGGAGGCCGCGGCCTCGATCGAGCGGGCCGTCGATCGGCTCGCGGCCGAGCTCGGGATCGACCCCGTCGAGCTGCGCAGGCGGAACCTGATCCCGCGGGACGCGTTCCCGTTCACGACGGCCGTCGGCGCCGTCTACGACGCGGGCGACTACGAGGGCGCGCTCGATGCCGCGCTCGAGATCGCCGGCGTGGACGCGCTGCGTCGGGCGCGCGCCGAGCGCCACGCCGAGGACGCCGTCCGATGCCTCGGGATCGGTGTCGCCCTGTACGTGGAGGTGACCGGGTTCGCGCGCAAGGAGCTCGGGTCCGTCGAGGTCGACGCGGACGGGAGCGTGACGGTCCGGGTCGGGACCTCCTCCCAGGGACAGGGACACGAGACGGCGTTCGCCCAGCTCGCCGCGGACGTGCTCGGCCTGCCGGTCGAGCGGGTCCACGTGGTCCACTCCGACACCCGAGCGGTCCGCCGGGGGGAGGGGACGTTCGGCTCGCGGTCGCTCCAGATCGGCGGGACGTCCGTGTTCGGCGCCGCGGGGGAGGTGCTCGAGAAGGCCCGTCACGTCGCCGCCCACCTGCTCGAGGTGTCACCCGAGGACGTCGTGCCCGACGGCGGGCGCCTCGCCGTCGCCGGCGCGCCCGAGCGCGCGGTCACCTGGGCGGAGGTCGCCGCGGCGGCCACCGACCCCGCGCGGCTGCCGGAGGGCATGGCGCCGGGGCTCGACGCCGAGGCCCGCTCGTTCCAGCGCGAGTACACGTACCCGTTCGGCGCGCACGTCGCGGTCGTCGAGGTCGACACCGAGACGGGCGACGTGCGCCTGCTCCGTCACGTCGCCGTGGACGACTGCGGTCGCATCCTGAACCCGCTGCTCGTGGAGGGGCAGGTGCACGGCGGGCTCGCGCAGGGGATCGCGCAGGCGATGTTCGAGGAGGTCGTCTACGACGAGCTCGGCACGCCCCTGACGTCGAACCTCGCGACGTACGCGATGCCGGCGGCGAGCGAGCTCCCGTCGTTCGAACGCGGCGTGATGGAGACGCCCACGCCGGTGAACCCGCTCGGCGTGAAGGGGATCGGCGAGTCGGCGACGATCGGCTCGACGCCGGCCGTGGTGAACGCGGTCGTCGACGCGCTGGCGCATCTCGGCGTCCGCCACCTCGACCCGCCGCTCACGCCGGAACGCGTCTGGCGGGCGATCCGCGAGGCTCGCGCCCGGTAGCGACCTATCATCGGACGATGGTGCGGCGCGTCGTGCCGGCGCTCCTGCTCGCGCTCTCGGTCTCGGCCTGCAGCGCCGAGCCGGTGACCGAGGCGCTCGCGCCGTCGACCTCCGCGTCCACGGTGGTCTCGCCGTCGGCGAGCGAGACCACCGGACCCTCCGGCGGGACGGCCGAGGGTCGCCCGGCGATCGTGGTCCGGACCCCGCGGCCCGGCGACGAGCTCGTCTCGCCCCTGCGGATCGCGGGGTCCGCCGACGTGTTCGAGGCCACCGTGAGCATCCGTCTGCTCGACGCGAACGGACAGGAGCTCGCGGCGACGTTCGCGACGGCGACGTGCGGCAGCGGATGCCGAGGGAGGTTCTCGGCCGAGCTGTCCTTCTTCACGCCCGAGCGGCAGCTCGGCGCGATCGAGGTGTTCGAGTCGAGCGCCGAGGACGGGTCCGCGCTCCACCTCGTCTCGATCCCGGTCGTGCTCGTGCCGGGTTCCTGACGCCGCTGCTAGGCTCCGCGACGTGCCCGAGGAGCCCGCGATCCCGCTCTGGGAGCAGCGCTTCCGCGCGCCGACGCAGACCTTCCCGCACTGGTCGCGCTCGGCGCCCGATCGGATCGTCTTCACCTCCGACGAGGAGGGCTCGTTCCAGGCCTACGCATGGGATCGATCCGCGGGTCCCCCGCGCCGCCTGTCCGACGAGGCGGTCGGCGTCGACATCGCGACCGTCTCGGGCGACGGCTCGGAGGCGGTCTGGTTCTCCGACCCCACCGGCGACGAGTCGGGCCGGTGGATCGCGGTCCCGTTCGAGGGCGGCGAGTGGCGCGACGTGCTGCCCGGCGCCCCGGTCGGCTGGCCCGAGGGGCTCGCCGTCGGGCGCGACGTCGCGGTGGGGGTGATCGCGGACCGATCCGGGTTCGCCCTGTACGTCTCGGAACGCGGCGCGCCGGTCCGCGAGATCTTCCGCGACGTCGACCAGGTCTCGTTCTCGGCCACGGACTACCACGTCGAGGCGATCGACCGCGTCGGGCTCTCGGCGGACGAGACGCTCGTGTGCGTGGAGGTCGCGCAGGCCGGCGACAACATCCACCCCGGGCTCCGGGTCATGGATCTCACCGGCCGGCTCGTGGGCGAGCTCGCCGACGGGCCGGAGTGCGGGCTGAGCGCGTTCGCCTGGTCGCCGGTCCCGGGCGACCAGCGCCTGCTGATCGGCCACGAGCTCCGGGACGTGATGCGCCCCTCGATCTGGGATCCGGTATCCGGGGAGCGCCGCGACCTGGTCGTCGACCTGCCCGGGGAGGCGATCCCGCTCGACTGGTGGCCGGACGCGGAGGCGGTCCTGCTCTGCCACCTGTTCCGGGGGCGCGACCGTCTGTACCGCCTCGACCTCGCGACCGAGTCCCTTACGGAGGTCCACCATCCGGACGGGGAGGTCCTCGGGGCCGGCGTCCGGCCCGACGGCCGTGTGTGGGTGCGCGTCGCGAGCGGAGAACGTGCCTCCCGGATCCTCGACGACCGGGGCGAGGAGGTGCTGACGCCGCCGACGAGCGGCGTGCGCGAGGGCCGCCCCTACCGCGAGTGGCTGTTCCGCAACCCGGCGGGCGACACGATCCACGGATGGCTCGTCACGCCAGACGGGGAGGGCCCGTTCGCGACGTACCTGAAGGTCCACGGAGGGCCGAACTGGCTCTACTGCGACACCTGGTGGCCGGAGGTGCAGATGCTCGTCGACGCCGGCTACGCGGTGGCGATGGTCAACTACCGGGGCTCGATCGGCTACGGGCGGGCGTTCCGGGATCACATCATCCGCAACATCGGCTTCCCCGAGGTCGAGGACGTGGTCGCGGGCCTGGACGACCTGATCGCCCGCGGGATCGCGGATCCGGCGCGCGCGGTGATCGGAGGATGGTCCTGGGGCGGCTACGTGACGCTGCTCGCGCTCGGGACCCGGCCCGACCGGTTCGCGGCGGGCGTCGCCGGCGTCCCGGTCGGCGACTACCTGGGCTCCTACGACGACTCCGCGCCCAGCCTCCAGGCCTACGACCGTTCGCTGATCGGCGGCGTCGTGCACGACGTCCCGGAGTTCGTCGCCGAGCGCTCGCCGATCACGTACGTCTCGGACGTGGATGCCCCGGTCCTCGTCCTCGTCGCCGAGAACGACAGCCGGTGCGTCCCCGCGCAGGTGTACGCGTACGTCGACGCTCTGAAGACGGCCGGTGGCGACGTCGAGCTGTACTCGTACGACGAAGGGCACAGCTCGATGCTCGTCGACGAGGAGGTGCGCGAGTGGCGCACCGTCCTCGACTTCCTGCGGCGGCGCGTCCCGGCGGGCTCGTCGCCGGCGGGCTAGTCGCCTCCCGCCACGTAGTTGCGCCACAGGCCCGTCGCGTCGATCGCCAGCCGGGGCCCGAGGTACGCGCCGGCCGCCCGCATCTCCTCGATCTGAGCATCCGAGAGGCCGAGCGCATGCAGGTCGGTGCGTTCCTGCTCGGACACCTCGTCGAGCGATCCCTCCCCGACCAGGTATGGCCAGACGTAGAAGGTGCCGTACCCCTCGATCTCCTGGACGACGGAGGGGAGCTCGAGGACGGCCGGGATCGGGTCGAGGACCGAAGGATCCTCGCGCCAGACGGGGATCGGGTCGCTGCCGTCGTCGAACGCGTAGACGAACGTGTTCGGGTCGATCAGCGCCGCGAGCGCATCCCAGTCGAGCGCCGCCACGCCGTCGAGGATGGCCTGGCGCGTCGCAGCCACAGGCTCGGGGAGGCCCTCGATCGGCGGCTCGCCCGTGCCCGTCGGCTCGGGCGCCGAGACCCCGGCCGCGGGAGCCAGGAGCCCGAACGCGTCGGCCGCGACGATCGTCCCCTCCGGGTCGTAGGCGTACACGACCACGATCACCGAGCCGTCGATCGACGCCACGGCGACGTCGGCGTCGAAGCCCTCCGGGTCGCTGCCGAGCTCGACGTGCGTCACCGCGTCGTCGCTCGTCATCCCCTCGTACACGTCGATCGCCACGGTCCACTCCTCGCGCGGGTCGGACAGCGCGCCGACGACCTGGAGCCCGGTCCCGTCGGACGAGACCTCGACGAGTCCCAGCGCGACGAGCTCGCTCTGCGCGCCGGTCACGGTCCAGACGCCGTTGGCGTCGGTCCGCCCGAGCTGCGCCAGCGTGACCACGGTCCGCGGGGCCGGCGGCCCCGAGGTGCCCTCCGAGGGTTCGAGCCCGGCGTTCGAGATCTCCACCGCGACCGTTCCGTCCGATCCGGGCGTCCCGGCCTGCGACACCACATCCTCCGGGGCCCAGCCCAGCACGTTCACGGCGAACGCCTCCGCGGTCATGGCCGGGTCCGTGCGCCAGGGCTGGTGGCCCTCGTCGATCTGCTGCTGCGCGAACGCGAGGTCCTCGGCCGTCGTCTCGGGCCAGATCGCGCCGAGCGGCACGAGGTCGGTCGGGCCCGGGGACGACGTCGCCGACGGCGTCGGGTCGACGCCGGGGGTGGTCGTCGTGCTCGGCGCGAGGGCCCGCAGGCCCGCGAGACCGCCCGCGACGATCGCCACCAGCGCCAGGGCCGTCGCCGAGGCCGTCAGCGCCCGTCGCCGGCGGGCGCGCCGGAGCGTGGGCGCCTCCTGCGACGGATCGGGGACGACGTCGCCGGACAGGTCGCGCAGGGCGTCGGGCAGGCGGTCCTCGAGATCACGCATCGTCGCTCAGCTCCTCGCGCAGCCTGGCCATCCCGCGGGAAACCAGGGACTTCACGGTTCCGGGCGCGACGCCCAGCGCCTGGGCGATGTCGGCCTCGGTCAGGTCCTCGTAGTAGCGCAGCACGATCGCGGCTCGTTGCTCGGGGCGCAGGACGCCGAGCGCCTGACGCATCCGCTCGCGATCCGTCACGTCGGGGTCCGGGACGCCCGGCTCGACATGCTGGCGGTCGAGCCAGGCACGCTCGACGCGGCGGCGCCGGAAGTGGGAGTTCGACAGGTTCACGATCGTGCGGCGGAGGTACCACCAGAAGGCGTCGCGGTTGCGCAGGTCGTGGAAGCGTCCGAGCACCTTGACGAACGCGTCCTGCGTCAGGTCCTCGGCGAGCCCGCGGTCGCCCGTCAGCAGGTAGGCGAGCCGGAGCGCGTCGGGCGCGTGCGTTCGGTAGAGCTCGTCGAGGCGACCGCCGGCTTCGCGCACGCCTTCGCGGGGCTGGGTCACGACCATCTCACCCTGCCACGACGCGCAGGGCCCCCGAGCGGTTCCGCCCGGGGGCCCCGAGGTTCGGCGAGGCTAGACGATGCCCTGATCGAGCATCGCGTCGGCGACCTTCACGAAGCCCGCGATGTTCGCGCCGACGACGTAGTTGCCCGGCACGCCGTACTCCTCGGCGGTCTCGCTGCACTGCTGGTGGATCGCCTTCATGATGTCCTTCAGGCGCTTGTCGACCTCCTCGCGCGCCCACCGGATCCGCAGCGAGTCCTGCGACATCTCGAGGCCGGAGACGGCGACGCCGCCGGCGTTGGCGGCCTTGCCGGGCCCGTACAGGATGCCCGCCTGCTGGAACTGCTCGACGCCCTCGGGCGTGGTCGGCATGTTCGCGCCCTCGCTGACGACGAACACGCCGCCGTTCAGCAGGTTCGCCGCGTCCTTGCCGCCGATCTCGTTCTCCGTCGCGCTTGGGAAGGCGCACTCGGCCGGGACGCTCCAGAGCGGGTTCGCGTCCGAGGTGGGGTCGGCCGCGGCGAACGTGGCGCCGGGGAACGCGTCCACGTACTCATGGATGCGCCCTCGGCGGACGTTCTTCAGCTCCATCGTCCACGCGAGCTTCTCGCGGTCGATCCCCGCCGGATCGTGGATGAAGCCGTCCGAGTCCGACATCGTGACCGGCTTCGCGCCCATGTCGAGCAGCTTCTCGATCGTGTACTGGGCCACGTTGCCGCTCCCGGAGACGAGGCAGGTCTTGCCCTCGAGGCTGTCGTCACGAGTGCCGAGCATCTCGTGCGCGACGTCCACGGCGCCGTACCCGGTGGCCTCCGGCCGGATCAGCGAGCCTCCCCACTCGACGCCCTTGCCGGTGAGCACGCCGGTGAACTCGTTCTTGACGCGCTTGTACTGGCCGAAGAGGTAGCCGATCTCCCGTCCGCCGACGCCGATGTCGCCGGCGGGGATGTCGGTGTGCGCCCCGATGTGGCGCTGGAGCTCGGTCATGAAGGACTGGCAGAAGCGCATGACCTCCTGGTCGGACCGCCCCTTGGGGTCGAAGTCTGCGCCGCCCTTGCCGCCTCCCATGGGGAGGGTGGTGAGGGCGTTCTTGAACACCTGCTCGAACGCGAGGAACTTCAGCAGCCCGAGGTAGACGGTGGGGTGGAACCGCAGCCCGCCCTTGTAGGGTCCGATCGCGCTGTTCATCTCGACGCGGAACCCGCGGTTCACGTGCACGTGCCCGCCGTCGTCGACCCAGGGCACCCGGAAGATGATCACCCGCTCCGGCTCCACGATCCGCTCGAGCACCTTGGCCTCGCGGTAGTGCGGTGCTCGCTCCAGGACCGGTTCGAGCGACAGGACGACCTCTCGGACCGCCTGGTGGAACTC
>DATBMU010000023.1:0-4738 GCA_036554665.1 Actinomycetota bacterium | reverse complement strand
TCGTCGATCTCGTCGAGGATCTCGTCGAGATCGGCCTTCAGATCCTCGGCGCGCGCGGTCTCGACGGCCCCGACGGTCGGGTCGCCGTCGCGCCGATCGTGGCGATGGGTGCGCCGCTCGACGTGCTCCCGCATGGCGTTCCTCTCCTTCCGTCAGGTATCGGTCGCGGTCGAGGCGATGCCATGCTCGGAAGTGGGTATTTCGGCGCCGTCACAGGCACGGGCCGTGCTACCGTCCGGCCCCAGGCGCGGGTGCGGGAGGTGCTCATGCTGAAGGAGGTCACCTGCCTCTGCGGCTGGGTGGCTCGCGGGACCGACGACGAGGTGGTCGAGGAGCTCACCCGGCACGCGTGGGAGGACCACGGGGTCCGCAAGACGCGCGAGGAGATCCTCGCCAACGCCGTGCCGATCGACGTCCCGGGCGATGCCCCGAGATCCTGAGCCGGTCGTCGAGATCGTCCCCGCGCTGACCAACGTCGCGTGGTCGAGCCAGATCGTCTCGCAGTCGCTCGAGGCGCTGTTCGTCTACCTCGCTCCCGACGGGGCGCATCACCTCCGGCCGATCCACGCGACGACGCTCCGGGTCGGCTGGCCCGCCGACCAACAACCGGGTGACATCGTCCTGGCCGCCGCGCGTCGGTACGACCTCGTCCCGCTGCTCGTGCATTCCACGTCCTGGCGGCTCGAGGGCGGCCGCGTCGTCCTCACGTACGTGGTCGCGGTCGAGCCACCCGGCGAGCTCAACGAGAACCTGGCCGACGAACCGGTCGCGCGGGCCGAGCTCGCGCGCGGCGACGCGATGGGCCCGCCGCCGGAGATCGGTGCGGCGCAGGTCCTCGAGCACGCCTTCCGCCACCTGGCGTGGCTCGTCAAGGACGACGCAGCGGTCCGCGACGCGCTCCCGGCGTGGGCGACGTTCCTCGACGGCTACGAGCCCGAACCGTTCCGCGCGTTCGGCGCGCCGGGCTGAGCGGCATGGCGAGCGACTTCTCCTCGATCGGGTTCGAAGGCGTGACGTTCGACCAGATCAAGGCCCTAGCGGAGACGGCGATCGAACGCGGGCGGGCGGTCGAAGTCCCGTCCGGGACGTACGTCGTGTGGCCCGAGCCCGGTGAGCAACTGTGGGTGCACGTTCGAAGGGGCGTCATCGCGGGCCTGGAGCCGCACTTCGCCGGGCCGGCGAGGCTCCGTGCCGCCATCGTCGGCTCCCGGCGGGACCCCGAACACGTGATGGAGGGTTCGATCTCCGTGTGGGTCGATCCGCAGGACGACGATCCCGAGAGCGGCGCGTACCCGTTCGACGCCGACGTGCCGGACTTCGACGTGTCCGCGGGCCGCCTCCAACCGCCGGTGGTCGCCGAGCTGCAGGTGGCCGCGTTCGCGAGGCACCTCGAGTGCTGGCAGAACGAGTCCGAGTACGAGGCCGGTCAGCGCGAGCGTTGGGGAACCGGCTTCGGGCGAGGGTTCGCGCCCCAGTCGTTCGTCCCCGGGTCGGTCCTGGGCGCCGCCACCGGGTCGGGATCGTCGACCTCGCAGGCGGAAGCCTTCTTCACGGGCGTCGTGCTCGCCGCCGATCACCGTGTCAACCGCCACACCGGACGTCGCTTCTGGCACGTGCACACGAGGTCGCTCGCCGGCGAGTACGACGTCGTGGCCGACCCGGAGGTGGTGGAGGGCGAGCCCCGGGTGGGCGGAGTGGTCCAGGGCACGTTCTGGCTCTCCGCTCGCCTGACTATCATCCCGGCATGACGCGAGCTCGCGGCGCCGCGATCGTGCTCGGGACGATCGGGCTGCTGCTGGCGACGACGCCGGCCGCCGCGGTCTTCCCGGGATCGAACGGTCAGATCGCGTTCACGCGTCCGGAGCGGATCTTCGTGATGGAAGCGGACGGGTCGGGCCTCACGCTCGTGCGTCGGGACGCCGGCGATCCCGCGTGGTCCGCCGATGGATCGACGATCGCGTTCTCGGGCCGCCGGCCGAGCAACAAGACGGACATCTTCGTGATGGCAGCGGACGGGTCCGACGTCACCGCGGTCACGCAATTCCATCCGGGCTTCAACCTGAGCCCGGCGTGGTCACCCGACGGGGCGACGATCGTGTTCCAGCACAGCAGCGCCGAGGGCAACGACCTCTACGTGGTGCAGCGCGACGGTTCCGGCCTGACGCGGCTGACGACGTCGCCGCGGATCGTCGAGCGCGCCCCCGAGTGGTCGCCGGACGGGAGCTCGATCCTCTTCTCTCGCGTGGGACCCAAGGGCGGGTACCGACTGAAGAACGAAGAGCTGTTCGTGATGGATCCCGACGGCTCGAACCTCACGCGGCTGACCGACAACAACGTGCAGGACCTCCAGGGCTCGTGGTCGCCGGACGGCGAGCGCATCGTGTTCGCGCGCGAGACGCGGGACCTCGGCGTGAAGGCGTTCGTGATGGCGGCGGACGGAACGGGCGCGAGCCGGCTCACCGACGACGCCATGGAGGAGTTCTGGCCGTCGTTCTCGCCGGACGGCACCCGGATCGTCATGGCTCGCTGCGCCGACTTCACCTGCGACCTGTACCTCATCGCTCCGGACGGGACCGACCTGGTGCAGCTGACGAGCGGGAACAAGCTCGAGTCGCAACCGGACTGGCAGGCCGCCTAGCGGCTCGAGCCGGATCCGTCGCGCTCCGCCGCCGGGACGTTCGGGGGCAACAACGGGCGGGCCGCGTCCTCGGGCTCCTCGGATGCGCGATCCTCCAACCGGATCACCGCGAAACCGGCCTTGGCGAGGAACGCCGGGAGCCGGCGGACCATGTTCCGGTCGCGCTGCTTGCTCTCCTCCGGGAGCTCGTCCCAGGGGACCAGGTACGGGGTTCGCTTGCGGTCGAGGTCCTTCTGCGGTCCGAGCCTCCACCCGGCGGCCACCCGCTCCCGCCGCCACCGATCGTGCTCCAGCTCGGCGAGCCGTTCGATCTCCGCCGGCGAGAGGTCGACCTGCGGGGACTCGTCGAGTTCGGCCAGGCCGACGATGTCGCAGCCGATCTGCCGGAGCTTCGATCCCGTGTGGGCGGCCTGGTCACGACAGGATTCCTTCAGGAACTCCGGGAGCGCGTCCCACTCGACCATCGACGGGTTCGTGCTTGGATCGGTCCCTCTCGCCCGCTCGGTGCGCAGGTACTCCTCGTGGATCGCGCGCGCCAGCACCTCGTTCGTCCCCTGCACGATGATCTCGGGCGTGCAGACCCGGTCGAGCATCCGGAAGATCCGCACGTTCACCTGCGAGGACTGGAGCCCGGTGGGGAACGTCGACAGGGTCGTGCGCTCGGTCGTGCGAACGATGATCGGCACGGCCGGGTCCCGCAGGGCTCGGCGCAGGATCAACGCCGTGCGCAGGCCGCGGAGCTCCTCATCGAGGCACACGTACACGCCGGTCGCGTCCTGGATGCCCGCCAGGTGCTCGGCGAACAGCGGAGAGTCCACGTCCTCGTTGAGGGCCTCCAACGACAGGAGGGTTCGCAGGCGCGGCGAGCGCGCGAGCAGCGACGCCACCGCCACCTCGGCGCCCCGGTCGATCGCCGTGACCCGCAGCGGCCGCTCGGAGCCGACCGACGTCGTCGCCCAGAGCTGCGCCACGCCGAGGATCAGCCGAATGCCGGTCTGTCCGAGCCCGACGACCAGGACGTGCGGTGGTCCGAGCTCCGTCCGGCCGTCGGCATCGAAGGGCGGGTGATCCACGAGGATCCCGGGGGCCCCGAGCTCGGACACGTCGAACGGGGTGAGCCGAAACACCGGCGCCTTCGGGGTCCGGACCGCGAACTCCCGCAGGAACCGGCGCACGTCGGCATCGACGACGTGCGCGAAGCAGCTCAGCGGCCGCGGGCGATCGGGCCGGATCAGCTCGTGAGCGTTCGCGACGACGTCGACGTTCATCCCGTCGTCGCCGCAGATCGCCATGAGCGTCCGAGCACGGTGGAGCCCCGCCCGGCGCAGGATCGTCGGCTCGGCGGCGTCCCCCGGCAGGACGATGACGCCCGCGCGCCGCGCGGCTTCCACCCCCGGCACGGCGAGGCTCTTCTCGATCGCGACCACGCGGATGCCACGGTCGCGGAACGCGAGCGCGAGCCGGGCTCCGCACCGGCCGAGCCCGCAGATCAGCACATGGCCGCGAGCGGAGCGAGCCCGGATCCACGAGAGGTGGTCGCGGAGGATCACGAGCAGGGCGCCCACCGTGGCGCCGACGGCGACCACCACGGCCAGCCACCGCGCGAGCTCGAGCTGCCAGGGCAGCGGCGGCGCCGCCTGCGGCTGGAGCGTGAAGAGCTGGATCGAGGCGTAGAGGCTGTCCGCGACCGAGCCGTCCTGGGTCGCCGGGTGGAGCCGGAACCCCCACGTCCCGAGCACGAGAGTGAAGATCGCGAGGGCGCTGACGATGGGCCACCCGTAGGCCTGCAGGGGACGCCGGACCCACCGGAACACGAACTCCCGAACGTGTCTTCGGAACGCGCTCTCTCGGCCGTCCGCCGGACCCACCCGAGCCTCCCGCATCGCGAAGGGGCCCTACGATAGCCCGACCCTCGCTCGCTCGACGTGACCGCGCCCCGCTGTCGCCGATCCGACACCCGGGGCGTCGCCTCTTCGATTCGCCCACGCCCAGACCCGGTGCTATACAGCAACCGCACACGGTGCCCGTCGTAGGGAGGACCGGGGACCCCGCCCGCGTTGCACGGGCCGGTCCGCCGGTCCGGCGATGTGGAAGGAGGCT
>DATBMU010000132.1:0-12358 GCA_036554665.1 Actinomycetota bacterium | reverse complement strand
CAGTTCGCCGTGCCCGGCGCCGTCGAGCGCATCCGGGGCCTGCGCGAGCCGGGTCGCGAGGCCGGCGTGCTCGCCCTCGCGGCGGCCGATCCCGCGCAGCCCTACGGGGCCGCGCTCCCCTGGCCCGAGAGCGAAGGTCGGCCCGCGCGAGCGGCTGGCGCGTACGTCGTGCTCGTCGACGGCGTCCCGGCCACCTACCTCGAACGCGGGGCGAGGACGCTCGTGACCTTCGAGACCGCGACGTCGACGGACTGGGTCGACGCGCTCTCCGCGCTCGTGAAGGACGGGCGCCTCCGCCGGATCGAGCTCACCCGCATCGACGGCGCTTCGCCGGGGGACTCGGCGTTCGCCGAGAAGCTGCGGGCGGTCGGGTTCGTCGACGGCTACCGCGGCCTCGTGCTCCGGGGATAGCGCGCGAACCAGGCCGGCGTTGATAGCGTGTACCGATGGTGGTTCGCCGCGTCGTCGTCGATCATGTGCTCTTCGTCGTGGCAGACCTGGACGCGAGCCGGCGACTCTACACCGCCGCCCTCGCCCCGCTCGGCTACGAGGAGCTCTACGTTCAGGAGGACTGTGTGTCGTACGGGCCCGAGGACCTGGACGACTTCACGATCTGCCGGGGGGAGCCCGTGACCGCAGCGACGCATGTCGCGTTCTCCGCCGAGGGTCGGGACGCCGTGGATGCGTTCTTCGCCGCCGCCGTCGCGAACGGCGCGACCATCCGCGGCGAGCCCGGGGTCTGGACGCAATACTCCGAGCGGTATTACGCGGCGTTCGTCAACGACCTGCATCAGAACAACGTCGAGGCCGTGTGGCACGCGCCCGAGCCGGTCGTCGACGCGCGTCGCCATCCCGGCGTTCCCTGATCCGCACGGTCAGGTACATCCGCGAACGCTCGCGCACATACGGTTCCACCGTCGCTCTTGCTCGGTAGCGTTGTCCCGATGTCGAGGATCTTGATAACCGGCATGTCGGGAACCGGCAAGTCGTCGGCGCTCGCCGAACTCGGCCGACGCGGCTTCCGCGTCGTGGACACGGATGATCCAGGCTGGCGCGAGTATCGCGAGTACCCGGAGTCCTCCGACGAGGTGCACCGCGGGGAGTGGCTCTGGGTCGAGGGGAGGATCGCCGGACTGCTGGACTCGGATGATGGTCGCTCGCTCTTCGTTCAAGGGTGCGTGAGGAACCAGTCGAAGTTCTACGACCGTTTCAACGCGGTCGTCCTGCTCAGCGCCCCTCCTGACGTGATCCTCGACCGGATCGCGCGGAGAACGACGAATAGCTACGGGAAGGCGGCAGTGGAACGAAGGATGATCTTGGATGACCTCGCCACGGTTGAGCCTCTCCTCAGGGAGGGCTGCACGCATGAGCTGGATGCCAGCCGACCGCTCGACGAGGTGGTGGCGGACTTGATCGCGATCGCGGCGCGCCCGACGACGTCGTCCTAGGCCGGCTCCTGCCTTCCAGGGACATCCCCGAACACTCGCGCAGCCGACCAATCCCCTTCCGCGAGCGTCGGACGGGTTCAGCCCACCAGTGACTCTGAGATCGGCATGCCGATCGCGAGCACCCCCAAGAGGAGGTTGGCCGCGAAGCCAACCCAGCCTGCCCGGAACCCGCGAAGGACCGCCCGCAGCCCTAGGTACGCGCCGACAGCGAAGGGAGCCATCATCAGAGCGCCCAGGGCGGCGGCTCTCCAGAACTCCCAGTCGCCCTCGGCTCCAAGGTTGAGGATCTCCGCGAGGACAAGCCCTACGAACGGCGCGGCCACAACCCACCACAAGCAGTAGCGCGAGAGCCTGGAATCGCGAGCCCCCGCGATGGATCCGGGTGAGGAGGGGGGTCGCTCCGCGCCCGACCGGATGCGAACGTCGGTCATCATGACCCTCTCTCGTCTCTCGCATCCAGCTCATCACGCGCGGGGCTCTCACATCAGGGTCAAGGGTCCCGACCCTCATCTGCCAGGCGGGATTCCAGGGACATCCGCGAACACTCGTGCGCACCACGATGTTCTCTCTATCGCAGCCCGAACATCGCGCTTCGGCCCTCGCGGCCTGCTCGGTGACGGCGCAGGCGGCTTGATCGAGGAAGTCGCGCTCTCGGCGTGCCATTGCCATTGCATGCCAGCCGGGGGCTAGGGACGCTTGGGAGTTTCAGCGCCAGGTTCGCTGCGTCCCTCGCAACGTGACGCCTGGGATGACGTCGGAAACAACTTCGTCGACGCCCGCCTGCACGACACCAGCGTCCGTGTCGGCGGCGGGAACCACCCAAACAACGATATGCGGCCCCCGGGGGTGAGCCTGGTCTGGCAGAGCGATCGCCACTCCCTTCTCGATCCACCGGGGATCGTCTCCTAGAGCGGCCCGTAGGCGTTCCAGGAAGGGATCCGGTTCTCCGCCGACGACCGTCCTCCCTCCGGGTGGGGCTTCTGGCAAGTCGATCCCATCGGGGACTGTGAACTCGAAACGCAACGGTGTGTCGTCCACGAAGGTGAGCCCTTTCCTTCAGCCAGAGGTCGCGAGTGTCGCGCACGAGGGGGGCCTTGCGGCAAGAGGTGGGTCCCATGGAAGAATGGAATGAGCCTTAGAGTGTCAGCTTTCCGGTTGCCTACCGGCTCTAGGTACATCCGCGCACCCCGCCCACCAAAGCGTTCGTTCCTCGGTTCCGGCCTTTGGACAAGAGCGAGAGGAATCGGGGCTGGCCCCCGTTGCCCCCGGCATGGCGCCAGGCCCCACCTGATAGCAGCGGCAGATACGGTGGGCCGATCGATCATTCAGGCTGGGGCGAGAGGTGCTGATGCACGATGAGCCACCGACCGTCCGGCTGCCGACCGAACACGATCGTCTCGATCTCGCGCTCGGTTTCCTCCTCGGCGTCGATCCGTTCTCGGCTCTCGATCGAGTGGATCAGCACGGCCGTATCGCCGAGCATCCGCAGGCTCATGACTCGCGTCTCGACAGAGACGGGGGTCGGGAGGTGGCCCACCCTCTCCGTCCACGCGTCCCATGCCGCGCGGTACTCGGCCAGCGAGCCGAACCACCGACCACCATCGACGATCGTCGCCTCGTCGGCGAAGCTCCCGAACTTATCGCGCCCTTCGCGGAAGGCGCTCACGAGTCGCTCGTACGCCTCGAGCACCGCGTTCTCCATGGCCGCCCCACCTCCGCCGATCCGAGATCGCGGCATACCCGATAACGCGCAGCGCACACAAGAGCTGTCGTCGCGTTCTCGCAGACCGAAGGGTTGGTGAGCTCTCGATATAGGATGACTTCGTGCCTGACTCGCTCGTCGCGATGCTCAAGACCACGGACGTTGCCGAGACGATCGAGTGGTACCGGCGCATGGGGTTCGAGATCCGGGACGTCTTCCCCGATCCGGGCGAGCCGACGTTCTGTGAGGTAGCCCGAGACGGCGTGATCCTGCAGTTCCTCGGCGGCGAGACCCCGTGGCCGGAGTCGCCCGCCTTCACCGGGACCATCTACTTCCGTCCGGCGAGCGTCGAGGCCTTCTACGAGCAGATCAAGGACCACACGGCTCCGGCGTGGGGACCAGAGGTCCGAGAGTGGGGTGCTCGCGAGCTCGGGCTCCGAGACCCCAACGGCTACTTCCTCACGTTCACGGAACCCGCCTAACGGCTCGTCGCCTATCCTGCCGGCGTGCCCGAGGGCGACACGATCTTCCGCACGGCCGCCGCGCTCCGGACGGCGCTCGCCGGCGAGCCGCTGGTCCGGTTCGAGACCCCCCGGCGACGGTACGCGCCGTTCGAGGACGGCGTTCGGGTCCGCTCGGTCGAGGCGCGAGGCAAGCACCTCCTGATCGCGTTCGACGACGGGCGCGTGCTGCACACGCACATGCAGATGTCGGGCTCCTGGCACGTCTATCCCACCGGCGGGAGGTGGCGCCGTCCCGCCCATCAGGTCCGAGCGGTCGTGGAGGTCCCGGACGCCCAGGCCGTCTGCTTCCAAGCTCCCGTCGTCGAGCTCCTGCGCGAGCGAGACCTCTCGCGCCATCCATGGCTCGCGGCACTCGGGCCCGACCTCTGCTCGCCGGTGGTCGATCTCGACGAGGTCCTCGCGCGGCTCGGCCGGCTCCCAGCGGAGACCGAGATCGGTGTCGCCCTGCTCGACCAGCGCGTCGCGAGCGGGATCGGGAACGTCTACCGCTGCGAGACGTTGTTCGCCTGCGGGGTCGATCCGTTCGCGCGGGTGGGCGACCTCGGCCCGGACGTGCGTCGCGAGCTCTACGCGACCGCGTCGGAGCTGCTGCGCCGCAACCTCGACGGCGGGCCGCGGAGCACGACGCCGGGCGGGCTCGCCGTCTACCGGAAGTCCGGACGGCGCTGCCGGCGGTGCGGGACGCCGATCCGCTCACGCCGTCAGGGCGAGGCCGCGCGGATCGTGTACTGGTGCCCGTCCTGTCAGGCGGGCAGCAGCGCCGGGACGGGGGCCGGGCCGCCGCCCGATAGCATGCCGGCGTGACCTCCTCCACACCGCGACCGGACGCGGCCTCGGTCGATCCGGACGACGAGCTCCGCCGGCTCCGCGCCCGCGTGGCCGAGCTCGAACGGGACGTTCGAACCGAGCGCGAGACCGCCGCCGAGCTCCGCGCGATCGACGACGTGCGGAACGCGTTCCTCGCGGCCGTCTCGCACGACCTCCGGACGCCCCTCGCGGCGATCCTGGGGCTCGCCGTCACGCTCGAGCACCACACGCTGGACGAGGCCGAGGCGAAGGACCTCGCCGCGAGGATCGCCTCGAACGCGCGGCGGCTCGACCGGTTGGTCACCGACCTCCTGGATCTGGACCGCCTCTCGCGGGGGCTCGTGGAGCCGATCCTGCGACCGGTCGACCTCGGCGAGCTCGTCACCCGCGTGGTGCACGAGACGGAGCTCGCCGCCGGGCGGGACGTCTCGATCGACGCGTGCGCGCTGGACATGGAGGTTGACGCCGCCAAGATCGAGCGGATCGTGGAGAACCTGCTCGCGAACGCCGTCCGGCACACGCCGGCGGACGCGCGCATCTGGGTCTCGGTCCGAGCGACCGACGACGGCGCGCTGATCCTCGTCGAGGACGACGGCCCGGGCGTACCGACCGAGCAGCGACAGGAGATCTTCCAGCCGTTCCGCCAGGCGGCGACGCCCGAGCACTCGCCGGGCGTTGGGATCGGGCTGGCGCTCGTCGCCCGCTTCGCCGAGATGCACGGCGGGCGCGCGTGGGTGGAGGAGCGGGAGGGCGGAGGGGCGTCGTTCCGGGTGTGGCTGCCGGCTCAGGCCGCGGCGTCTCCGACCGGCTGATCGCTCGCGAGCCAGGAGTAGGCCTCCTCCTCCTGCGCGAAGTGCAGGCGCAGGATCGCGTGGAGCCCGTAGAGCACCCGCCGCAGGTCCACCAGGTCCTCCGGCCCCGGGCCCTCCTCCGGCAGGTCGGTCACGAGGTAGCCGAACACGCGGGACAGGTGCTCGATCTCCAGGTGCGCACGCTCCATGGACGCCATCGGGTCCTCCCCGCCGATCAGCTCCGCGACCACCGGGTAGACGGCCTGCTCCTCCTCCTGCTCGTGGCGGGGCAGCCGCTCGAGCAGGAAGGCGCGGATCCGCTCGAGCTCGACCTTGGCCTCGGCCGGCGTGAACCGGTCCAGCCGGTCCGCCACGGTCCTGATCCTCGCGAGCTCGGGCCCGAACTCGCGGTGCTCGGCCCGGAAGCGGTCGCCGACGTGCGAGCCGGGGATCGTCGTCGGGCGACCCCGCCGGCCGCCGCCGAGGGCCCGGAGCGCGTTCAGGATGACCGCGACGTCGATCACCTCCTGCACGAGCGCCCCGCCGACCGGCGCGAGGAGACCGAACGCGCCGAGGAACATCGCCGCGAACGACATGCCCATGCCGGCGAGCACGCTCTGCAGCGCGATCCCGCGGGAGCGGCGCGAGATCCGGAGCGCCTCCGCGACCCGGTCGAGCCGGTCGATCACGAGCACGACGTCCGCCGCCTCACTCGAGGCCGTCGCCCCGCGGGCCCCCATCGCGACGCCCACGTCGGCGACCGCGAGCGCCGGCGCGTCGTTGACGCCGTCGCCCACCATGATCGTGACGCCCTGCTCGCCCTCGGCTCGGACCGCGTCGACCTTGTCGGCCGGGTCCCGCTCGGACAGGATCCGGTCGACGCCGAGCGCGATCCCCACGGACTCGGCGACGTCCGGGTGGTCGCCCGTGACCATCACCACGCGCCGGATCCCGGCGCGCCGGAGCGAGCGGATCACCCTCGGCGTGTCGGCGCGGATCGGATCGTCGAGGACCAGTGCCCCGGCCACCGAGCCGTCGACGGCCACGAACACGCACGACGAGCCTTCCATCGCCACCCGACGCCGAAGGGTGCGCGCCTGCTCCGGCAGGGGCTGCCCGCCGGCCACCCACGAGGCCTTGCCGAGCGCCACCTTCCTTCCCCCGACCGTGCCGAGGATCCCCGACCCGCCCTCCTCGTGGACGTCCTCCGGGAAGGACAGCGCGAGCCCCCGGTCACGCGCCGCGGCCGTGATCGCCGTCGCGAGCACGTGGGGCGAGACCTGGTCGAGCGAGGCGGCGAGCCGGAGGACCTCGTCGGGGTCGTGGTCACCGAACACCTCGACGTCAGCGAGCTCTGGCGAGCCCACCGTGAGCGTTCCGGTCTTGTCGAACAGCAGGATGCGGCCGCGCGCGAGCGTCTCGAGCGCACCGCCACCCTTGACGATGATGCCGCGCTTGGCGGCGCGGGAGATGCCCGCGACGATCGCGATCGGCGCGGCGAGGATCAACGGGCACGGCGTGGCCACCACCAGCACGGCCAGCGCCCGCACCTCGTCGCCGGTGATCGCCCAGGCGGCGCCGGCGATCACCAGCGTGACCGGGATGAACAGCAGCGCGTAGCGATCGGCCAGCCGGACGAACGGTGCCTTCTCGCGCTGCGCCTCCTCCACGAGCCGGACGATGCCGGCGTACGTGCTCTCCGCGGCCGTCGCGATCGCTCGCACGTCGAAGGCCGCCCCCGCGTTCAACGCTCCGCTCCGGATCTGCTCACCGCGGGCGCGCGCCACCGGGCGCGACTCGCCGGTCAAGGCCGATTCGTCCAGGACGATCGAGTCGGCCTCGACGATCCCGTCGACCGGAACGACCTCGCCCTGCATCACGAGGAGCCGGTCGCCCGGCTCCACCCGCTCGATCGGGACCGAGCCGAGCGTCTCGCCGTCGTAGCGGTGGGCGCTGCGCGGCGCTCGCGCGAGGAGCGCCGAGAGCTCCCGGTGCGCGCGCGCCTCGGCGAAGTCCTCGAGCGCGCGGCCGCTCGCGAGCATGAACGCGATCAGCGCGCCCGCGAGGTACTCCTCGAACGCCAGCGCCCCGATCAGCGCCAGCAGCGCGATCAGGTCGACCCCGGGTTGGCGCCGCACGATCCCGCGCAGCACCTCCCACGCGAGGGGCGGGATGCCGATCGCCGTCGTGACGGCCCACACCAGGTTCGCCGCGTCGTGGGCGTCCGCGAGCCACAGCACGCCCCCGCCCGCGATGCCCACGAGCGACAGCGCCAGGTAGATCGAGCTCGGGGCGAGCCACCGTCGGCGGCCCATCGCCGAGCTCACACCCTCGACAGGCGCGATCGCACGTGCGAGGTGAGCGCGATGTCGCGCATCGCCATGTGGAGCTCGTACCGCAGGACGTCGCGCTCGGCCACGATCCGGCGGGAGAGCTCGGTCACGGCCTTCGCCGTGCCGGTGAGCGCGACCGCCGTCGTCTCGACCTCGATCACGCCGTCGGCCACGGTCCCCTCGGCGACCTCGGCGATGCCCAGGGGGTGGGCGAGCACGAGCTCGACGCGACCAGGTCCCGCGGGGAGGAAGAAGCCCCGCTCGAAGTGGATCGGCTCCTCGTCGTCGAGCGTCCAGCTCCGCTGCGCGTACAGGAGGTAGGGCTCCCCGGCGTGCTCGAACGTGAGCTCCTCGCCGTAGGCGAAAGGCTCGCCGCGCGGCCACTCCCCCTCCCCCTCGCCGCGCCAGGTCCCGAGGAGGAACGACAGCGACGCGAGGTCCGCGTGCGGCTCCGGCGGCATCGATCGAACGCTATCACGCACGTTCCCGCGCTCCGGGGGCCCACCGCTCCTTGCGCTCGGGGCCGTCCGGCACGGGTTCGTCGGTGGACGCTGGTAGCGTGAGCCCATGCCGAGGGTCGCCCGCCTGAACGTCACGCCGGTGAAGTCCACGTCCCTGCACCATCCGGAGCGGATCCGTCTCGAGCGTGGCGGAGCCGTCGGCGACCGGGCCTTCTTCTTCGTCGACGGGAACGGGCGCCGGTTCTCCGGAGCGACGAAGGCGCCGATCCTGCCGATCCGAGCCGCGTACGACCCCGAGCGCGAGTGGCTCGAGCTGCGCCTGCCGAACGGCATCGTGGTCTCCGGGAGCACGGTCGCGGACGGGCGAGCGCTCGTCGTGGACTTCTACGGGCGCGACGTGCCCGCACACGTGGTCGAAGGCGACTTCACCGAGGCGCTCTCCGACTACACGGGCCACGAGATCCTCCTGGCTCGCCCGGACCGCGAGGGGGAAGCGCTCGACGTGCGACCGGTCACGCTCGTCTCCCACGAGTCGGTCCAGGAGCTGGCGCGCCGCGGCGACCATCGTGGCCCGCTCTCGCCCGCGCGGTTCCGGATGACGCTCGAGGTCGAGGGCGTGAGCGAACCCCACGAGGAGGACACCTGGCGCACGCGCGAGATCCGCGTGGGCGAGGCGCTCCTGCGCGTCGGCGACCCCGTCCCCCGGTGCGTGGTCACCACGCTCAACCCGGACACGGGTACCAAGGACTTCCCGACGCTGAAGGTGATCCGCGGCTACCGGACGCCCTCGTCGAAGGGGAACGTGCACTTCGGCGTCTACGCCGACGTGCTCGAGCCCGGCGTCGTGCGCGTGGGCGACCCGGTCGAGCTCACCTGAGCTCGCGGGCGACGGCCCACGCGATCCCGGACGGACGAGGGGCGGCCCCGCGCCGCGGGACCGCCCCCTGCGTCTCGTCCTCGGATCTCAGGTGACCTGGATCGTCACCACCTCCGATGTGACCCCCGGCGTGATGCTCGTCACGAGCCGTGCCGGCAGGTCGTACACCCCGGGCACACGGCCGAGGGCGTCGTACGTGACCGTCACGGTGCCGCCCGCGATCGGCGCGCCGGCCGTGATCGTGTAGTCGCTGCCCGAGGCCGGCACCGAGCCGAGGTTGACCCCGCTCGTGCCGTCACGGTTCTCCGCGCCCACCGTCAGGCCGTCCGAGGATCCCGAGCCGGTGATCGTCCCGTACGCGTACGTGATCGACTCCGCGGTCGTCTGGATCCAGATCTGGAACTGCTGCGTCTGCGTCGTCCCGAACGTCGGGACGCCGTCCCAGTCGAGCACGATCCAGTCGTCCACCCCGTCCGTCAGGACCGCCGCGCGGAACGCGCCGCCCGTCGCCGGGTTCAGGTCCGTCCAGAAGGGAGCGAGGACGTTGTTGGGCCTCGCCGGGTTCGGGAACACCTGCGGCACGAAGCTCAGGTCCGTCGACTCTCCCCCGCCGACGACCGCGTACCCGTTCGACGTCGCCGCCACCGTGTCGTACGCCTCGGTCCCGAACGTGTACGCCGGCACGGTCAGGTTCACCAGCGTCTCGTCCGTCATCGGGATCGCGGGCACGCTGAAGAGCGACAGCGGCAGATAGCCGGCCGGGGAGCCCCCGGGCGTGATCGCCTCGATCGGCGGACCGAGCGCCGCGGAGAGCGTGCCGCTGGCCACGAAGCCGTTCCTGGTCGGCACGCCGGGTGCCGACACGTTGTTGATCTTCAGGAGCCGCGGGTTCGGTCCGGTCACGGACAGTTCGTAGTCGGCGGGGACCGGCGAGAAGTTCGTCGCCGTCGCCGCGCAGGACGTGCTCGTCCCGGCCGGGATCGACGCGTCCTCGCACGTGTGCGAGAGCGTCACGGTTCCCTGGGTCTTGAAGAAGGCGACCGGAAGCGTGACCGGGTTCGCCTTGTTCGAGAGCGGCACGAGGTTGATACGGCCGAAGTACTGGCCTTCCTCGAGCCCCTCGCCGTCGATCGTGATCGACAGCGTCACCGACGCGCCCGCTCCGACGACGAACTGCGGCGGCGATACGGCGATGCTCGCCCCGGCCGGCGAGATGACGCTCACGCGGTACCGGGCCTGCTGGCTGCTGACGTTCACCGCGGTGCGGCTCGTCGTGATGAGCCCGGGCATCAGCGGGGCGTTCACGCTCGGCACGTTCAGGTGGATCCGACCGAGCGGGTCGCCCGCCCCCGCGAAGTAGTTCGTCGCCGTCTCGTCGAACGTCAGCGTCGGGTCGACCGCCAGGTTCGCGCGGATCGATCCCGCGCCCGTGTCGAACGGATCGGCCGGCGTGACGCCGTCCTCCTTGAAGACCGTCGTGACCGCCGACGTCATCAACGCCGACTTGACCTGGCCCGGGGTCCAGTCCGGATGGACGGCCCGCACGAGGGCGGAGACCCCGGCGGAGTGCGGGCTGGACATCGACGTGCCCGCGATGACCTGGAAGAACTCACCGGGCGGTCCACCGAAGATGCTGACGGGCTCCGGCGTGTGTCCGGCGAGGATCTGGATGCCCGGCGCGGTGACGTCCGGCTTCAAGAAGTCGCCGACCGGTCCCCGCGAGGAGAAGCTGGTGATCACGTCGGGCGTGACCGCCGTCGGCGCGCCGGTGGCCCAGGTGGCCTGGATGCCGGTGTGCGTGTCGACGAAGTCCAGCACCCCGATGCCCGGGTCCGGCGAGTTGAGCATGACCGTGGGCACCCAGAAGTTGTCGGTGAACATGTTGCCGGGTCCCGGCGGCGGGACGACCAGGAGCATCCCGGCGCCGCCGCCCGCGAGGACGTTCGCCGCGCGGAGGTTCCGGCTGAACTGCCCGATGCAGACCACCACCTGCCCCGTCACCGACCCGGCCGGCAGCGGGGTGCCGCACGTCGGGTCGTTGTAGCCGGCCACGTCGCCGCCCGAGATCACGGGCGTCGCCGACGGGATCCCCGGCGTGATCGAGGCGCCCACCGCGTCGAGCGTGTCGCCGTTGCTCGCCGTGAGGTGGACGGTGGTCAGGAAGTGCCGCGGCGAGGTGGAGGCGGCGACCGTGTTCACCCACGGGCCGCCGTGGTCGGCGGTCGCCGCGCCGGGGCCGGCGTTGCCGGCCGAGGCGTTGACGAGGATCCCGGCCGCGTAGGCGTCGAGGAACGCGAGCTCGCCGGCGTCCGTGTAGGGGTTCGCGCCGCCCCCGATCGAGAAGTTGATCACGTCGACGCCGTCGAGGATCGCCTGCTCGACCGAGGCGATCGAGTCGGACTCGAAGCAGCCTTCGTCGAGGCAGACGCGGAACATGATCACGTGCGCGCCGGGCGCCATCCCGCTGATCGCGCCGCGCGAGATCCCGAAGATCGACGCGTCGGCGATCGGGCTGCCCGCGGCGGTCGAGGATGTGTGGGTCCCGTGCCCGTCGGGATCGCGCGCCGAGCACTGACCGGTCGCGTTGTTGCAGAACTCGCCCGGCAGCGCGTCGAAGACCTCGAGGTACGTGTCGGTCATCGCGTACGCGCCGACGAGCTTGTCGTTGCAGGTGAACGGGTCACCGAGCAGCGGGTCGCTCCCGTCGCCGAACTCGCACCCGAAGGACCCCGGCAGCGGGTCGATGCCCGGGTCGAGGTAGGAGGGGTGCTCCGGCCAGACGCCCGTGTCGATGACGCCGACGAGCACGTTCTCTCCGGCGGTGTTCTGCCCGCCGAGCGTCGGCCACACCTGATCCGCCCCCAGGAACCCCGGGGTCGTGTCGGTCTGCGGCTGCTCGAGGCTGTCCCGCTGGACCGCGACGACGCCCGGCACCGACAGGAGGTCCCGGATCCGGTTCGCCGGGACGCGCATCGCCACGCCGCCGTACGCGATGCGGAAAGCGCGACCGACCTCGACGCCCGCGATCTCGCCGCGGATCGCCGACAGGATCTGACCCTCCCGCTGCGCGACGTAGGCGGTGTAGGCGCTCACCGCCGGCCGACCGGCCACGAGTGAACGGCCGGTGACGCTCGGGCTCGTGGCCCGCAGGCCTTCGACGGCTCCCGTGTAGCTCGCCGCGCCGTCGTAGTCGAACTTCACGATGACCGGTACGAGCCGAGAGCCGTTCAGCCGCAACAGGCTCCGGTCGGTCCGGGCCAGCTGCGCTGAGAGCGACTTGGTCCCCTCGATCGATGCGCCGTCGACCTCCAGCGGCGAGGCCGTGAAGCCCGACTGCGCCGTGCTCGCGGTCGCCAACCCAACGGTGGCGACGAGCAACACGAGCACGACGGACGCTGTGCGCCCAACGGAACGC
>DATBMU010000103.1:0-5768 GCA_036554665.1 Actinomycetota bacterium | reverse complement strand
ACACGAACAGGACCTCCAGCACCCGGTCGTACTGGCCCTGGTCGCGCTCGCCCTCCTGGAGCGGTGTGTAGGGGTGGCCGAACCGGTCCGTCGAGCGGCCGACCTCGCGCAGGAGCCTCGGGTCCTCCCAGTCGACGACCTTCGGCCCGACGATCCCGACGCGCTCGACGCCGTGGACCCCCTCGCCCGCCTCGACCATGCGCGCGACGGCGTCGGGGGCGAGCGCGGTGTCGTCGTGCAGGACGAGCAGGTAGTCGGCCGCCTGCGCCGCGGGGAGCTCGACGGCGGCGCGGACCGCGCCGGCGAGCCCGCGGTTCTCGTGGAGCCGGATCACGCGCTGCTCGCCGAGCGCCTGCACGAGCAGGTCGCGGGTACCGTCGGAGGAGTCGTTGTCGACGGCCACCACGCCGAGCCGGCTGTGCGACTGGTTCGCGAGCGACTGCAGGCAGCCGCGCAGCCATCCGGCCGCGTCCCGCGCGACGAGCACGACGAGGACGCTCGGATCTCGGAGGGCGTCGTGGGAGGACGTGCGTTCTACCTGCGTCGTGGCCATGGGGGTGCGCTCGAGCGCGGCGGGGAGCCTAGCACGCCCATCTCCCCGGAACGCGGAAGGGGGGCGCTCGCCCCCCTTCCGAACCGTCTGGTGATCGGCGTGCTACCGCTTCCTCGCGGCGGTCCGCCGCTTGGCCGGCTTGCGCGCCGTCGTCTTGCGTGCAGCGGTGCGCTTCTTCGCCGTCGACTTGCGGGCCGCGGGCTTGCGTCGGGTCGTCTTGCGCGCCGCAGTCTTGCGCGCCGCAGGCTTGCGGGCCGCCGTCTTGCGTCGGGTCGTCTTCCGCGCCGCGGGCTTGCGTGCCGCCGTCTTCCTCTTGGCGGTCGTCTTCTTGGCCGCGGCCTTCCGCGTGGACTTCCTGGCCGTCGTCTTCCTGGCCGTCGACTTGCGCGCCATGGACCTCCTCGCCGCCGGCTTCCGGGTCGTCGCCTTCTTCCGGGCCGTCGTCTTCTTGGCGGTCGACTTCTTCCTCGCTGGGGACATCGGTCACCCCCTTCCTTTCCAGATCAGGACGCCATGCGCTTCAGGCGTCGCCGTTCCCGTTCGCTCATCCCTCCCCATACCCCGTACCGCTCGTCGCGTCGCAGGGCGTAGTTCAGGCACTCGATCCGAACGGGGCAGTCAGCGCAGATCCGCTTGGCCTCCCTCGATGACCCTCCCTTCTCGGGGAAGAAGACCTCGGGGTCGTGCTCTCGGCACCGCGCCCGTTCCTGCCAAGGGATGTAGTGATGCACCGCTCTCTCCCCCCAGAATCACACGCGTGTGATTCTGAAGTATCCGCTCCCTCCTTGACAAGAGGGAGATCCGAGATCCGGAGCACCTCTCCATGCGTCCCCACATCGAATCGAATACACCGCGGACGCGTTGTGCAAGGGGTCGGCGGGGGAAATCTGACAATCAATCAGATTGACGTATCTGGTACAGCACCTTGACCGAAACGGGCTTCCGGTGCCGAACGCGCGCGCATCAGTCCCACATCGCCGCGACGAGCGTGTCGTCGTCGACGATCGGGACGTCCTGCGAAGGGTTGCGGTGCAAGGGTTCGTAGATGGTCGTCCGTTGCACGGGGCGACGGCCGATCGCGCGGATCGCATGGTCGAGCTCGTGCGGTTCCATCCGGATGCCCCATTCGGCGCCGGCCATCCGACTGATCGTCTCCTCCATCAACGTGCCGCCGAAGTCGTTCGCGCCACCGCGGAGGATCACCTGCGAGGCCTCCACGCCGAGCTTGACCCACGACACCTGAACGTTGTGGATAACTCCGTCGAGGAGGATCCGGGCGATCGCGTGCATCCGGCGGCTCTCCTCGAAGGTGGCGCCCGGTCGGGCCTTGCCGGCCAGGTAGATCGGTGCGTTCTGATGGACGAACGGCAGCGGGACGAACTCGGTGAACCCTCCCGTGTCCCGTTGGATCCGCGCGAGTCGCCGGATGTGGAAAACCCAGTGCGGGGGTGCGTCGACGTGCCCGTACATGATCGTCGACGAGCTCCGGATGCCGAGCGCGTGCGCGGTTCGGACGATCTCCTCCCATGCGTCCGCGGGCAACTTCCCCTTCGTGAGCACCCACCGGACGTCGTCGTCGAGGATCTCGGCGGCCGTGCCGGGGATCGTCCCGAGCCCGTGGCGGCGGCACTCCTCGAGGAACTCGCGGAACGAGACGCCGAGCTTGGCCGAGCCGTTCAGGATCTCCATCGGGCTGAAGGCGTGCACGTGGATCTCGGGCGCCGCGGCCTTCACGGCGTCGAGCAGGTCGAAGTAGAACGAGCCCGGCAGGTCCGGGTGGATGCCGCCCTGCATGCACACCTCGGTCGCCCCCCACGCCGCCGCCTCCCGCACCCGCTCGGCGACCTCCTCGAGCGTGAGGGTGTAGCTCTCGGGATCGACCTCGCGTTGCGCGAACGCGCAGAACCGGCACCCGACATAGCAGACGTTCGTGAAGTTGATGTTCCGGTTCACGACGTACGTGACGTCGTCGCCCACGGCCTCCCGGCGCAGGTCGTCGGCGACCCGGCAGAGGGCCTCGAGCGAGGCTCCCTCCGCCCGGAAGAGCGCGAGGGCGTCCTCGTCGGAGATCGGTTCGTGCCGAGCGGCCCGGCGCAGGATCGCGCGCACCTCGAGGTCGAGCCGTTCGGGTGCGGCGAGCCCGGAGGCCCAGTCCCGCGTGACCTCGAGCCCGGCGAGGTCGCCGTAGACCTCGGCGGCGTCGGCGCGCAGCCCCGCGCCGCCCTTGTCGAACGTCAGGTCGGTCGTGCGCGGCTTCCACTGGACGTCGGGGTCCTGCCACGGAACGCCCACGGGGATCTGGCCCTCCGCGGCGAGCCCGTCCTCGCCCAGAAGCGCGTCCACGGGCGCGCGCATCTTGCCCGCCAGGAACGGATCCGGCCGGAGCGCGAACGCGGGGTGGATCGTGAGGCGCTCGCGGAGCTCGAGCCCGCGCTCGGCGGTCCGGGCCGCGAGCGCGTCGATCGCCGGCCAGGGTCGCTCGGGGTTCACGTGGTCGGGCGTGAGCGGCGACACGCCGCCCCAGTCGTCGATCCCGGCGTCGAGCAGCCGGCGCTGCCCGTCCGCGTCGGACAGGTTCGGAGGCGCCTGGACGGTCATGCGCGGTCCGAGCACGACGCGCGCCGTGGCCACGGCCGCCAGGTACTCCTCGGCGTCGGGCGGCGGCGAGCGGTGCATCGCGGTGCCGGGCTTCGGCAGGAAGTTCTGGACGATCACCTCCTGCACGTGCCCGTAGCGACGGTGGAGGTCGCGGATCGCGAAGAGCGACTCCGCGCGCTCGCGCGCGGTCTCTCCGATACCGACGAGGATCCCGGTCGTGAAGGGCACGCCGAGACGCCCGGCGTCCTCGATCGTCCGGAGCCGGACCGCCGGGACCTTGTCGGGCGAGCCGTGGTGCGGCCCTCCCCGCTCGGACAGACGCTCCGAGGAGGTCTCGAGCATCAGCCCCATCGACGCGCTCACGTGCTTCAGGCGCGCGAGCTCCTCGTACGACATCACCCCCGGGTTCAGGTGGGGCAGCAGGCCCGTCTCCTCGATCACGCGGATCGCGACCGCGCGCACGTATTCCAGCGTCGAGGCGTAGCCGCGCTCGGCCAGCCACTCGCGCGCGACGTCGTACCGGTCCTCCGGGCGGTCCCCGAGCGTGAACAGCGCCTCCTTGCATCCGAGCTTCCGGCCGCCCTCGGCGATCGCGACCACCTCCTCGGGCGACAGGAACGGCGCGTCGAGCCGGGCCGGGGCCTTGGCGAACGTGCAGTAGTGGCAGCGATCGCGGCAGAGCATCGTCAGCGGGACGAAGACCTTGCGCGAGTACGTGATCCGGCGCCCGTGCCCCAGCTCGCGGAGCCGGGAGGCGAGCGACATCAGCTCGGCCAGCGACTCGCCGCGCGTCTGCAGCAGGATGGCCGCCTCGTCGACCGACAGGGACCTGCCGGCCGCGGCGCGGGCGAGGGCTCGCCGCGCGGCCTGCGGGTTCGCGGGCTCGGCCATCGGTCCGCGAGCGTACTACGCTCGGCGCCGTGCGCATCGTGGCGCTCGCGGGCGGGATCGGCGCGGGGAAGCTCCTACGCGGGCTCGTCCGCGTGGTACCTGCCTCCGACGTCGCCGTCATCGTGAACACCGCCGACGACGTCACGATGCACGGGCTCCACGTCTCGCCCGACCTCGACTCCGTGACCTACTGGCTCGGCGACGTCTTCGATCGCGAGCGCGGC
This sequence comes from Actinomycetota bacterium, assembly GCA_036554665.1. Taxonomy (GTDB): domain Bacteria; phylum Actinomycetota; class UBA4738; order UBA4738; family HRBIN12; genus CALGFI01. Next base: position 1,502 of record DATBMU010000103.1, on the reverse strand, counting down.
TGGGGCCGCCGCGGAGAGACGTTCCGCGCGACGGAGGAGCTGCGGACTCTCGATCCGGAGCTCGCGTGGTTCGGCCTCGGCGACCTCGACCTTGCGACGCACCTGTTCCGCACGAACCGGCTCGCGGCGGGCGAGACGCTGAGCGAGGTGACCGCGCGGATCGCCGACCGCTTCGGGGTCGGATCGCGGCTGCTGCCGATGAGCGACGACCGGGTCGAGACGCGCGTCGTCGTCGTGGCCGACGGCGCGGAGCTCGACCTCCACTTCCAGGAGTACTGGGTCCGCCGGGGAGCCCGGGACGAGGTGAAGGGCGTCCGGTACGAGGGCGCGGCCTCCGCCCGGCCCGCGCCGGGCGTGCTCGAGGCGATCCGGGGGGCCGACGCGATCGTGCTCTGCCCGTCGAACCCGGTCGCCTCGCTCGGGCCGATCCTCGCCGTGCCGGGGATCCGGGAGGGCCTCGCCGCGCGACGCGACCGCGTCGTGGGCATCAGCGGGATCGTAGGCGGGGCGCCGCTCGCCGGCATGGCGGACAAGCTGATGCCGGTGGCCGGGGTCGAGGTCACCGCCGCCGGCGCGGCCGCGTGTTACGAAGGTCTGCTGTCGGCGTGGGTCGTCGACGAGGCCGATCGCGCGCTCGTCCCGCGGATCGAGGCGACGGGCGTCCGGGTCGGCGTCACCGACACGATCATGACCGACGACGAGCGGGCCGCCGAGGTCGCGCGCCTCGCGCTCGCCCTCCTCCCGTGACGGTCGAGGTCTACCCGGTCGCCGGGCTGCCGGAGATCGCCCCCGGCGACGACCTCGTGGCGCTCCTCGCCGAGCCGTTGTCGCGGCTCGGGACCCGGGACGGCGACGTCGTCGCGGTCACCCAGAAGGTCGTCTCGAAGGCCGAAGGCCGCGTCGTCCGCGACGAGGGCGGGGGCCGCTCCCCGTGGGTCGAGCGCGAGACCCGTCGGGTCGTGGCCCAGCGCGGCGACCTCGTGATCGCCGAGACCCGGCACGGGTTCGTCTGCGCGAACGCCGGCGTCGATGCGTCGAACGTGGAGGCCGGGTTCCTCACGCTGCTCCCCGAGGACCCGGACGCGTCGGCCGAGCGACTCCGCGCCGGCCTCGCCGAGCGGCTCGGCGTCGATCTCGGCGTCGTCGTCACGGACACGTTCGGCCGGCCCTGGCGCCGGGGGCTCGTCAACGTCGCGATCGGGTGCGCCGGCCTGCCGGCGCTCGTCGACCTGCGCGGAACCGCCGATCACCACGGCCGCGAGCTCGACGCCACGGTGGTGGCGCTCGCCGACGAGGTCGCGGCCGCGAGCGGGCTCGTGATGGCGAAGGCCGCGCGGATCTGCGCGGCGCTCGTCCGGGGAGTCTCGGCCGAGACGGAGCCCGGCCGCGCGCGCGAGCTGGTCCGGCCCCCGGACGAGGACCTGTTCCGCGAGTCGCCGCTCGTCGCGATCTCGGCCCGGCGCACGATCCGCTCGTTCGGCGAGGGCGACGTGCCGGCCGAG